>NZ_JBBBVQ010000012.1:0-181937 GCF_037199735.1 Oryzifoliimicrobium ureilyticum | reverse complement strand
ACTCCGTCCTGCGGACGGAAGAGATTTAGCCGATCGGCGCAAACGCCGGTCAAAACATAACCGAACCCAAGGAAATTCCCGCAAATGCTGGTGTTTTGCCCCTTGTGTTCTTTCATTGGAGATTTTTCATGAGCTCTTCCGCAACCGCGTTTCATCGTATTGTGTTGTCGCGTCGTATGGTTCTTGGCGCGATGGCCGGCGCGGCCGCTTCGACCATGATCTCGGCTGGCACTGTGCAGGCGCAGGCCGCCGCACCCAGCAACGCTGCAGCCCAACAAATTGCCAATCACTTTTCTGCCGTGACCACGATGCAGGGCGAATTTGTCCAGTTCGGTCCACGCGGAGAGCAGACCGATGGAAAATTTTATATCGAGCGTCCGGGCAAGCTGCGTTTCAACTATAATGATCCATCTCCAATCCGCGTCATTTCGGACGGAAGGAATGTTGCCATCGGCAATCTCAAAATGAAGACCTGGGATCTCTATCCTCTCAGCAAGACGCCGTTGAGCCTGCTGCTGGCACAAAAAATCGATCTGAGTGACGGCTCCGTGAAAAGCGTGAAGCAAGAGCCGGACCTGACGACAATCGTATTGGGCAACAAGACGATCTTCGGTACTTCCACCATCACGATGATGTTCGATTCCAAGACCTACGACCTGCGGCAATGGACGATCACCGATAATCAGGGCAAGGACACCTCGGTCATGGTGACGAATGTGAAGACCGGCGTTCAGTTCGACGATCGCGTGTTCCGTGTTCCGTATGAATCGATTCCTGGCACGCCAGCCTATCGCGACTGAGCGTTCCCGCTGTCGTCTTTGCGGTGGGCTTGTTCATAAACCTGCCGGCAAAGCTTTACCCTAAGGATTTTTCTGTTCTAAAGGCTCATGGTCCTTCTGAAGGGAATTGGCATGAGCTTTTCGATTACCACATGGAACATCAACTCCGTCCGTCTGCGTATGCCCATCGTCGAGCGGTTCTTGATGTCGCATGGCCCCGACATCCTTTGTCTTCAGGAAACCAAGGTTCCAAACGAGCTTTTTCCTTATGCGCCGCTTCGAGCGCTTGGCTATGAACACATTATCGTTCACGGGCAGAAGGGCTATCACGGCGTTGCAATTGCTTCCCGCATTCCCCTTCATGAAGATCACAGGCTCGATTACGGCAATGTTGGCCATGCACGGCATATCTCCGCTCTTTTCGAACGGGGCGGGCGGCGTATCCGCCTTCATAATTTCTACGTGCCGGCCGGAGGCGACGAGCCGGATCCCGTCATCAATCCAAAGTTCAAGCACAAACTCGACTTTGTAGAGGAGATGAAGTCTCTGCGCGCCGATGCCGAACCCAATACCTCGGCTATCCTTGTCGGCGATCTCAATATCGCGCCTCTCGAAAATGATGTCTGGTCACACAAGCAGATGCTGAAGATCGTCAGCCACACGCCTGTCGAGACGGAAGGCCTGTTGGAGGCGATCAGGCAGGGGGCCTGGCTCGATCTCATGCGTCATCACATTCCAGCGAATGAAAAGCTTTACACATGGTGGAGCTACCGCGCCCGCGACTGGGAGGCTGCTGACCGGGGACGACGTCTTGACCACGTCTGGTCGTCATCAGATCTCGGGCCGCACTTGCAGCGGATCGATATCCTCAAAGAGGCGAGAGGGTGGGAAAGGCCGTCAGACCACGTGCCTGTGACCGCCCAATTCGATCTTTAGTTCCTCAAAATTGGATCGTACTGAAGATCGCCCTGCAAAGGTCAGGTGAAGCGATGGAGTTCGGCAGCGGCCTTTGCGGCAAGAGCTGCAATATTGTCGCGGATCCGGTTCGCGATTATCTCGGCCGTCGATGGATATTCTTCAATCAGCCGATGAAACAGGGGCCGTGTGAGGCGCAAGACGCCGCAATCACGAACGGCGAGTGCCGTATACTTGCGCTCCACAAAGGTGATGAGCGCAAGTTCAGACAGCAAGGCACCGCGCCCGACCACCATATCCACCACAGAGTCGCCACTGCGGTTGAGGCGGCTGAGCTCGATCTGGCCGTCGACAACGACGTAGGCACTTTCTGCCGGCGATCCCTCGCGGAAGAGCAATTGTCCTTCCGGGACAAATCGGCGATCAGCACCGAAAGCGATGAGCCGCAATTGATCGTCCGACATGCCGGAGAAGAGCGGAATCTGCGCCAGCAGATTTATGTCGTCGGCCAGAGCCATTGATCGTCCTTACGGTATGATCTTGTAACCGCCGTTTTCCGTGACCAAGATCTCAGCATTGGACGGATCGCGTTCTATTTTCTGGCGCAAGCGATAGACATGCGTTTCCAGCGTGTGCGTGGTGACACCGGAATTATAGCCCCACACCTCTTCCAGCAGAACGTCACGGGTCACGACTTTCTGGCCGGCGCGGTAAAGGTAACGAATGATGGCCGCCTCTTTTTCAGTCAGCCGAATCTTTTGGCCACTTTCGGTGGTCAGCAATTTCTGGCTCGGCTTGAAGAGATAGGGACCGACCGTGAAGGTGGCGTCTTCGCTCTGTTCATGCTGACGGAGTTGAACGCGGATACGTGCCAGCAAAACGGCAAAACGGAACGGCTTCGTGACATAGTCATTTGCGCCAGCTTCCAGACCCAGAATGGTATCGGAGTCTGTGTCATGACCGGTCAGCATGATGATCGGCGCTTTAAAACCACCTTTGCGCAAGAGCTTGACAGCTTCACGACCATCCATGTCCGGCAGGCCCACATCCATGATCAAGAGATCGATCTGCGCACTGCGTGCTGACTGGATGCCCTTCGTCGCATTGGTTTCCTGTAAAACGGTGAATTCGTCATAGAGCGCTAGCTGCTCGGTCAGCGTTTCACGAAGATCATCGTCGTCATCCACCAGGAGAATGGTGCGTGCAGTCATGCGGGATCCTGTTCCTGAAATACCTGACCTTTACTCCTAACCCAAAAAAGCAATTTGGCAAGGATGCAACTGTCCGGCTGTTGCGGTCAATAAGGTGCTCGAAGGGTACTCGCCGAGCGTGTTCTATTTTTGGCCTATCTGAGAATGAATACTCGCCTCGTTTACCTGATATGCCGGATGGGGATATGGTTTTGTTCATTGCCTTTAACAATATGACATCATGGGAGAAACATGGAAAAAACAAGGCAAGGTCGTCCCGCGCCCAAGCGGCTTCTTGTCGTGCGCGCTTTACCGACAAACCAGAGCCGGGCGATAGTTCAGTTTGGACCTCTCCGGCTGCAGGCTGCAATCGGCAAGACCGGACGAACATCGCGCAAGCGTGAAGGCGACGGCGGTACGCCGATTGCTTCCATGCGGTTGCTTGGTGGCTTTTTTCGAAGTGAGCGCCGTCGCGCAGTGAAATCGGGTCTTGCCCTGAAGCCTATCGATAAGAAAATGGTTTGGTGCGATGCGCCAGCCGATCCCAATTACAATCGCCTCGTGCGAGGACAGCTTCGCTCGAGCCATGAAGACATGAAGCGCGAGGACAGGCTCTACGATATCTGCCTTGTCATGGACTGGAATATGACAAAGCGGGTGCGTCATTGCGGTTCCGCCATCTTCTTCCACCTTATTCGACCCGGCTATGAACCCACTGCAGGGTGCGTTGCGATTGACGCGCGAGACATGATCCGTATTCTGCCGTTTCTGAACAGACACACTGTGGTGCGCGTCACGTAAATTACGCAATCGACGTCTTGATCCTGGGCTGCTCGCCTTTGTGATCACAAACATCTCGATCAAGGATGACCTTTGCGCAACCCTGCCTATATCTTGAGAGAAGCAGCCTGAGTGCGTTGCTTCATCGGCGCGACTTTTCAAGTCAACTGCGCGCTGCAATCATCGATATTTGGAGGTTCCCCATGGCTCATCAGCCAATCGTGACATTTCATGATGGTCATTCCATCCCCCAGGTCGGCCTCGGTGTGTGGCAAACGCCGGCTGAAGAAACAGCCAAGGCTGTGACCGCTGCCCTTGAGGCCGGTTACCGTCACATCGATACCGCGGCGATCTATAAGAACGAGGAAGGCGTCGGCGAGGCAATTGCGTCCGGCGTGGTCGATCGAAAGGATATCTTTGTGACGACCAAGCTCTGGAACGACGACCAGGGTTACGACTCCGCTCTGCGTGCCTTTGACGACAGCATGAAGCGACTGAAGCTCGATTATCTCGATCTTTATCTCATTCATTGGCCTGCGCCGAAAAAGGATCGCTATGTCGAAAGCTGGAAGGCGATGGTCCGCCTCAAGGAAGAGGGGCGCATTCGCTCGATCGGCGTATCGAATTTCTATCCGGAGCATATTGAGCGCCTGATCAAGGAAACCGGTGCGGCACCTGTGATCAATCAGGTCGAACTGCATCCCGACTTCCAGCAAAAGAGCCTGCGCTCGGCTCATGAAAAGCTGAATGTTGTTACGGAATCCTGGAGCCCACTCGGGCAGGGCAAGCTGCTCTCCAACGAGGCCCTTTCCAAGATTGCCTCAAAGCACGGCAAAAGCGTTGCTCAGGTCATCATTCGCTGGCACATCGACAATGGGCTCGTCGTGATCCCAAAATCCGTTACACCTTCGCGGATCGTTGAAAATTTCCAAGTCTTCGATTTTAAGCTCGATGCAGACGACCTCGCGCAAATCGCGACCCTGGACCATTCCGGTGCCCGTATCGGTCCCGATCCTATGACGGCAACTTTCTGAGATCGATTTCCAGAAAAACGAAAAGGCGGANATTTTAAGCTCGATGCAGACGACCTCGCGCAAATCGCGACCCTGGACCATTCCGGTGCCCGTATCGGTCCCGATCCTATGACGGCAACTTTCTGAGATCGATTTCCAGAAAAACGAAAAGGCGGATCGTTCTCCGCCTTTTTTATTGATCTTCCGTCAAACGTCGGCGCCATCTGCTCCATCGAGCGAAGGCGCCGCGCCTGCCTTAGTTCCACTCTCTGATATCGACGAAATGACCTGCAACGGCGGCCGCCGCGGCCATGGCCGGCGATACTAGATGCGTACGACCCTTGAAGCCCTGTCGTCCTTCGAAGTTGCGGTTTGACGTGGACGCGCAACGTTCGCCCGGCTTCAGGCGGTCGTCATTCATCGCAAGGCACATGGAACAGCCCGGCTCGCGCCAATCGAAGCCCGCTTCCTTGAAAATCTTGTCGAGGCCTTCCTTCTCGGCTTGCTCTTTGACAAGGCCGGAACCGGGCACCACCATCGCATCGACCGTCGGGGCAACCTTCTTTCCCTCGATGACCTTTGCAGCGGCGCGTAGATCTTCAATTCGGCCATTGGTGCACGAACCGATAAAGACGCGGTCGACGGCAATTTCTGTCATCGGCGTGCCTGGCTTGAGTCCCATGTAATCGAGGGCGCGCCATTTGGATGCACGCTTGGTTTCGTCGCTGATCTCGTCAGGGTTTGGGACGGTGCCCGTAACCGAGACAACATCTTCGGGCGAGGAGCCCCAGGACACGATCGGCGGCAGTTCGGCAGCATTCAGTCGTACGACACGATCGTAATGCGCGCCTTCATCCGATTTCAGGGTGCGCCAGTAGGCGATCGCCTGCTCCAGGGCTTCGCCCTTAGGCGCCCGTGGCTTACCGCGGATATAGTCGAAGGTGATATCATCGGGAGCAATCAAACCGGCGCGTGCGCCGCCTTCGATCGACATGTTGCAGATGGTCATGCGGCCTTCCATCGACAAGGAACGAATGGCTTCGCCCGCATATTCGATGACATAGCCGGTACCGCCAGCCGTACCGATTTCGCCGATGATGGCGAGCACAATATCCTTAGCGGTGACGCCGGGGGGAAGCTGGCCATTCACCTCTACCAGCATGTTCTTGGCTTTTTTCTGGATCAGGGTCTGAGTGGCGAGCACGTGCTCGACTTCAGATGTTCCGATGCCGTGCGCAAGCGAGCCAAAAGCACCATGCGTGGATGTATGGCTATCGCCGCAGACGATCGTCATGCCTGGCAGGGTAAAGCCCTGCTCGGGTCCAATGATATGAACGATACCCTGGCGCTTGTCGTTTTCCGAGTAATATTCGACACCGAATTCTGCGGCATTTTTGGCGAGTTGTTCGACCTGAATGCGGCTTTCTTCGTTCTTGATGCCAAGATGCCGATCGGGCGAGGTCGGTACGTTATGGTCGACAACAGCCAACGTCTTCTGCGGTGCCCGCACCTGCCTGCCGGTCATCCGAAGGCCTTCGAAGGCCTGAGGCGAGGTAACCTCGTGAACCAGATGGCGGTCGATATAGAGAAGACAGGTTCCGTCTTCCTGCTGATCAACTACGTGATCGTCCCATATTTTATCATAAAGTGTGCGAGGTGCGCTCATGGCGTCAAATCCATCGTGATTGATGTACATAAGGAGAGGGAGGTCAAATCGGCGACCGGCAGCTTATCGACGAAGTCGGTTGTTCAATGCGCCTGATACGCATGCAAAAAAGCGCGCCGGCAGGCGATAATGATCCTGCAGAACGAAAATATGCGCCCCAATACATTTAAATTTGGATTCCATGGCGCTCTCATATCAATTTTTGCCCATCTGAGCAATTCCAATCGCCGTCTCATTTTAAACGGAAAGGCCGTGAGCCTAATGCTTCTACGGAGTTCAGAGCGGCATAAGCGGCTATTCGCTAAAAGAAAAGGCGGCCCCGAAGACCGCCTTTCCACCATCTCGATCGATCTCAGCGCTTACTTGCGGTTACCCATGAACTGCAGCAAGAACATGAAGAGGTTGATGAAGTCGAGGTAGAGCTGCAAAGCGCCCATGATCGCCTTCCGACCAGCAACAACAGCAGTGTCGCCAGCATAATACATTTCCTTGATCCGCTGCGTGTCATAGGCAGTCAGACCAGCGAAGACGAGCACGCCGATCGCGGAAATCGCGAACTGAAGCGCAGACGAATGCAGGAAAATGTTGACGATCGATGCAATGATCAGGCCGAAAAGACCCATGATCAGGAACGAGCCAATCGGTGACAGATCACGTTTCGTCGTATAGCCGTAGAGCGACAGAGCGCCAAACGATGCCGCTGTGACGAAGAAGGTCTGCACGATGCTTTGGCCGGTATAGATCAGGAACACCGACGAAAGCGACAGTCCCACCAATGCGGCGTAGATCCAGAATGTGGCCTGGGCAGCGCCAACGCTCATGCTATTGATCCTAAAGCTCAGGAACAAGACCATCGCGAGCGGCGCCAAGATAACAACCCACTTCAACGGGCTCGCAAAAATTGCATAGCCGAAGCCGGTCAGTTCGCCGTTTTGGACGGCCATCTGGAAGGTCAGGAAAGCCGCCAGGCCTGTGATCGCCAAACCAAGCGCCATCAGGTTGTAGACTTTCACCATATAAGCGCGAAGGCCTTGGTCGATATCGACCCCGGCCTGAGCGCGACTTTGATAATTACGCAGGTCAGCCATTGTATCCTCTTGACGGCTCCGAATTGATCACGGTGTCGGGAACCCTTCCCGGGCGCCGCTGCGGAGCCCCAGCTTGCCTGCACACAATATGATGCGTCATTGGCCTGTCAACAAGGCCTTTTCCCGCGTTGGGAAGTTAAATCGGCGTAATATCAGCCTGTTGGTAAATATCGCACCGCTACTATGCCCGTTGCACCCGAGGTTTATCGGTCATTAGAGTTCGCGCAGCACGGACGCCGCTTTCTGTCCGAGAACACGCCATGTCCCTGCAAGACCGATCCCCACCGTCAAAACCAGCGCCGTCGCGACAGTCGCTACAGCCACTTCAGGCAGGAAATGCGAGGGGATGTGCATGATCCTTGCAACCACGAACCATGCGGCCGTCGCGCCGGCGGCAAGAGCAAAGATGGCTGTGGCAAATCCGAGAATGAGGTATTCATAACTGAAGGCCCGGATCAGCATGATGCGCGTCGCGCCCAATGTTTTCAGGACAACGGCATCGTGCGTCCTGGCGCGGTTTCCTGCTGCCAAAGCGCCTGCCAGCACCAGAACTGAGGCAATCAAAGCCACAGAGGCTGCGGCACGAATTGCAGTGGCAAGCTGACCGACCAGCGTATCGACCATATCGATGGCATCCTTGACCCGAATGCTGGTGATCGTTGGATAGCTGCTGGTCACTGTTTTAAGAACAGCAGCTTCCTGTTGGGCGGTCGCGTTCGGGGCCGTCAGCGATGCGATCCAGGCATGTGGTGCTCCGCGGAAGGTATTGGGGGAAAAGACCATCACGAAGTTGATGGAAAGGGATTCCCATTCCACGCTTCGTAAGTTGGCGATCCGGGCCGTGATGTTGCGTCCAAGAACGTTGACGGTGACCGTGTCACCGATCTTCAGGCCTAGATCGCGCGCTTCCTTGGCTGAGAAGGAGACCAGCGGCTCTCCGCTGTAATCCTTTTCCCACCAAGATCCTTCGACTAAACGAGCATTTTCAGGGAGGTTTTCCGAATAGGTGATACCGCGGTCACCGCGCAACACCCATTGCGCATTCGATGCATTGGCGCGCTGCGTCACATCCTCGCCGTTCAAGGCGGTAATGCGACCGCGCAGCATCGGCACTTCGACCAGCTTGCCGTCCGGTTCCTGCGTGGAAACCAGTTTTCGGAAGCCATCGAGATCGGCCCCTTGAATGTCAACGAAGAAGAAATTTGGCGCGCCCTCTGCCATGCGGCCTGTCAATTGACGCCGCAAGTTGCCATCGATCAGGGTGAGCGTCACGATCATGGCAAGGCCAAGACCAAGCGAAAGAACGACGGATGGCGTCAAGGCACCCGGACGATGAATATTGCCGATTGCGAGGCGCAAGGCGGGTGAATGAACCGTCGGGCTTTTTCTGGCAAGCCAGGCGATGAGCGCGGCCACAAGTCTCAAGACGACAAAGGCAAAGACTACCGCGCCAACAAAGACAACGGCAATGAAGCGATCGTAGGCCGTGAGGATCGCAAGGCCGGCGAGCGCGGCCATCAAAGCAGCTGCGCCGACAACATAGGGCCAGGACGGTAGGCGCTTTGCTTCAAAGCCCTGCTCGCGGAAAAGCGCTGTCGCCGGCACTTCCCGGGCATGACCGAGCGGCATGATAGCGAAGGCAAATGTTGTCAGGAGGCCAAATAGGAAGGCCAGCATGAGCGGACCAGGATAGAGCGTCGGGACGGTGGAAATCGGCAGATACGCAGCCAGAAACTGAGCTGCAACGATCGGCGCCACCGCGCCGAGAACGAGGCCGATCAGGATACCGCCGCAGGCTATGATGGCGATTTGGAAGAGATAGATCTGGACCACGACGTTAGCCGGAGCCCCAAGGCACTTGAAGGCGGCAATCGTGGTGCGCTTGGAATCAAGAAACGCCCTGACCGCGTTGGCAACGCCAACGCCGCCGACGATGAGGGCGGCCAGTCCGACCAGCGTCAGGAACTGCGAGAACCGATCGACATTCTCGGCAAGGGACGGTGCGGCGCGGTCACTGGTGCGCACTGACCAGCCAGCCGAGGGAAAGGCCTTCGCTGCCTTTGCCTGCACTGTGCGCGCCTGTGCGGGGTCGGCGAGGCGCAGCTTATAGGCGTGCTCGACGAGGCTTCCGGTCTGGACGAGCCCAGAGGCGAACAAGGCCTGCCGGCTCGTCAAAAGCCGCGGCGCAAATGCAAAACCCTCCGACACCGCGTCCGGCTCGTTCTCAACGGTTCCGGTGATCGTGAACTTTGCGCTGCCTAAAAGAAGTTGATCGCCGCGCTTGAGGCCGAGACGGTCCATCAGGATCGGCGCGACGAGGGCGCCGTAGCTCCCGTCATGCCCTTGCAGCAACTGCTGAAGAGGCATATCCGGATCGGCTTTCAGGCGTCCGTAGAGCGGATATTGGTCGTCGACCGCCTTGACCTCCACCAGCGCCTGGTCGGAACCATCGACTTTACGTGCCATTGATCGCAAGCCGGTCGAGACCGAGACATCGCCCAACGTTTTCAAAAAGGAGAGTTCATCGGGACTGGCCTCGCGATTGTTCAATTCGAACCTGACATCACCGGCCAGAAGCTCCTGACCCTGCGATGCAATCGTATCGGTGATCGACTGCGACACGGAGTTCACCGCTGCGATTGCTGCGGTACCAAGCGCAATACAGGCCATGAAGATGTAAAAGCCCTTCAGTCCGCCGCGCAGCTCGCGCAACGCCAGACGGAGGGACAGGGAAAGTCGCGAGGGCGTCAGGCTCATGCCAAAGCCGCTTCGCGCCGGCGCTCGGCGCTGTCGCCCTCGATGACACCGGAGCGGACTTTGATCTGACGCGAACAGCGGGCGGCAAGGCTCGGATCATGCGTGACGAGGAGAAGCGTCATCCCGCGCTCGGCTTGCTTTGCGAAGAGAAGGTCGGCGATCTGGCGGCCCGTCTCTGTGTCTAGGTTGCCGGTGGGCTCGTCAGCGATCAACAAGGCAGGAGATGGCGCAAGCGCGCGTGCAATTGCAACGCGCTGCTGCTCGCCGCCCGAGAGCTGCCCGGGATAATGACTCATTCTTTCGCCCAGGCCAACTGCTTCCAACTCACGCCGCGCAATGGCAAAGGCGTCCGTTACATTGGCGAGTTCGAGCGGCACCGCGACGTTTTCAAGCGCCGTCATGTTGGCAATCAAGTGGAAAGACTGGAACACGATGCCGATGTTGCGTCCGCGGAAATCAGCAAGGCGATCTTCGTTGAGCGCGTGCAGTTCCGTCTCTCTGATGGTGATTTGACCGCTGTCGAGGCGCTCCAGGCCGGCCAATACCATCAGCAGTGTCGACTTTCCCGACCCCGAGGGACCAACGATACCAACGGATTCGCCAGCGTCGATTGCTAGGCTGATGTTCTTGAGAACATGAACCCTAGCGGCCGCGCTTCCCAACGTTAAATTGGCATCCTTCAGTTCGACAATGGTTTTCGTCAATGCAAATTGGCCTATATGAGGAATATCGATAGCCAATTTAGGGAAGGCTATATGCGTTTTAAAGCTGCTCTCCTTCACATCGCCGTCATTGTCTTCATGCTTTGCAGTTTCGATCCGGTCGCGGCTCGTACCGTCAACCTCGTCGGTTTCGGTGACAGCCTTATGGCCGGATATCAGTTACCGCCTGGCGCCGGCTTCCCCGAGCGGCTGCAGGCGGCGCTTAAGGCAAAGAATATCGACGTGTCGATCACCAATGCCGGTGTTTCCGGCGATACCTCCTCGGGAGGACTTGCGAGGATCGACTGGTCGGTTCCCGATGGCGTGGATGGCGTCATTCTTGAGCTTGGTGCCAATGATGCGCTGCGCGGCATCGCGCCTGAAGACACAGAAAAAAATCTGGACAAGATGATAAGCCGGCTCAAGGAAAGAAAAATCAATGTCTTCCTTGTCGGGATCATCGCTCCACCCAATATGGGAAAAGACTATGCTGACCGCTTCAACCCGATCTACAAGAAGCTGGCCGATAAATATCAGATTCCGCTTTACCCTTTCTTTTTGGACGGGGTCGCGCTCGATCCAGCGTTAAAGCTTGAAGATGGCATGCACCCCAATGAGAAGGGCGTGGATGTCATGGTCCGGAACATGGAGCCAATGATTAGCCAGTTCATCAGAATGATTTTGGACGACAAGAAATAGCACTTGCGCGGTTTCCGATTGCGTGATTCGCTGAGACATCTGAAAGAGTCGGGGAGTGCTCGTTATGCCGAGACTATTTACCGCCCTCGAAATTCCGCGCAATGTGGCGATGAGCCTTTCATTGTTGCGCGGTGGTCTTCCCGGAGCCAGATGGATCGATGTGGAGAATTACCACATCACACTCCGTTTCATCGGCGATATAGACGGGCGGACCGCTGATGAGATTGTCGACCGGCTTGACCGCATCGACCGTCGGGAATTCCAGATCAGACTTGAAGGCATCGGCTCTTTCGGTTCCAAAAAGCCACACAGTATTTGGGCGGGCGTGTCGCCTTGTCCGGAAATGGTGGCTCTACAGGGCGAAATAGAGCGGATTTGCCAGCGCATCGGCTTGCCGCCTGATCCCCGCAAGTTTTCGCCCCACGTCACTCTGGCGCGCCTTAAATCGTCGCGCGTCGACGACGTCGTGCACTATCTCAGCGGACGGGGCAATTTCCACACGCTCAACTTCACGGTGCCGCGTTTCGTGCTCTTATCGTCGAAAGAATCGGTTGGCGGCGGCCCCTATCTGACCGAAGAGATCTTCCCGTTGCGCGAAAGCGTGGGAGCATCTTCCAGCAGCTTCCTGCAACCCGACAAGAGTCTCGTATAAACGAGTTCGAAGTCTTCAAGGTCACCATAGTAGGGTTCTTGGATATCTTCGCCCGTTTCGAGCGCCAGATCTCCGAAGAGGTGGATATTTGCCGAGTGTGGGGCAAGCCGGCGTAATTCGCCCATATGACCGCGGTCCATCGCCAGAACAAGATCGAACGCCGTAAAGTCGTTCGGCTTCAGGCGTCTGGCCTTTTGGCGGGAAATGTCGATGCCGTGTTTCTTCGCGGTGGCGACAGCGCGGTTGTCCGGCGGTTGGCCAACATGCCATCCGCCTATGCCCGCAGAATCGATCGTGAAGCGTCCAATAAGACCTGCCTTTTCCGCAAGATGTGTGAAAATGCCTTCTGCCAGCGGCGAGCGGCATATATTGCCAGAGCAAACGAAGAGGACGCCGAAACGATTTTCCGTGGCCGACATTGTTATCTCTCATCGATCCGATCGCATGCGACCGGCGTAATGGCCCGGGATGGAGCCGGTGGATGATCGGTTCTTCATTCAACGAGGCCGGATTATCCTCTAACCGATAAGGATATCAAGAATGGCAAGACGCAAGTTTGAAGAAGCAGAGATCAAGGCAGAATTGGGAAAGCTTCACGGCTGGGCTCTGGCAGATGATGCCGGTTCTATCAATAAGCAGTTCGCATTCTCGAATTTCCCTGAGGCGTTTGCCTTCATGACCGAAGTTGCGCTGACGGCAGAAAAACTCGACCATCATCCCGACTGGCGCAATGTCTATTCACGCGTAGACGTTAGTCTGTCCACACACGACGTTGGCGGGCTGACCGAGCTTGATTTTAAGTTGGCGCATGCAGCAGATCGCGCGGCCAGCCGTTTGCGGGTTTAATTCGCCTTACCCACGCCCCATATCAACCGCATGAATAGGTTTGCGCATCGGGATCCGTTGGATGATATCGGATTGGCGCATCTTGACCCCCATGGGAAGAACGCGATGGACGACATCAAATACGGTGAGATCTTGTTGCCGGGCGACGAGGAAACCCAGAATGAACGCGAGCGGACGGTTCGCAAGAAATTTTGGCCGACCTTTCGTCGCGCTGTGAGACACATTCCCTTCTCGCGCGATGTGGTCGCCGCCTTCTATTGCGCGCTCGATCCTCAGACGCCGACACGCGTGCGGGGCATCCTTCTTGCTGCGCTCGCCTATTTCGTCATGCCGATCGATATCATCCCGGACTTCTTCGCCGTTATCGGTTTCTCTGACGATGTTGCCGTTCTGTCCGCAGCTTTCGCGCTGGTCAATCGCCATATCAATCAGGCGCATTATGAGGCCGCCGATCGCGCCCTTGCTGACGAAACGGCTGCGACAAAGGCAAGCTAAAGCCTCGATCAGCTGTCCGTCGAAGCGAGGGGAATGTCGCTGCATGTTCTGAGTGCAAGAACCTGCTGCCTTCTTTGGCGCGGGTTCAGTCCCGGTCGTCTTCCAGGATCCGGCGCAGCTTTGTAAAGGCAAGGCGGATGCGCGATTTGACGGTCCCCAGCGGCAGCCCGGTTTCTTCGGCAATTTGAGAATGCGATTGCCCGATAAAGAAGGCGCTGCGCAACAGGTTGCGTTGTTCTTCCGGCAATTCGTTCAACGCCATTCGAACCCGTTGGTCACGCTCGTCATTGCTCACGAGGTCATCGGGGCTCTCTTCCGGCAAAGGCAGGAGGGTAGGATCGCTTTCATCCAGCCGGCGCGTATTTGCGCGTCTTGCAAGGTCGATCTGTCGATTGCGGGCAATGCGAAAAATCCAGGTCGACAGCGATGAGCGGGCGGGATCGTAAAGGGCGGCCTTATGCCAAACCACTGTCATCACATCCTGAACGAGTTCCTCCGCTTCGGAGGAAGACATTTTACGTCGAAGAAGCCAGGACTTCAGGCGCGGTGCGAAATAGTCGAAAATATCGGCAAATGCTTGTTGGTCTCGATGATCCGCTACCGCCTTTGCGAGCTCGGCGAAGCGTTGTCTTTCTTCAGTCTCCATATTGTACCCGGCATCCCCCGCTAAGAAACTGATGACTTGATTGTTACCCTAAAGACCTACGAGGCTTTTTAAAAAGGTCAAACTCTTGCCTCTTTCTTTTTGTCTTAAATTTTTTCGCAGGGCGAGTCTCGCCGTGAACGCATCAACCTCCATAATCTTGCTCTATCATGCCTGAACTTGGGTAGAAATGGCACCGTCAATGGCAATTTCCTATAAGCGTTGACGCTTTGGTAACCTGAATAAAGTCAAAATAAAGCAGATCGTGATCAAGCGACGTTCACCTCGTACTGAGCCCGCATCGCAAGAACCGGCAGGAAATTCCATGTTTGTTAGAAGTCTCGCAATTGCCCTCACACTCGTTCTCGCTGGTGCTGGTGTTGCATCTGCCCAACCGAAGAAGAAGGCACAGCCACAAGAGCAGCCTGCGCAGGCTGCACAGCCGGCTGCATCTTCGGCTCCCACCCGAATCCAGCAGTTCCAGGCATGGGGCGCATATTCTTATAAGTCCGGCGCCAACACCGTCTGCTATGTGCTGTCCGTACCGACGCAGAAGTCGCCAAACAATATCGATCATGGCGAAAATTTCTTCATCGTCTCGCAGCGCCCGGGTCAGAACATCTCCTACGAACCCCAGGCGATGATGGGCTATAGTGTCAAGGAAGGCTCCAAAATCAACGTGACGATCGACAACAAGACCTTTGTCATGTTCACCAAGGACAAGGCCGGCTGGGTTGAAAATGCCGCTCAGGAACCTGCTCTTGTCGCTGCCATGAAAACCGGTCACGCGATGACTGTCGCTGCGACGTCCAAGCGCGGCACCGGAACTTCGTACAGCTATTCCCTGGCGGGCATTTCTGCAGCATTGAAGCAGATCGAAAGCTGCAAATAACAGTGTTGAGGTCGATCGATCTTCCCAAGGCCGGCGCAAGCCGGCCTTTCGCTTTTGGTTGACCGGCAAATCGCGGGCAGGGAGGTGACGCGGCTTTGAATTCATGCTAGAGGGCGCACAAATGCGGCGTGATGCGACCTCAAGACGCCGCCAAATTTTCTAACGACATGCGCCTTACTCTTACCGGATCGCTTGTATTCCGGCGTCTGATGCGCGTGGTTGAATTCGGGATTGAGATCATGTCCGTCACGGATGCTGTTGCCGTTAAATCGTCTTTTTCGCCGGTGCCGGCGACAGCCGAACAGAACACAAAGCCGTCTCTCATCGGGTTGTCACGCGAAGAGATGGGGGATGCCCTTCGCCAGAAAGGCGTACCGGATCGCCAGGTTAAGATGCGCGTGTCGCAGATCTGGAACTGGGTCTATGTCCGCGGTGTTTCGGATTTCGATCATATGAGCAATGTTGCGAAAGACATGCGCGACATGCTGAAGACGCATTTCACGATCGCTCGGCCTGAGATCGTCGAAGAGCAGGTCTCCAACGACGGTACGCGCAAATGGTTGCTGCGGTTTCCGCCACGCGGCGCAGGACGGCCCGTTGAGGTCGAAACTGTCTACATTCCCGAGGAGGGGCGCGGCACGCTCTGCATATCGAGCCAGGTGGGCTGTTCGCTGACCTGCTCCTTCTGTCATACCGGAACGCAGCGTCTCGTTCGCAACCTCACCGCTGAGGAAATTTTATCGCAATTGCTTCTTGCACGCGACCGGCTAGGTGATTTTCCAGATCGTGATGTTCCTGTGGGTGCCATGGTGCCCGCGGAAGGTCGCAAGGTCAGCAATATCGTCATGATGGGCATGGGAGAGCCGCTCTACAACTTCGAGGCCGTCAAGCAGGCGCTTTTGATCGCGTCGGATGGAGATGGTCTGTCGCTTTCCAAGCGGCGCATTACGCTGTCTACCTCTGGCGTCGTGCCAGAAATCATTCGCACGGGCGAAGAGATTGGTGTGATGCTGGCGATCTCGCTGCATGCGGTGCGCGATGATCTGCGTGATATCCTCGTTCCGATCAACAAAAAATATCCATTGAAGGAACTGATTGACGCGTGCCGGAAGTATCCAGGGCTTTCCAATGCGCGGCGCATCACTTTCGAATATGTGATGCTGAAGGACGTCAATGATAGCCTCGAGGATGCCAAAGGCCTTATTCAGCTTCTGAAGGGCGTTCCGGCCAAGATCAATCTTATCCCCTTCAATCCCTGGCCCGGCACAAATTATCAGTGCTCGGAGTGGAGCCAGATTGCGCGCTTTGCCGATTTTATCAACAGCGCCGGCTATGCCTCGCCAATCCGCACGCCACGCGGACGCGACATCCTGGCCGCTTGCGGCCAGTTGAAGTCTGAATCCGAACGCATGCGCAAGACCGAACGGCTTGCTTTCGAAGCGATGATGATCGCCAATCACGGCGCCGACGACTAAGGAACGGGCCGCCGACTCTTGGGTCAGCGTGCCTGCGTCAGCAAGATCTTTGCCGCGAAGGCCGAAAAGACGGCGGCAAAGCTGTAGTCCATTCCCCGCAAAACCTTGCGATTGTTCTGCAGCCAAGTTGACAGCCGGTCGGCTCCAAAGACGATGAGCGTGTTGACCGGCATGCCGATGACAATAAAAAACAGACCGAGGAAAATCAGCTTCTGCGTCACGGCAGGATCGCCGGCAGTGACGAACTGAGGTAAGAAGGTCATGAAAAAGATGATGACCTTCGGGTTCAGAAGATTGACTGAAAAGCCGCTGGCCATATTGGAAAGAGCTGATTTTTGCTTGGTCTCGGTTTTCACGACCGCAAGCTTTGAGCCGAAGCGAACGGCTTGGACGGCGAGCCAAAAAAGATAGGCCGCCCCGCCCGTCTTCAAGATCAAGAAGGCAGTCGGCGAGGCGGTGATGAGGGCGCTGACGCCGAATGCGACCAGCATCGTGTGAACCACGATGCCAAGGCTGGTTCCGAACACGACCCACAGGGCAGGTTTGCGCCCTTGCGACAGAGCGCGGCTGATCGAAAGCGTCATATCCGGACCTGGGGTGGCTGCCAGAAGGAGGCTTGCTGCCGAAAATGTTAGAAGGGTCGGTAAGTTCGGCAGAAAGTCCATCACAGGCTCCGGGGAGATCGAATTTCCTCGATCTTATCCCTGTTTTCCGATCCCGTCGAGTTGCGCCAGGGCATCGGCAGGCAATGTTAACGAAGCTGCCGCAAGGTTTTCCATCAGATGGTTGACCGATGACGTTCCCGGGATCAGCAGAATATTGTCTGACCGCTGCAAGAGCCAGGCCAGCGCGACTTGCATCGGCGTTGCGCCGAGCGTTTTCGCAACCGTATCGAGCGTCGAGGACTGAAGCGGCGAGAAGCCCCCAAGCGGGAAAAACGGTACATAGGCGATACCCTTTGACGCCAGTTCGTCAATCAAGGCGTCATCCTGCCGATTGGCAAGATTATACTGATTTTGAACGCAGACGATGTCGCAAATCTTGCTTGCCTCTGCGACTTGCGCCGATGTCACATTGCTGAGACCGATATGACGGATCAATCCCTTGCGCTGAAGGTCCGCCAAAACGGTGACCTCGGCCTCCAGCGAGCCTTCGGCTGGGCCATGGACATCCAGCATGCTGCGGAAGTTGACGACGTCGAGAACATCAAGGCCTAGATTGCCCAGATTGTCATGGATCGCTTGCGTAAGCGCTTCGGGCGAGGTGGCCTTAAGCCACTCGGCCTTTTCGCCGCGCACAGCGCCGACTTTGGTGACAATGACAAGATCGTCCGGATAGGGGTGAAGTGCTTCCCGGATCAGCTTGTTCGTTACATGAGGGCCGTAAAAGTCACTGGTATCGATGTGATTGACGCCCTGCTCGAGCGCAGTGCGCAGCACATCGAGCGCGGCCTTATGATCTTTCGGCGGACCAAAGACGCCTGGGCCAGCAAGCTGCATGGCGCCGTAACCCATGCGTTTGACGGCTTTATCGGCGAGACGGAAGGTTCCTGCCTGATCGATTGTTGTCATGGTCTTTGCTCCTTCATTGTGGTGTGACCCGTAAGATAATCCTTGAGTGGCTGCGCGATAACAGGCAATAATCCTGACAGGTTGTGCGGGATAGCGAACAATGAAGGTGGAACTCGGGGATCTTCAGGCCTTTGTTGCCGTTGCACGCGCCGGTGGATTTCGCGAATGCGCACGCCATAGCGGGACAAGCGCCTCGGGACTGAGCGAGGCGGTACGCCGGCTCGAAACGCATCTTGGCGTCAGGCTTTTGCATCGCACGACGCGCAGCGTGTCCCCTACCGAAGCCGGTCGCGGTCTTCTAGAGAGGCTGGCTCCGGCGCTGGCCGAGGTGGAAGCCTCGCTCGACGTTGTCAATCTCTTTCGTGACCGCCCGGCTGGGCTGTTGCGACTGAACGTGCCGATCAGCGCTGCACGTCTTGTTTTGCCGCGTATCGTTCCGCCCTTTTTAACTGCCTATCCTGAGATTCGCCTTGAGGTCGTGACGGAGGACAGCTTCGTCGATGTGCTCGACAGAGGTTGCGATGCCGGCATCCGATATGACGAAAAGCTCGAACAGGATATGATCGCCGTACCGATCGGGCCACGGGTTCAGCGTTTTGCCACCGCTGCCGCGCCATCCTATCTCGATCGGCGTGGACGCCCGCAACATCCGCGCGATCTTCTCGAGCATGCCTGTATGCGGGGCCGTTTTCCCAGCGGAACGATGTTCCCTTGGGAATATGAAAAAGACGCAGAGATCTTCAAAATTGAACCGTCCGGACCGCTGCTGATTGAAGGCAATGCAGGCATTGATCTCGCCGTCGAGGCGGCTCTCGCAGGCATGGGCATCATCCATCTTTTTGAGGACTGGTTGCGGCCTCTTCTCGAAAACGGCAGCCTGGAGCCTGTTCTTGAATCCTGGTGGCAGCCATTTTCCGGCCCCTTTCTCTATTATCCAGGACGCCGGCTAACGCCGGCGCCATTGCGGGCCTTTATCGATTTCATCAAGAAGCCAGGGATGTTCGGACCTGCTTTATAAACGCCATCAGCCCTTTTCGACGAAGGAGCGAAAGGCATCGGCGTAATCCTTGTGCCAGCGCGACAAGGGCGGCCTGTTCTCGATGATGTCGCCGATTGCCCATGCCATGCGCTTTTCATCCAATGCGCGCGACACGTCGTTATCTGGGCAAAGAATGTAAAAGTCGCCGCGCTCCAGGCTTTCGAGCATAAAGTCCACGGTCTGGTCCGGTGTCCAGGCACCGGATGGTTTTTCCGTGCGGCCATTGGCCGTCAGGCCGGTGAAGACGAAGCCGGGGATCAAAAGGTGGGCCGTCACATGACAGCCTTCGGTATTCCGTAACTCATGCTGGAGCGCCTCCGTAAAAGCCTTCACGCCAGCCTTGGCAACGTTATAGGCGGGATCGCCCGGCGGCGTGGTGATGCCTTGCTTGGAGCCCGTATTGATAATCAGCGCGGTATCGCCGTGCGCAATCATCTTGGGTGCGAACACCCGCGTGCCATTGATCACCCCGCCGAGGTTTACGGCGAGCACATCGTCCCAATTTTTCTGCGGGCCGAACAGAGCGCTGCCCGGCTGAATGCCGGCATTGTTCATGAGGACATGGACCTTGCCGAACTTCTGCAGAACGGCCTGCTCGAGCGCTTCCACGTCTTCGCGCTTGGAAACATCAGCGGCGATTGCAACCACCTCGCTGTCGCCTTTTTCATGAAGAGCTGCGACTTGCGAGGCGGCTGCTTTCAGGCGATCGCCCTCCAGATCGACGAGCACAACACTCATCCCCTTTCGGGCAAAGGTCTTGGCTGCAGAAAGGCCGATGCCTGAAGCAGCTCCCGTAATGACGGCGACATTGCCTTTGGCCAGAGCTGGGTGAGAAGCGGTCATGATTATTCCCTTCTATCTCTTGGTTGGTCTTGAGGGATATGGAAGCCGAGGCGACAAGCGTCAACGGAGTTCTCGCCAGGCTTGCTGAAAGGCCGCGGAATCCCTTTCGGCCGGATGACATTCGGCACCAGATCGCGCCGGGTTTTCCTTGCGCGTCGCAATAAAACCGCTAAAAGTGCCGAAATTCCAAGTAACTTCGGGTTCACCCCCTTCCTTTTTGATAGACGGATTATCTGCCATGGCTCTTCCGAAAGACGTAAAGAAGGTCGTGCTCGCCTATTCCGGCGGTCTCGACACCTCCATCATCCTGAAATGGCTTCAGACCGAGCTCGGGGCTGAAGTCGTGACGTTTACGGCCGATCTCGGTCAGGGTGAGGAGCTTGAGCCAGCGCGCAAGAAAGCCGAAATGCTCGGCATCAAGGAAATCTTCATCGAGGATGTCCGCGAGGAGTTCGTCCGCGATTTCGTTTTCCCGATGTTCCGCGCCAATGCCGTTTATGAAGGCGTATACCTGCTCGGTACTTCGATCGCCCGTCCGCTGATTTCCAAGCATCTGATCGAAATCGCCAAGAAGACCGGCGCCGATGCTATCGCGCACGGCGCAACCGGCAAGGGCAACGACCAGGTTCGTTTCGAACTATCGGCCTATGCCCTCAACCCGGATATCAAGATCATCGCCCCTTGGCGCGACTGGTCGTTCAAGAGCCGAACTGACCTTCTGGAATTTGCCGAAAAGAACCAGATCCCGGTTGCCAAGGATAAGAAGGGCGAGGCACCGTTCTCCGTCGACGCCAATCTTCTGCACTCCTCCTCCGAAGGAAAAGTCCTGGAGGATCCGTCTCAGGAGGCGCCTGAATACGTGCATATGCGCACGATTTCTCCCGAGGCTGCTCCCGACCAGGCAACGACCATCAAGATCGGCTTCCGCAAGGGTGATGCGGTATCCATCAATGGCGTTGAGATGAGCCCTGCAACGCTTCTTGCGAACTTGAACAACTACGGCCGTGACAACGGGATTGGTCGCCTTGACCTCGTCGAAAACCGTTTCGTCGGCATGAAGAGCCGCGGCGTCTATGAAACCCCAGGCGGCACGATTCTTCTTGCTGCTCACCGTGCTATCGAATCGATCACACTGGATCGCGGTGCGGCCCATCTCAAAGACGAACTGATGCCGCGTTACGCCGAACTGATCTATTATGGCTTCTGGTTCTCGCCGGAACGCGAAATGCTGCAGGCGGCCATCGACTTGTCGCAGAAGAACGTCGAGGGCGAGGTTACCCTCAAGCTCTACAAGGGCAACGTCATGGTAATCGGACGCGAGAGCGAGAAATCTCTTTATTCCGACAAGCTCGTCACCTTCGAAGACGATCAAGGAGCCTATGACCAGAAAGATGCGGCAGGCTTCATCAAGCTGAATGCGCTGCGTCTTCGCACCTTGGCAAAGCGCAATCTCAAGGGATGATCATGTCGGGGCGCTCGATCCCATCATATCGAGCGCCCCGATCATGGTTCGGCCAGACGAATTTTGGATCGCTGCTATTTAGCCCATAAAGTTGACGACGGACCGAAGTCGGTCGACGTCATAGGCGTCGCCAATCGATGTGGCGATCTGTAGCCTGTCCCGATAATAATCGCGAAAATTGAAATTCGTGGCATCGCTGACGCCGGACAGATCGACAACATTACCCATCGTGTCGATGGTTTGCATCGGCAAGGGTTCCGATAACGTTGCAAATGTCTCGCCATCGATCGACCCTTGATCGAAGCTCTCTCGCGCGAGACGACGAAGTTCGGCCGCACTGATACTGTTGAAGTCTGGCTTTTCGACCGCGTCTTGACGCACTTCAAACGTCGGCCGAATCTGAGTTAGAGATCCGAACGTTCCATCTGCTGATCGCGCCGCAGAGGGCTTGTCTTTTTGACCGAAGAGCCAGCTCTGCGAAGAACGCACTGGAAAAATTTCCATGGCAATGCTCCCGCATTCTGAGGCCCGAATCTATCGAAATGGCCCGCATATCGTCAATCGTTAACAAATGGTTAATTTTTACGGGCGATTTCTTGGAAATTCAGCTTGGTCCAAGTGTTGCTGCCCTGGGCGGCATGTCATCGGCAGTCGCGCGCCTCACTGCCTAATATCGATTGTCAGGTGGTTCGGAAAACAAAGCGGTGCCTGAGCCTTGCCGCTTTTCCTTGGCAGTATAATTTGGACAAAAAGCAAAGGATGCATTTCATGACCCTGCCATCATCGATCAATCCCGCTCTTGTCGAATGGAACGGCTTTGAAGGATTGCCGCGCTTCGAGGCTTTGAAGGATGAGGACTTCGCGCCGGCTTTCGATGCGGCTTTGGCTACGCATCAGGCTGAGATCGATGGTATTGCCAACAATCCGCAGGCTCCGACTTTCGACAACACCATTGCAGCGCTCGAAGCGGCGGGCGACGAACTTTCTCGCGTCTCGTCACTATTTTGGAACCGTGCCGGCGCTCATACGAACGACACGATACAGGCGCTCGAACGCGAAATTTCCCCTAAAATGTCTCGGCACTATTCGCGGATCAATATGAATGCCGCCCTTTTTGCCCGTGTCGACACGCTGTGGCAAAAGAAAGAGGAGCTCGGCTTAACGGTCGAGCAGGCGCGGGTGCTCGAACGGTACTGGAAGGGTTTCGTCAAGTCGGGCGCAAAGCTTGCTAAAGCCGAGCAGGAGCGTCTGGCCGAAATCAATGAGATGCTCGCCGGCCTTAGCACGCGCTTCGGTCAAAATGTTCTGGCCGATGAGCGCAGCTGGTCGCTTCTTCTTTCGGACGAGTCCGAGCTTGCCGGTTTGCCGGATTTCCTTCGCGATGCCATGGCTGCGGCAGCAAAAGAACGCGGCGAAGATGGCAAGTACGCGGTGACTTTGTCACGCTCCATCATCGAACCGTTCCTCACCTTTAGCGAAAGACGAGATCTGCGCGAACAGGCCTTTGCGGCTTTTGCAGCGCGCGGGGCCAATGACGGTCCGACAGACAACCGAAAAGTCGTCACCGAAATTCTCAGTCTGCGCAGTGAGGTCGCCACGCTTCTCGGCTATCCGCATTTTGCGGCGCTGAAGCTGGACGACACGATGGCCAAGACGCCTGAGGCGGTCGACAGCCTGCTGCGCCAAGTCTGGGAAAAAGCCGTGCGCCGGGCGGCTGAAGAGGAGGCCGATATTGCAGGCCTCATTGCCGAGGACGGCAAAAACCATTCGGTCATGCCTTGGGACTGGCGCTTTTATGCCGAGAAGATTCGTGCGCGAAGGTTCGATTTTTCTGAAGCGGAGCTGAAGCCCTATCTGCAGCTCGAAAAGATGATCGATGCCTGCTTCGACGTTGCCGAGCGCCTGTTCGGCATTCGCGCCGTCGAGAAGACGAATATTGTTGCTTATCATCCCGATGTGCGGACCTTTGAAATCCGCGATGCGGAGGGAACGCTGATTGCGCTTTTCCTTGGCGATTATTTTGCCCGCAGTTCCAAGCGTTCGGGCGCCTGGATGAGTTCGTTCCAGCCGCAACACAAGCTGCCGCTAAAGAACGGTCGGAACGGCGAAATCGGCATCATCTACAACGTGTGCAACTTTGCCAAACCTGCCGAAGGCAAGCCTGCGCTTCTATCGCTTGACGATGCACGGACCCTTTTCCACGAGTTCGGTCATGCCCTGCATGGCATTTTGTCGAACGTCACCTATCCCTCGGTTTCCGGTACGGGTGTTTCACGCGACTTTGTCGAATTGCCCTCCCAGCTTTACGAGCATTGGCTGACGGTGCCGGAAATCCTGACGCGTTATGCAGTCCACTATGAAACGGGCGCCCCCATGCCTCAGGCGCTTCTCGACAAGGTTCTGGCCGCGCGGACTTTCAATGCAGGCTTTAACGCTGTCGAATTTACCTCCTCGGCCTTGGTCGATATGGCGCTCCACACACGCAATGAAGGCAAGGATGCGATGTCGGTGCAAAGCGAGGTTCTTTCCGACCTCGGCATGCCGCAAGCCATGGCCATGCGCCATGCCGTGCCGCATTTCCAGCACATCTTTTCCGGTGGATATTCAGCTGGTTATTATTCCTACATGTGGTCGGAAGTCCTTGATGCCGATGCCTTTGCTGCTTTCGAGGAAAGCGGCAATCCCTTCGATCCCGTCATGGCTCGCAAGCTGAAGAATAATATCTACTCGGTCGGCGGCTCGATCGATCCGGAAGAGGCGTACAAGTCGTTTCGTGGCAAACTACCCGATCCGCAAGCAATGTTGAAGAAGAAGGGCTTGGTTTTTGCGGAGGCGATTGCCGGCAGCGACGCCTGATAAACCGGGCGCGCGACGCACATAAAAATGACCTGTTGCGCTTCGATTGTGGCGCCTGGTAGCCCGTCTAAGTGACGATTGCGCCGGGCCCCCCTTTCGCAAATGCGAAAAACAGGGTATGAGCGCGCCAACGAAATATGGCGCCTCCGCATTTAATTGACCGCGCCTCAGCCTCAGAGATATCAAAATGGCCCTTCGCAACATCGCGATCATCGCGCACGTTGACCATGGAAAAACGACACTCGTTGACGAGCTTCTGAAGCAGTCTGGCGCCTTCCGCGAGAACCAGCGCGTCATGGAACGTGTCATGGACTCCAACGACATCGAAAAAGAGCGCGGCATCACGATCCTTGCCAAGGCGACGTCGATCGAGTGGAAAGATACGCGTATCAACATCGTCGACACCCCCGGCCACGCCGACTTCGGTGGTGAAGTCGAGCGTATCCTTTCCATGGTCGATGGCGCTATCGTTTTGGTGGATGCTGCTGAAGGCCCGATGCCGCAGACGAAGTTCGTCGTCGGCAAGGCGCTGAAGGTTGGTCTCCGCCCCATCGTTGCGATCAACAAGATCGACCGTCCGGATGCGCGCGCCGATGAAGTCATCAACGAAGTCTTCGACCTTTTCGCGGCGCTCGATGCGACCGACGAACAGCTGGACTTCCCGATCCTTTACGGTTCAGGCCGTGCAGGCTGGATGAACTACGATCCGGCAGGCCCGTCCGATCAAGGGCTTGCGCCGCTTCTCGACCTCGTCGTCAAGCATGTTCCCGAACCGACCGTACAGGAAGGCCCGTTCCGGATGATCGGTACGATCCTGGAGGCAAACCCCTTCCTCGGCCGCATCATCACCGGTCGTATCTCCTCCGGATCGATCAAGCCAAACCAGGCCGTGAAGGTTCTTGGTCAGGACGGCAAGATGATCGAACAGGGCCGCATTTCCAAGATTCTGGCTTTCCGCGGCATCGAACGTCAGCCGATCGAAGAAGCGCAGGCAGGCGACATCATTGCGATTGCCGGTCTTTCCAAGGGCACGGTCGCCGATACGTTCTGCGATCCGGCGGTTTCAGAGCCTTTGAAGGCCCAGCCGATCGATCCGCCTACCGTGACGATGACCTTCCTCGTCAACGATTCGCCGCTGGCCGGCACTGAAGGCGATAAGGTAACGAGCCGCGTCATTCGCGATCGCCTGCTCAAGGAAGCTGAAGGCAATGTGGCGCTGAAGATCGAGGAAAGCCCCGACAAGGATTCCTTCTTCGTCTCCGGTCGTGGTGAATTGCAGCTTGCCGTTCTCATCGAGAACATGCGCCGCGAAGGTTTCGAGCTTGCCGTTTCTCGTCCGCGTGTCGTGATGCACAAGGACGAAGAAACGGGCACTCTCATGGAACCGATCGAAGAAGTCGTTATCGACGTCGACGAAGAGCATTCCGGTGTTGTCGTTCAGAAGATGTCCGAGCGTAAGGCCGAGATGGTCGAACTCCGTCCGTCCGGCGGCAACCGCGTTCGCCTGCGTTTCTTCGCGCCGACGCGCGGCCTGATCGGATACCAGTCCGAACTTTTGACGGATACCCGCGGCACTGCCATCATGAACCGCCTGTTCCACGATTATCAGCCTTACAAGGGTGATATCGGCGGACGCGTCAACGGTGTTCTTCTCTCCAATGAATCGGGTGAGGCGGTTGCCTACGCTCTGTTCAATCTGGAAGATCGCGGTCCAATGATCATCGATCCGGGCGAAAAGGTCTATGCTGGCATGATCATCGGCATCCACTCGCGCGACAATGACCTCGACGTGAACGTCTTGAAGGGCAAGAAGCTCACCAACATCCGTGCCGCCGGCAAGGATGAAGCCGTTAAGCTGACGCCGCCCGTTCGCTTCACGCTGGAGCGTGCGCTTTCCTGGATTCAGGACGATGAATTGGTTGAAGTGACGCCGAAGTCGATCCGTCTTCGCAAGCTTTATCTCGACCCGAATGATCGTAAGCGCTTCGAAAAAGCTAAATACGCCTGATAGATCCAGCAGCGCGCATCCGGTTGGATGGGCGCTGTCACCAGGCGAAAGCCGATCTATTATAGGTCCGTCTGATAAGAAGCCCGGTTCGTGCCGGGCTTTTTTGCGTTCAAAGCCTGTTTGACCGCTTGTTCAAAACGTTAAAAAAGTATTAACATCACCGTGTTGTTCACGGAAAAACTCTGTGGGCAATCCGCCTAATTGCCTGTTTGCATATGGTTAATTGTCCCTCGCCCTACCAGAGTAATCTTTATGAAGACACTGTCGATCGATGTGAGGAGAGCTGAGCCCGACGATGCGGAAGCCATTTCCGAGGCGCACCGTGCAGCGTGGCAGCATACCTATGCCGGTATCATACCGCACCGGCCTCTGACGCAGATGATCGAGCGGCGGGATCATAACTGGTGGCGCAAGGCCACCCGCGGTCCTGCGACTTTACTGGTTCTCGATGTAGCGGGAACAATCGCGGGCTACGCCACCCTTGGTCTCAATCGCGCCCGCGCTCTGCCGCAGGAAGGCGAGATCTACGAACTTTATCTGCGTCCGGAGTATCAAGGTGTCGGGCTCGGCCGGATGCTGTTCGGCGAGGCGCGTCGTTTGCTGCGGTCGCTGGGCTGCAAGGGTCTCGTTGTCTGGTGCCTGGAAGAAAATGAAAATGCCGCGCAGTTTTACCGCAATCATGGCGGGATCGACTACTGCGAGGGCATTGAAAGCTTCGAGCATCGACAGCTGAAGAAGATCGGGTTCATCTGGGGCTGACTTTTGGACCGATTGCGTAGCCAATTGCGTTGAAGAACACTTCCTGCACACGAGTCGTAACCGACTGAAGCTGGCTGCTTTCGGTCGTACGTCGATCCGGATGAAGACTCTGCTGGCCAGCGGGAGGCTGTATCCTTGAAAGCGACTTCATCTCTGCCCGAAATCCGCTTGCACGTTAAGCATTGCCTGATGTGCCGTGTTGCGTCACAGCTTGAAACCGATTAACTGGCTTCGGACAATTTGTTGCGGGAGCTTTTAAATGCGTATCGACGCCATATCCATTGGCAAGAACCCTCCGGAAGATATCAACGTCATCGTTGAAGTTCCTGTCGGTGGCCATCCCATCAAGTACGAAATGGATAAGGAGGCCGGTGCGCTGATCGTCGACCGCTTCCTCTATACGCCAATGACGTATCCGGGCAATTACGGCTTTGTGCCGCATACTTTGTCTGACGACGGCGATCCGGTTGACGTGCTGATCTGCAATACCCGTCCGCTGGTTCCCGGCTGCGTGATCAATGTGCGCCCGATCGGCGTCATGGTCATGGAAGACGATGGTGGTCAAGACGAGAAGATCTTGGCTGTTCCGGTGCCGAAACTGACACGCCGCTACGACAAGATCGCCAACTACACCGATCTGCCGGAAATCACCTTGAAGCAGATCGAGCACTTCTTCGAGCACTACAAGGATCTGGAACCTGGCAAGTGGGTCAAGATTGCCGGCTGGCAGGATGTCGACGTCGCCAAGCGGTTGATCCTCGAAGCCATCGACCGGAACAAGGCTCACGCTAAGTAAGCTTCACAAGTTCTGTTAGTTTAACGATCAAATCCTCCGGCTCGCCATCGATCCGGAGGATTTTTTGTCGGCTCGTTTCGCCTGAGATAAGCGTGAGCGAGGACTTCGCGATTCTTAGTTTTTTGGCCAGCAGAGCAATCAGTGCTTTGTTGGCCTTTCCTTTTTGGGGCACCGGGCAAACGCGGATCTTGAGATACGCCTTTTCTTCCGGACCCACTTCCACGCCATCAATCGAATCGCTGCCCCCATTCGGCGTCAGTTTCACCGAAAGAACGACCTTATCGCCTTGGGCTCTCCAGGGGGTGATTAGGCGAGCGCCGGGTAGATCGATGTCCACATCAACTGCCGGATGAAGAAAATGATCAGCATGAGGATGATCGGCGAGATGTCGATGCCGCCCATGTTCGGCAGAATGCGCCGAATGGGAGCGAGAGCCGGTTCAGTCGCGGCGTAAAGAAACCTGCCAACCGCGTTGACGAACTGGTTGCTCGAATTGATTACATTAAACGCGTACAGCCACGAGAAGATGGCGCTCAGAACGAGTATCCACCAGTAGAGGCTCAAAGCGAGGTCGATGGTCTGAAATAGCGCAAGCATCTCGATCTCCGATTCATTCGTGGCGACATGTAGACATTGGGACACAAGCCGACAAGAGGCCGTAGAGACGACCTTTCAAGGCGGTTAGCGCTTTCTTGTACTTGGTGCGTGCCAGGGTTGCTGGCGGATTTCAATCTCAGGCGTAAGATGCAGTAGGGCCGCAGCGACTCGATGGGCGCCATTAGGGCCTGCCGCTCAGGCAGCAGTCCCGGACAAGACGTTTCTGCTGTCCTTCTTTTCCTCAAAAACGATGTCGAGAAATTCATCGAGCCAGGCTTTGAGAGGCGCATCGTACAGCATGCGTCCTTCCAAGTGGTCGCGGCCATGCTGCGCGTTTGGCAGGCTAAAGCGTTCCTCGCCATGGACGACCCAGCGCTGCATCATGGCGCGGGTGAGTTCTGCATGGAATTGAACCCCCCATGCAGCCTTCCCGTACCGAAAGGCCTGGTTTGGATAGGTATCGCCTTCCGCCAGAAGATCTGCACCGCGCGGCAAATCAAACCCTTCGCGATGGAAATGATAGACCATCTTCGGCCACGTCATCAAACGCCGACCTTTTTCCGTAGGGCGGAGCGGATACCATCCAATTTCGGTCAGCCCCTCGGGATTGGGCCCAACCTTCCCGCCCAAGTGCCGCACCAGCATCTGGGCGCCGAGGCAAATGCCGAGAAAGGGCTTTTCTTCCTTGAGCGGGACATTCAACCATTCGGTCTCGCTGCGAATGAAATCATCCGAGTCATTGGCGCTCATGGGACCGCCGAACACCACCGCTCCGCCATGTTCCCTAAGCGTCTCGGGCAACCTATCCCCCATCGCCGGTCGGCGAATATCGAGCGGATAGCCTTTCGCAGCCAAAAGCTGGCCGACGCGCCCTGCGCTCGATCGCTCCTGGTGGAGCACGACGAGGATGGGCCGCTTTCCTGCCTCCTTCACGGGTTCAGTCAGCATCATCTTCAACAACATGCCCTTCACCGAGGCGTGCTGCCGCCTCCTGCCGCTTTTGGATACGCTCGCGTGCGGAAACGCCGAGAAGATCGGCGATACGCCAGATCACGTGATCTTCCATTTCGCTGCGTTCGCCATCGGCATAGACGATGTCCCAGAGAATGCCGATCAGTTCCAGTCGCTGGTCGTTGTCCAGATGCTTTTTCAGATCAGAGGTGAAGCGGTAGTAATCGACGGCAGCGCTTTCTGCCTCTTCGCTGGCGCGCAACAACTGATCAAGCTGTCCGCTGTCGAGCTTATACTGTTCTTTCATCAGGGAACGGAGCCGCTTTTTCTCGCTCTCCTTGATCTTGCCGTCCGCCTCCATCACCTGCATGCAAAGAGCAGCGACGGCGATTCTTGGATCATCCGGTTGCAATTCGTGACGGTAATGATCACTGGTCAAGCTATGAAAAAATTGCTGGATGCGTTCGAGCATGGGCAGGTCCGTTATTAGAAGAGGCGGAGGCGGCTTTTGTCATCAGGCTGCGCTTTAGGGTCCTTTACCCCCGGATCGTCAGGCCGGCCGCCGAAGAAGGGCTGCTCGGGCCTTATTTTTACGTCCCGGTTTTGCGCCTGTTCGGTTTTGATCAATTCCGTGCTCTTTGCCGTTTCCTTGACGGGTGCAGCTGCTTTCACTTCGACGATTGCGCGGTCGGCCAGGGATTTTTCTGCGTTCTCAGCAACTGACGTCCCAACCGGCGGCAAGGTCTTTAGTGCCGTGTCGAGCAAGGCAGCGTGGTCTTCGGTCGGCGCGTCGGCCTGATCGAACGGTGCCTTCCATGTGAATGCATCGAGCTTGCCTGTTACCGGGGAGAGTGGGAGCCATTTTTGCGAAACGAACCCATCGGCAACCCAAGCAGGATCGCGCGGTGCCTTCAGCGCTTGGGCCAGCCAGTGACGAATACGGCCCTGATCCTCGGTTTCGGCCTCCTCCAGATCTGCAAGGAGCAGGAAAACGCCTTCCCGCGGTGCTATGCGCGCCGCAGCCTCAGCCTTGGCGCGGGCCTTTGCAAATTCGCGTGCGTCTAGCGCAGCGTGGGCCACGATCAGCAGCGATTCGATGTTGTTGGGCCTGATCGCCTCCAGCTTTTCGGCGCGTTTGAGACGATCGCGCGCCGAGTCGCCGCTTCTCGCGCGGACATAGGTTTCGGCAATTTCAGGATGTGGCGTCTGTTTCCAGGCGTGTTCGAGAATGTGGGCTGCCTTGCGCAGCTTGTCTTCGCGGAATAGCGCCTTGGCAGCGATAACAGCGGCCGGTTCGAAATCACTCACCAGCTTCAGTGCGGCCAGCGCGTCGTCGCGCGCGCCTGTCGGATCGCTTTCCAATCGCTCGGTCGCTCGGGCGGTTAGAAGCACTGCGCGCAGGCGCTCAGCCTGAGGCTTTTCGAAAACATGTGCTGCCTTTTGCTGGTCCAAGAGACGCAGGGCGTCATCCCAGCGACCGGCCTGCGAGCGCGATTCCAGCGTTGCTTGGGCGGCCCATGGCAGGTACGGCGCTTGATCGGCTGCTTTTTCGGCATATTGCCGGGCTGCTTCATTGGCGCCAAGTCGCTTGGCCTCGAGATAAAGACCTCGAAGGCCAAGTTCTCGAGTTTCAGGGTCTTCTGCCATGGCCTCGAATTTGGCGCGCGCTTCGTCATTGCGCCCTTCGATCAAGGCGGCCTGAGCTTCCAGCAGATGAATGAGAGGCTCCTGGTCGGCGCGGATCAGGCTGCGGGAGCGGGCCGCCATTTTTCGTGCGAGGAGCGCATTGCCCGCTCCCGCTGCGATCAGACCGGTCGAGAGGGCTTGGTAGCCCCGATCACGCTTGCGCGAACGAAAATAGCGCTTCACGCTATGAGGCGAAGTAATGACGAGGCGGATGAGCCAGATGCCGATCAGAAGCGCGGCAACGAGCGCGATCAGCGCCGTGGCGGCAACGATCAGCCGCGTTTCATAAAGCTGACCTTCCCATAATAATGATACATCGCCGGGGCGATCGGCCAGCCAGGCAAAACCATATCCCAGCGCCAGAACCAAGAGCACGAAAATGACGAGGCGTATCATATTCAGCCCTCCTTACCGGTTTGGGAAATGGCTTTCGACAACGTGGATCCGACGAGATCTTCAACGCGCGTGCGTGCTTCCAGTGATTTTTCAAAAGCGGCGGAGGCCTGCTTTGCGACATCAGGCAGATGAGCCCATTCACCGGACGCACCTTGCAGTTCGCCGTTCTTCACCTTGTCCTCAAAACGTGCCGCAATCGCCTCAACGCTATCGCCCTCGACCGCGCCGACAGGGCGGACTTTGACGAGAGATTTTGCGCTTGCCGTCAGCCGGGTCCACCACTCCGCGTTAGGATCCGGACGATTGGCAGCTTCCACCATAGCCGTTGCGACATCTGGAACCTGACGCATCAGCTCAGCCCGCGAGGGAACACCGCTTTCGGCAAACGGCTTCAGCTGTGCGACGGTCTCGTCATCCGGTGCGATCTTTCCGTATGTCTCGAGTTCGGCGGTGAAGTTCCCGCCGCGATCAATGGCGCCCTTCAGGGCGGCGGCTGCCACTGCTTTTGCGACGGCAACGTCCTGACGCGGCTCATTCAGCTTCTTTTCGGCTGCATCAAGCCGGCTCGAGACATCGTTGTCAGCCTTACTTTGCTGTTCCGATGTCTGGGTGAGCGTCGAGCGGAGCTGGGCAATCTCCTGGCTGAGCGAGGCTATTTTCTGGTCGTCGGCTGGTGAAGCCTCTGTCGATCCTTTTGAAGCTTCGAGCGCGGCGAGCCGCTTTTCAATCGCCTCGTTTCCCGCCCCTCCCGGTGCGGCGGCGATGTTGCTGACGGTCTGCTTCAGTCCTTCGATTTCCGCTGATATTTGCGCAATGCGTTCGTCATCCTGCGCCTGCCGCGATGGCATCGCGTATTGAATGGCCGTCGAAGCAAGAAGGGCAATCAAGCCGCCCAGGATACCGGCAGCAATCAGCTTCGAGGTTGTAGCCTGCGGCCTGGCTTCAGCAGTCGTCATAGAAGGAGTGGGCTCGCTGACGGGCTCTTGGTTGCCCTCTGTCGACAGACGCTCGTCTTCCTCAGCCGGCGCGGCTGCTTGAGCCTCCGGTTTCTCACTCTTGTCAGGCCCGGTTTCCAGAGGCTCGAACATGGTCTCGGGATGAGGCTTCGGGCTTTCCGACGCACTCTTATCCTGATCCGTCTCTTTTTCTTTGGTCGAAGAGAAGTCCTTCGCGTCCAAATCGAGCGTTACCGGTTCTTCGGTGTCTTTAGAGTGGCGTGGCGGATTTCCCGATACCATGGCGTCCTCTTTTTCCTGCACTGCAACGAAACTAGTTAGGGATGCCATGCAAGGAAAGAGCCACGGCGAAATTTGGGCGGCTTGAGCCTCAAAGAAGTGAAAGAAGAGTGCCCTCGTCCGGTGTTTGGGCGATTTTCACCACCGGTTGATAGGAAGGAGGCACCTTGGAAGCGACGGCGGCGCTTAGGCAAAGGACGTTTGCTTTCGCGATTTCTTCAGCGCCATCTGCCACTGCAAAAAATAACTGCGCTGTGTGAGCTGAATAAAGAAGGACGGCATCAAGGCGCCCGCCTGCCGCACGACGCAGGCTGTCTTTATTCTGCGCCACAACACGCATTGCATAAGATTCGACGACGTTGACCTTGATTCCCAGCTCTGTTGCGCGTGCCTCAAGCGTCCCAGCCCGCGGTTGGCCTGCAAGATAGAGAACGTCGTGAACGCCCTGTGCATTCAACATCTCGGCCAATTCCGCTCCGCTGCCATGCGAGGCATCGACATGGATGAAGCCTGCCTTGCGGGCAGCTTCCGCTGTGGCCTCGCCCACCGCAAAAACGGGTCTCCCATAATGCGGGGCAATTTTGTCAGGCAGTTTGGCAAGCGCTCTGACGGCTTGCGCACTGGTGATAACCAGAGGGCTTGGATTGTCTTCCAGCGCATTTATCGCTGCCTCAGGATCGGAAAAGGGTTCCGTCACTGGAAATACAACCGGTTCGTGACCGAGCCCGATAAGCTTCTGCGCTGTTCGTTTTGCGCTGTCGCTCGGCCTTGTCACCAGCACGCGCATCGACGTCAGCTCCAGGCTTCGAAGAATCCGCTTCCGGCGCGGGCGCGGACATCCTGACCGACAAGCAGCCCAAGGGCTGCGGCGTCACGCCGGTTGCCGTCGATCGTCGCGGTGTGTTCATGCTGGCCGTCCGGAGTGATGATCAGCCCGTTGAAGTGGATCTGATCGCCTTCGCAAATTGCATAGCCGGCTATTGGCGTTCGACAGGAACCATCCAGCGCGCTGAGAAAGGCGCGTTCACAGGAAACGCAGTCGTAGGTCGCATCGTCGTTGATCGCAGCCAAAAGCGCGAGAACGCGTTCGTCATTAGTGCGGCTTTCGATTGCGATCGCGCCTTGAGCCGGCGCTGGCGGAAATACATCGGGTTCAAAAATTTCGGTGAGAACCTCGACCTTGCCCAGACGCTTCAACCCTGCCAGGGCCAAGAGGGTTGCGTCCGCCTGACCTTCGGCAAGTTTGCGCAACCGGGTTTCCACCTGGCCACGAAAAATTACGACATTGAGGTCAGGGCGGCGGCGACGGATCAGCGCTTGCCGGCGCAACGAGGCTGAGCCCACCGTTGCCCGCTTCGGCAAATCGTCGAGATGGGGTGCCGTGCGGCCAATCAAGACGTCTCTGATATCCTCGCGCGGTAGGCAAGCCGATAAGATAAGACCTTCCGGCAGTCGTGTGGACATATCTTTGGCCGAATGGACCGCAAAATCGAGATGGCCCGCAAGAAGCTGGTTCTCGAGCTCAAAGGTGAAAAGACCTTTGCCACCGATCTCCGTCAACGGGCGATCTGTAATCTTGTCACCGCGGGTCGTGAGAACGACAATTTCGAACATTTCCTCCGGAAGACCGTGGGCTGCCATCAGCCTGTCGCGGGCTTCGGTCGCCTGCGCAAGGGCTAATGGGCTACCGCGTGTGCCGATCCGGAAAGGTTTTGTTTGCATCCGCTTCGATCCATTGTTACCGGAAGTTCCGTAAACGGCTTTCCGGTTCATCGCAATTCAAGATAAGGCGTTATGGCTCCCTTTCTACGCATCCTGGGCATTGAAACAAGCTGTGACGAGACAGCTGCCGCTATCGTCGAGCGGGCTGCCGACGGTGCGCCGAATGTCCTGTCCGACGTTGTGCTCAGCCAGTTGGACGAGCACAGCGCCTATGGCGGAGTTGTGCCGGAAATCGCTGCGAGGGCCCATGTCGAGGCGCTGGATACCCTGATCGAGGAGGCGCTTGCTCGCGCCGAAATGTCGTTGTCCGATGTCGACGCGGTTGCCGCAACCTCTGGGCCGGGCCTCATTGGCGGCCTGCTGGTTGGTCTGATGACCGGCAAAGCAATTGCCAAAGCATGCGGCAAGCCGCTTTATGCCATCAATCATCTGGAAGGCCATGCGCTTACGGCGCGGCTCACCGACCATCTCGACTTTCCATACCTCATGCTTCTTGTGTCCGGCGGGCACACGCAGCTCATTCTGGTGCGCGGCGTCGGCGAATATGAGCGCTGGGGAACCACCATCGACGATGCGCTGGGCGAGGCTTTCGACAAGACGGCAAAGCTTTTGGGTCTTCCCTATCCTGGCGGTCCAGAGGTTGAGAAGGCGGCCGCACGCGGCGATGCCAAACGTTTCGACTTGCCACGGCCGCTGGTCGGCGAAGCAAGGCTCGATTTTTCCTTTTCAGGCCTCAAGACTGCGGTTCGCCAGACCGCAATGGATATTGCACCCGTTAGCGATCAAGATGTGGCCGATATCTGCGCATCGTTTCAAAGGGCGATTTCCCGCACTCTCCAGGACAGGGTTGGACGCGGACTTCAGCGTTTTCTTCATGAGTTTCCGAACACGCCGGAAGAGCCCGCGCTTGTGGTGGCCGGCGGTGTTGCGGCAAATCAAGAGGTGCGCCGGACGCTGGAGTTGCTTTGCGCCAAGCATGGTTTTCGGTTCGTCGCGCCGCCGATGCGGCTTTGCACCGACAATGCCGTGATGATCGCTTGGGCCGGTCTGGAGCGTATGGCCAAAGGCTTTGCGTCAGATGATCTCGACGTTCAACCGCGCTCGCGCTGGCCACTCGATCAAAATGCTGAACGGATGATTGGCTCCGGAAAACGAGGTGCCAAGGCATGAGTGGTCGCGTCGCCGTCATTGGAGCCGGTGCATTTGGAACGGCGCTTGCCGCTGTGATCGCGCTTGCTGGTCGCAATTCCGTTGTTCTGGTCGGGCGCAATCCAAATCTTATGGCCGATCTTGCGTCCGAGCGGCTTCATGATGCCGCGTTGCCTGGAATTTCTTTGCCGGAGACGCTTGAGTTTTCGGCTGAGCCCGATGCTGTTTCCGGCGCCGATATCGTTTTGCTCGCCGTTCCCTCGCAGGCGCAGGACGACGCCGCACGCCATTACGGACCTTTTCTGGCGCCGGAGGCGGTGGTGGTCAGCTGCGCCAAGGGGCTGGAGCGCACCACCGGCAACGTCCTGACCGATATGCTGCAGGAAAGGCTTCCGCATCACTCCGTCGCTGTGCTGTCGGGACCTGGGTTTGCTGCCGATATCGCTCGCGGCCTGCCGACGGCCATGGTCGTTGCCGCCGCAGATTGGCCACTGGCCGAACGTCTGGCGCAGGCGGTCTCGGGCCCGAGCTTTCGTCTCTACGCGTCCATCGATCGACGCGGCGTACAGCTCGGCGGCGCGCTGAAGAATGTGCTTGCCATCGCCTGCGGAATTGTCGAAGGCCGAGGGATCGGGGACTCGGCGCGCGCAGCGCTGATTGCGCGCGGGCTTGCAGAAATGTCGCGGCTGGTGGCGGCCTGCGGCGGCGATGCGGAGACCGCACGCGGCCTATCCGGCCTCGGAGACCTTGTTCTGACGGCCACCAGTCGGCAATCGCGCAACCTGCGTTTCGGGATCGCTCTCGGCAGAGGAGAAGCCGTCGATGTACGACAGGGAACGCTGATAGAGGGTGCCTTCGCGGCCTCTGTCGCAGCGCAGCTTGCAGCTGGACATCAGATCGACATGCCGATCACGGCCGCTGTTTCGGCAATTATCGCGGGCGGTCTTGATATCGACACTGCCATCGAACAGCTCATGAACAGACCCATCAAAAGCGAATAGGACATATCATGCTTTTTGCCATTCTATGCCGCGACAAGGCCGGACATCTTGATCTTCGGATGGAAACCCGCCCTGTTCATGTCGATCACCTCAACGATCTCAATGCGAAGGGCATCCTCAAGATGGCCGGGCCATTCCTTGATGACGACGGCAAGCCTTGCGGCAGCCTGGTTATCGTGGAGGCCGACAGCAAGGATGATGCGCAGCGTCTTGCCGATGCTGATCCTTACACGAAGGCTGGCCTTTTTGAGAGCGTGGAAATCCGCCCCTTCAACTGGGTCTTCAACAAGCCGGGAGCGTAAAGGGCATGGCGCATTGGCTGTATAAGTCCGAGCCGTCAGCATGGTCCTGGGAGCAGCAGAAGGCGGCTGGGGGAAAAGGTACGGAGTGGACCGGTGTTCGCAACTACTTGGCACGCAACAACATGCGGGCCATGAAGCTCGGCGATAAGGGCTTCTTCTACCATTCCAATGAAGGGTTGGAGATCGTCGGGATCGTCGAGGTTGCGGCCTTGTCCCATCCCGATTCCACGGCAAACGGCGATGCACGCTGGGACTGCGTGGATATTCGCGCTGTCCGCGACATGCCAAAGCCTGTGTCTCTGAAGGATATAAAAGCCAATCCCAAGCTATCGCAAATGTCGCTCGTGACCTCGATGCGTCTTTCGGTTCAGCCCGTAACGGATGACGAATGGGCGGAAGTGTGCCGCATGGGTGGACTTGAAAACCCGCCGGATTGATCGCTTGAGGACCGATCCGGACGACTTCATCCTCGCAAATACGAGCATTCTTGCGCCACCGCATGTTCCCGAAGTGCGGCTTCATCTCGCGAGCGAGGTGCATGACCTGTGGACGAAAACCGAGGAAGAGCTTAATCAACTGGGCGTGCCACCGCCGTTCTGGGCCTTTGCCTGGGCCGGCGGACAGGGTCTTGCCCGGTATATCCTGGATCACCCTGCAAGTGTTGCCGGGCGGCAGGTGCTGGACTTCGCCACGGGCTCTGGGCTCGTTGCGATCGCGGCAGCCAAAGCAGGCGCGCAATCGGTCGTCGCGGTGGATATCGATCCCTGGGCGGCTTCGGCTGTTCGACTTAACGCTGACGAAAACAAGGTTTGCCTCACCGTCCTCAGCGAAAACATCATCGGGACCGACATCGACGCCGACATCCTTCTGGCGGGGGATGTTTTTTACGACCGTGCCTTTGCCGATGCACTTCTGCCATGGTTCGACCGATTGCTGAGGCAGGGGGTTACTATCTTGATCGGGGATCCTGGCCGCGCCTATCTCCCCAAAGACAGACTTCATCTGGAAGCGGTCTATGAAGTGCCGGTGACGCGCATCCTGGAAGACAGTGACGTGAAGCGCACCACAGTCTGGCGGTTCAAGGCCTAATGACGCACACGCCCGCCTCGTATTGACATCCGCTCGTATGGACTGCGTCGATGATCTTCGCCTTGGGCGCGATCGGTGCGTCCAATGAGCGCACCGGTTTTGGGGTGTCGCCGACGAAACGGATCGTAACAACGCTCGAGTTGGTCTCGCCGAGCGGAACATCGTCTTCTGTCCGTAACGAGGTACGGTGCGAGCCAATTTCAGAGGGGTTGGAATAAAGTGTTTTCAAGTCATGGCGATGATGGCGGAAAACACCATAACCGTCCCGCGCTTGCGCTGAGACGACAGGAAGAAGGCCAATGGCGGCAGTCACCGAAAACAATAAGCCGCTCCTAAGCGTGAACATCTTGCCGGTCCTTGTGCTTAACAAAAGGTTAAGACTGATCCTGCGTCAAAATATCTCTTATGTCTATGGTAACGCCTAGATTATAAGCTGCTGGCGGAAAAGAGAAATACGGATCGAAGGTTCCATAAAGCGCAAATCGATTAAATTGGATTCTGCTATGCGATTGTGCTTGTGGTCCCGGGGTTCGGTGAGTAAACGTCGCCTTTGACGCAACGCACATAAGCGAATTTGTCAATTGTGTGATGTGAGAGGCTCCCCGAGCTTTCAAAAATGACGCCGCGAGGTTCTGATGGCGAATACAACTAATAATCGGCCGATATCGCCGCATTTGCAGATTTACAAACTTATTCCAACAATGGTCATGTCCATCGTCCACCGCATCACGGGTGGCGCGCTGTATGTCGGATCGCTGCTGGTTGCCTGGTGGCTGATTGCTGCTGCGAGCGGCCAAGCCCATTACGATTGGGTCAACTGGATTTTCGGGACCATTATCGGCAAGCTCATATTGCTCGGTTACACGTGGGCGCTGCTACATCATATGGTCGGCGGCCTGCGGCATTTTTATTGGGATATGGGTTTCGGTTACGAAAAGTCCGTTTCGACAAAGATGGCCAAGGCTACGCTCGTCATTTCGCTCTGTCTGACCGTGCTGGTCTGGCTGATCGGCGTCGTTGTTCGATTCTGAGGACTTACCCATGGATATGCGCACTCCTCTCTCTAAGGTCCGTGGCCTCGGTTCAGCCAAAGATGGAACCGAACATTTCTGGCGTCAGCGACTGACCGCCGTATCAAACGTGCCGCTCATTCTGTTCTTCGTGATTTTCATGGCAATCCATGCCGGGGCGCCTTACGTAGAAGTGGTGCATGCGTTGTCGAATCCGCTGGTTGCGGTGGTCATGGTGTTGATGGTTGTCTCGGTGACCATCCACATGAAGCTCGGCATGCAAACCATCATCGAGGACTATGTCCATCATGAAGGTGCAAAGATCGCCCTTTTGATGCTCAACACATTTTTTGCGATCCTGATCGCGGGGCTCTGCCTCTTCTCGGTCCTGAAGATCGCATTTGTAGGATAGACTGATTATGGCACCGACTTCACCAGCCCAGAATGGGAAAGCCTACAACTATGTCGACCATTCCTACGACGTGATCGTCGTGGGCGCCGGCGGCGCAGGTCTGCGCGCGACGCTCGGAATGGCCGAACAGGGCTTTCGCACGGCTTGCATCACAAAAGTTTTTCCGACTCGTTCGCATACAGTTGCAGCGCAAGGTGGGATTGCCGCCTCTCTGCAGAATATGACGCCGGACAGCTGGCAATGGCACCTTTACGATACCGTCAAGGGATCTGACTGGCTGGGCGATGTCGATGCCATGCAGTATCTCGCCATGGAAGCACCGAAAGCCGTTTACGAGCTTGAACACTATGGCGTCCCGTTTTCGCGCAACGAAGAAGGCAAGATCTATCAGCGCCCCTTCGGCGGTCATATGCAGAACTACGGTGAAGGCCCGCCGGTGCAGCGTACCTGCGCCGTTGCCGACCGCACGGGTCACGCTATTCTCCATACCCTTTACGGTCAGTCTCTGCGCAACAATGCAGAGTTCTTTGTGGAATATTTCGCTCTCGATCTGATCATGAGCGAAGACGGCAGCCGTTGCACCGGCGTTGTCGCCTGGTGCCTTGATGACGGATCGATCCATCGCTTCGCCGCTAAGATGGTGGTGCTGGCAACTGGCGGCTATGGCCGCGCTTATTTCTCTGCGACCTCCGCTCACACCTGCACCGGCGACGGCGGCGGGATGGTGGCGCGTGCCGGGCTGCCGCTGCAGGACATGGAATTCGTTCAGTTCCATCCGACCGGTATTTACGGTTCGGGCTGTCTGATCACCGAGGGTGCGCGCGGTGAAGGCGGCTACCTCGTCAATTCGGAAGGCGAGCGTTTCATGGAACGCTATGCGCCATCGGCAAAGGACCTTGCCTCGCGCGATGTCGTTTCCAGGTGTATGACGCTGGAAATCCGCGAAGGGCGCGGCGTTGGCAAGAACAAGGACCATATCTTCCTGCATCTTGACCATCTCGATCCGGCCGTTCTGCACGAACGTCTGCCAGGTATTTCCGAGAGCGCCAAGATCTTTGCCGGTGTTGATGTGACGCGCGAGCCGATCCCGGTTCTGCCGACAGTTCACTACAACATGGGCGGCATCCCGACGAATTACTGGGGCGAAGTGCTGAATGCGAACAGTTCCAACCCGGAACGCATCATCCCTGGATTGATGGCCGTGGGCGAAGCGGGCTGCGCGTCTGTGCATGGTGCAAACCGCCTCGGTTCCAACTCTCTGATCGACCTCGTCGTCTTCGGACGTGCAGCCGCGATCCGCGCCGGCGAGGTCATCGACCGCGCCTCGCCTGTTCCGTCTCTCAACCTTGCGGCCTGCGACAAGATCATGGACCGGTTCGATGGCTTGCGCCATGCGAGTGGCGGGACGCCAACAGCGGTGCTGCGTGAAAAGATGCAGCGCGCCATGCAGGAAGACGCGGCGGTCTTCCGCACGCAGGAATCGCTGGAATCCGGCTGTCGCCGTCTTTCGGAGATCTGGAGCGAACTGAAGGACGTGAAGGTTTCCGACCGCTCTATGATCTGGAACTCCGATCTCGTCGAAACGCTTGAACTTCAGAATCTGATGGCCAATGCGATCGTCACCATCTACGGTGCCGAGGCTCGTAAGGAAAGCCGCGGCTCGCATGCCCGCGAAGACTATACCTCCGGGCCATTCGGCGGACGCGATGACGTCAACTGGCGCAAGCATACGCTGGCTTGGGTAAACGAGGCCGGCGATGTGAAGCTTGATTATCGCCCGGTTCATACCGAGCTGCTCGCAGACGGCATAGATCCTCACAAGATCGAGCCTAAAGCGCGCGTTTACTGATCTCAGAGGGACCGACGATGGTTGAACTCGCTCTTCCTAAAAACTCCAAGATGACCGAAGGCAAGGTCTGGCCGAAGCCGGCCGGCGCCAAGAATACGCGCGAATTTCGCGTGTATCGCTGGAGCCCTGACGATGGCAAGAACCCCTCGATCGACACGTTTTACGTCGATACTGATGACTGCGGCCCAATGGTTCTCGATGCGCTGCTTTACATCAAGAACAAGATTGATCCGACCCTGACGCTTCGTCGCTCCTGTCGCGAGGGCATTTGCGGCTCGTGCGCGATGAATATCGACGGCACGAACACGCTGGCCTGCACCAAGGGCATGGACGACATCAAGGGTTCGGTGAAGATCTATCCGCTGCCGCATATGCCCGTCGTCAAGGACCTTGTCCCGGATCTGACGGCCTTTTACGCGCAGCATCGCTCGATCGAGCCCTGGTTGAAGACGGTGTCGCCCACTCCTGCAAAGGAGTGGAAGCAAAGCCATGAGGACCGCCAGAAGCTGGACGGCCTTTACGAATGCATCTTGTGCTTCTGCTGCTCGACCTCCTGTCCCAGCTATTGGTGGAATGGCGACCGTTATCTCGGTCCTGCCGTTCTTTTGCAGGCCTATCGCTGGCTGATCGATAGCCGCGACGAAGCGACCGGTGAGCGGCTCGATAACCTTGAGGATCCGTTCCGGCTGTACCGCTGCCATACGATCATGAACTGCGCGCAGACCTGTCCGAAGGGGTTGAACCCTGCGAAGGCGATTGCCGAAATCAAGAAAATGATGGTCGAGCGTCGTATTTAAACTGCATCACAGTCAACGGCCTGCTGTTGACTGTGCTCCATCGGTCAACAACAAGACACAATGACGCGTTTCAATCTCGCTACAGGGCGGAAAGAATTGTCAGCGGCTTGATTAAAAAGATAGTTTTAAGTTAAAGCCGCTAATATTCGTCACACACGCCCTTCGGTTGACTGATCGGGAGTTCATTATGCGGATCATTTATGCGGTTGCCGGTGTTGCAGCCGCCCTGTCTTTGGCGAGCTGCCAACGCACGGCTTATAACGATGCTAGCTACAGCTCTGCGGCACCTGCGCCTTTGACCGCGCAGCCGGTGCCTTCGGTTCAGGGTGGTACGCTTCCTCCGCCGGCAGGTGCTTCGCAATTCCCGGCCGCTCCAACTGCCACAACTGCCCCCGGCGCCGGTGCGCCTGGTGCTGCAGCAGTTGCTTCGAACGCGATGGACGTTACCAAAGAATCGATGGTCGGCAGCTGGCGCGTCAATGGGAGCTGCGACATGTTCCTGACTTTGACCAATCTCGGCAGCGGTTCACGCGGTGGCACGCGCGGTTGCACCGGTGAGCTTACCACGATGGGATCGTGGGAAGTTTCCGGCAAGCAGGTGGTGCTGAAGGATCGTTCTGGCAATGCCATCGGCTCCGTCTACAAGACAGCTGACAACCGGTTCAGCGGCCAGACGAATTCCGGTCAAGCGATCAATCTCAGCCGTTGATGTGCATCCCAAGGCCGCTCGCTTCATCATGCAGGTGGCGATGGAATGCACGATTTGAACTCTCTGCGGCGTCCTCGGATCTTCCTCAAGCGGGCGCTGCAGGCCGGCGCCCAGCGTCGGAACAACAGGTGACCGTGGTTTCATGAAGCCGTTGCCCGAATATAATCTGAGTGTCGGCGAGCAGTTGAAGGCGCTGACCGCCTCGGGAAAGCTTCAGGCAGATCCAGCGCAGATGAGTGTGGCGGCCGGTCTGGACCGCGTCCTTTTCAATCTGAAGAAGAAGCGTCCTGCCGCGAAATCGAGCGCGCTCGGCTGGCTCTTCCATGCTCGCAAGAAGCCGGCCGACATCGTCAAGGGATTGTATGTCCACGGAAGCGTCGGACGCGGCAAGACCATGCTGATGGATATGTTTTTCGCCCTCGCGCCGGTTCAAAAGAAGCGCAGGGCTCATTTCCATGAGTTCATGGCCGATGTGCATAATCGCATCGCCGCTCATCGGCAGAAGTTCAAGGATGGAGAGACCAAGCAGGCAGATCCCGTGCCGCCGGTCGCTGCCTCCCTTTTTGCTGAAGCGGAATTGCTCTGCTTCGATGAGTTTACCGTGACGGATATTGCCGACGCGATGATCCTCTCCCGGCTGTTTTCAGAGCTTTTTACGCAGGGATGCGTGCTTATTGCCACGTCGAACGTCGCGCCGGACGACCTCTATAAGGATGGTTTGAACCGCTCTCTCTTCCTGCCATTTGTGGATATGCTGAAACAGCATGTCGACATCATGAGCCTGGATTCCCCGACGGATTACCGGATGGAGAAGCTTGACAGCAAGCCGGTTTATCTTACGCCGCTCGAGGAGCGCACCGATATGGCGATGGATGCGTCTTGGATGCGGGCGCTGTCAGGACGCAAGGCGCAGCCGGCAGAAATTCCAATGAAGGGGCGGATGATCCGCGTGCCGCGTGCCGCCGACCGCCTGGCACGGTTTTCCTTCACAGACCTTTGCGAACAGCCCCTTGGCGCGGCTGACTATCTGGCGATCGCGGAGCGCTACGACACGATCTTCCTCGACCATGTACCAAAGCTTGGTCCGGAAAAGCGCAATCAGACCAAGCGCTTCATCATCCTCATCGATACGCTCTACGATCATGGTGTGCGCCTTTACGTAACCGCAGACGCAATGCCGGAGGATTTGCTGATCGAGCGGCGGGGCACGGAGGGGTTCGAATTTGATCGGACAGCGTCTCGGCTATTTGAAATGAGAAGTGGCGAATATTTGGCGCGCCATGCAGAAAAAGCTACCAATTAGTAACAAATCTGTGACGTATATTCTTACGTTTACGTAAGAATTTTATTATCTAACCGTTTGAAATTGCTGCTTCCAAAATAATCGATTGCCATTTTAATGCAATCGGTCTATGCGATTGCGTCGTTGGACGACGCGAGGGTGCGCCGCCCGATCCTATTTTGGTCGCAAAGGAAACAGCGAAATGGCGCGTAATAAAATCGCACTCATTGGCTCTGGCATGATTGGTGGCACGCTTGCGCATCTTGCGGGTCTCAAGGAGCTTGGCGACATCGTTCTCTTCGATATTGCCGACGGTATTCCGCAGGGCAAAGGTCTCGATATCGCGCAATCTTCTCCCGTTGAGGGATTTGATGCCAATCTGACCGGTGCCAGCGATTACTCTGCCATCGAGGGCGCCGATGTCTGCATCGTTACCGCCGGCGTTCCCCGCAAGCCGGGCATGAGCCGCGACGATCTTCTCGGCATTAACCTCAAGGTCATGGAGCAGGTCGGCGCAGGCATCAAGAAGTATGCTCCGAACGCGTTCGTCATCTGCATCACCAATCCTCTCGACGCGATGGTCTGGGCGCTGCAGAAGTTCTCCGGTCTGCCGGCCAACAAGGTCGTCGGCATGGCTGGCGTTCTCGACTCCTCGCGCTTCCGCCTGTTCCTGGCGCGCGAATTCAACGTATCGGTCCAGGATGTGACGGCCTTCGTTCTCGGCGGTCATGGCGACACGATGGTGCCGCTGGCACGTTACTCCACGATTGCCGGTATCCCGCTTCCCGATCTCGTCAAGATGGGCTGGACCACGCAGGAAAAGCTCGATCAGATCATTCAGCGTACCCGTGACGGCGGCGCAGAGATCGTTGGCTTGCTGAAGACCGGCTCTGCCTATTACGCGCCGGCCGCATCCGCAATCGAAATGGCTGAAGCATATCTCAAGGACAAGAAGCGCGTGCTGCCCTGCGCGGCCCATCTTTCCGGCCAGTACGGCGTGAAGGACATGTATGTCGGCGTTCCCACCGTGATCGGTGCCGGCGGTATCGAACGCGTGATCGAGATCGACCTCAACAAGTCCGAGCAGGAAGCCTTCGACAAGTCGGTCGCTGCGGTGGCCGGCCTGTGCGAGGCCTGCATCAACATCGCGCCTGCGCTGAAGTAATCGAAACAGAGGATAGCCTCAATGAATATCCATGAATATCAGGCCAAGGCGCTGCTGAAGACCTTCGGCGCGCCTGTCGCCCAGGGTGTGGCGATCCACTCGGCCGAGGAAGCCGCCGCTGCCGCAAAGCAGCTGCCAGGCCCACTTTACGTCGTGAAGAGCCAGATCCATGCCGGTGGCCGTGGAAAGGGCAAGTTCAAGGAACTGCCTGCCGATGCCAAGGGTGGCGTGCGTCTCGCCAAATCCATCGACGAGGTGGTGGCGCATGCTAAGGATATGCTGGGCAACACGCTGGTAACGGCTCAGACCGGCGAAGCCGGCAAGCAGGTCAATCGTCTTTACATCGAAGACGGCGCTGACATTTCGCGCGAACTCTATTGTTCGCTGCTGGTCGATCGCTCTGTCGGCCGCGTTGCCTTTGTCGTTTCGACGGAAGGTGGCATGGACATCGAAGCCGTTGCCCACGACACACCGGAAAAGATTCACACCATCGCCATCGACCCGCAGACTGGCGTCACGGCCGATGACGTAGCGAAGATCTCCGCTGCTCTTTCGCTCGAAGGCGCTGCCCTTGAGGATGCCAAGTCGCTGTTCCCGGCGCTTTACAAGGCCTTCAACGAGAAGGACATGGCCCTGTTGGAAATCAACCCGCTGATCGTCATGACCAATGGCCATCTGCGCGTTCTTGATGCCAAGGTTTCCTTCGACGGCAACGCGCTGTTCCGTCACGACGACGTGCGTGCGTTGCGCGATGAAACGGAAGAAGATTCCAAGGAAATCGAAGCTTCCAAGTGGGATCTGGCTTACGTTGCTCTTGATGGCAATATCGGCTGCATGGTCAACGGCGCCGGTCTCGCGATGGCGACGATGGATATCATCAAGCTTTACGGCAAAGAGCCGGCAAACTTCTGCGACGTCGGCGGTGGCGCTGGCAAGGAAAAGGTTGCGGCGGCCTTCAAGATCATCACTGCTGACCCGAAGGTCGAGGGTATTCTCGTCAATATCTTCGGCGGGATCATGAAGTGCGACGTTATCGCCGAGGGCGTTCTGGCTGCCGTCAAGGAAGTGGGCCTCAAGGTTCCGCTGGTCGTGCGTCTGGAAGGCACCAATGTCGAGCTTGGCAAAAAGATCATCAATGAATCCGGCCTCAACGTGATTTCGGCCAACGATCTGGATGACGCCGCTCAGAAGATCGTTGCTGCGGTAAAGGGAGCCTGAGGCAAGATGTCAATTCTCGTAAATAAGAATACAAAGGTTCTCGTACAGGGCCTGACCGGCAAGACCGGCACCTTCCACACCGAGCAGGCGCTTGCCTATTACGGCACGCAGATGGTCGGCGGGATCCATCCGAAGAAGGGTGGCGAAACCTGGACCGGTTCCAAGGGTGAAAGCCTGCCGATTTTTGCTTCCGTCGCGGAAGCCAAGGAAAAGACCGGCGCTGATGCCAGCGTGATTTATGTTCCTCCGGCAGGCGCTGCAGATGCAATCATCGAGGCGATCGACGCGGACATCCCGTTCATCACCTGCATCACCGAAGGCATCCCGGTCATGGACATGGTTCGGGTCAAGGCTCGTCTTGAAAAGTCCAAGTCGCGCCTCCTCGGTCCCAACTGCCCGGGCATCCTGACCCCGGAAGAATGCAAGATCGGCATCATGCCGGGCTCGATCTTCCGCACGGGTTCGGTCGGCATCGTCTCTCGCTCCGGTACGCTGACCTACGAAGCCGTCTTCCAGACCTCCAACGAGGGCCTTGGCCAGACAACGGCTGTCGGCATCGGCGGCGACCCCGTCAAAGGCACCGAGTTTATCGATGTCCTCGAAATGTTCCTCGCCGACGAAGCAACACAGTCGATCATCATGATCGGCGAAATCGGTGGCTCGGCGGAAGAAGACGCTGCCCAGTTCCTCATCGACGAAGCCAAGAAGGGCCGCAAGAAGCCGATGGCCGGCTTTATCGCCGGTCGTACTGCGCCGAAGGGCCGTACGATGGGCCATGCCGGCGCCGTGGTTTCCGGTGGCAAGGGCGATGCTGAATCCAAGATCGCCGCCATGGAAGCGGCCGGCATCAAGGTTTCGCCATCACCGGCTCGCCTCGGCAAGACCTTGGTTGAAGTCCTGAAGGGCTAAGCCCACTTAAGAGCCGGGCGGATCATCGGCATCCGCAGTCTCCGCCCGGTCCGATCTTTCAGCGGATGTGCTGCACGTTTGCAGCGATAAATGCGGCAGCCGGCACAATTTCCGGCACTCTCATCAACGTGAGGAGGCGGGCGCGCGGCGTTCGCATATCATCATGGCACGTCAAGAAGCCAACGAGCAGTTCCAGATCACGTCGTTCCTGGATGGCGCGAATGCAGCCTATATCGAACAGCTGTATGCGCGGTATGAAGAGGATCCGTCCTCAGTCGACGACCAGTGGCGCACCTTCTTCAAGGCGCTCGAGGACGATCCAAACGATGTGAAGAAGGCGGCCAAGGGCGCGTCCTGGCGCAAGAAGAACTGGCCTTTGAGCCCGAAGGGCGATCTCGTTTCGGCGCTGGACGGCGACTGGGGCATGGTCGAAAAGGCCATCGAGACGAAGGTGAAAGCCAAGGCCGAAGCTGCCGGAAAGCCGGTTGAAGGTCCCGATATCCTCCAGGCAACGCGCGATTCCGTTCGCGCCATCATGATGATCCGCGCGTATCGCATGCGTGGCCATTTGCATGCAAAGCTCGATCCGCTTGGCCTTGCTGCCCCTGTTGAGGATTACAAGGAACTTTCTCCGGAATCCTACGGCTTCACTGAAGCCGATCTCGACCGCAAGATCTTCATCGACAACGTGCTCGGCCTTGAATACGCGACCGTGCGCGAGATGCTTCAGATCCTCGAGCGCACCTATTGTTCGACGCTGGGCGTCGAGTTCATGCATATTTCCAATCCGGACGAAAAGTCCTGGATTCAAGAGCGTATCGAAGGTCCTGACAAGGGCGTCGCCTTCTCGCCAGAAGGCAAAAAGGCCATTCTCCAGAAACTGGTCGAAGCCGAAGGCTATGAGCAGTTTCTCGACGTCAAGTTCAAGGGCACGAAGCGTTTTGGTCTTGATGGCGGCGAGTCGCTCATTCCGGCGCTGGAACAGGTCCTGAAGCGTGGCGGACAGCTTGGCCTTAAGGAAGCCGTGTTCGGCATGGCGCACCGTGGCCGTCTCAACGTGCTTTCACAGGTCATGGGCAAGACGCACCGCGCTATTTTCCATGAATTCAAGGGCGGCTCCTATGCGCCTGACGATGTGGAAGGCTCGGGCGACGTCAAGTACCATCTCGGCGCATCTTCGGACCGCGACTTTGATGGCAACAAGATCCACGTCTCGCTGACGGCCAACCCTTCGCATCTTGAAATTGTCGATCCCGTCGTCATGGGCAAAGCCCGCGCAAAGCAGGATATGCGCGCAACCGTCTTCGACGGCGATGTTATCCCGCTTTCAGAACGCGCCAAGGTCTTGCCGCTGATCATCCACGGCGATGCGGCTTTTGCCGGTCAGGGCGTCGTTGCTGAAATTTTAGGTCTCTCCGGTCTTCGCGGTCACCGTGTTGCCGGCACCATGCATGTGATCATCAATAACCAGATCGGCTTTACGACGAACCCCGCGTTCTCGCGCTCTTCGCCCTATCCATCTGACGTTGCCAAGATGATCGAAGCGCCGATCTTCCACGTCAACGGCGATGATCCGGAAGCGGTTGTCTATGCTGCGCGCATCGCGACCGAGTTCCGCATGAAGTTCCACAAGCCGGTCGTGCTGGACATGTTCTGCTACCGTCGCTACGGCCACAACGAAGGCGATGAACCATCCTTCACGCAGCCGAAGATGTACAAGGTCATTCGTGGCCATAAGACTGTTCTGCAGCTCTATGCCGAGCGTCTGATCGCCGAAAGCCTTGTTACCGAAGGCGAACTCGAAAAGATGAAGGCCGACTGGCGTGCCAATCTCGAGCAAGAGTTTGAGGCCGGTCAACACTACAAGCCGAACAAGGCTGACTGGCTGGACGGTGAATGGTCCGGTCTGCGTGCCGCCGACAATGCCGACGAGCAACGTCGCGGCAAGACAGCGATGCCGATGAAGACACTCAAAGAGATCGGTCGCAAGATCTCGACGATCCCGGAAGGCTTCAAGGCGCATCGCACGATCCAGCGTTTCATGGAAAACCGTGCGCAGATGATCGAAACCGGCGAGGGAATCGACTGGGCCATGGCGGAAGCGCTGGCTTTCGGCTCGCTTTGCCTTGAAGGTCACAAGATCCGTCTGTCTGGCCAGGACTGCGAGCGCGGCACATTCTCGCAGCGCCATTCCGTTCTTTACGATCAGGAGACCGAGGAGCGCTATATCCCGCTCGCCAATCTTTCGCCGAGCCAGGCTCGTTACGAAGTCATCAACTCGATGCTTTCGGAAGAAGCGGTCCTCGGCTTCGAATATGGCTATTCCCTTGCGCGTCCAAATGCGCTGACGCTCTGGGAAGCCCAGTTCGGCGATTTCGCGAATGGTGCGCAGGTCGTGTTCGACCAGTTCATCTCGTCGGGCGAGCGCAAGTGGCTGCGTATGTCCGGTCTCGTCTGCCTTCTGCCGCATGGCTACGAAGGTCAGGGACCGGAGCATTCCTCGGCACGTCTTGAACGCTTCCTGCAGCTTTGCGCAGAAGATAACATGCAGGTTGCAAACTGCACGACGCCGGCAAACTATTACCACATCCTGCGCCGTCAGCTGAAGCGTGACTTCCGCAAGCCACTGATCCTGATGACGCCGAAGTCTCTTCTGCGTCACAAGAAGGCTGTTTCCACTTTGGCCGAGCTTGCGGGCGAATCTTCGTTCCACCGCTTGCTTTGGGACGATGCCGAAGTGATCAAGGACGGCCCGATCAAGCTCCAGAAGGACAACAAGATCCGCCGCGTCGTCATGTGCACCGGCAAGGTCTATTACGATCTACTGGAAGAGCGTGAAAAGCGCGGCATCGACGACGTCTATCTGCTGCGTATCGAACAGCTCTATCCATTCCCGGCAAAGGCGCTCATCAACGAGCTTTCGCGCTTCCGCAATGCCGAGATGGTCTGGTGCCAGGAAGAGCCGAAGAATATGGGCGCTTGGTCGTTCATCGACCCTTATCTCGAATGGGTATTGGCCCATATCGATGCCAAGTATCAGCGCGTTCGCTACACAGGACGCCCGGCCGCAGCATCGCCTGCGACGGGTCTGATGTCGAAGCATCTTGCTCAGCTGGCCGCATTCCTTGAGGATGCGCTCGGCGGCTAAGGGGCTCTCGATGGCTTATTTTGTTCCCCGGCTGCAGCCGCCGCGATCACGCTTTCCACAGGATGGGACAGCGCGGGAAATGGCAGCGCTGCAGAGGCATTCAGACGACTTGCGCCAGGTGGCAGCGGCAAAGACAGCCGCTGCCGTTAGGCCTATGCTGGATGGCGAGGGGTCTTGGGGATCGGTCATCGTTGACGTCAAACATGGTCAGGAAGTTCAAGTGTTGGTCGATGACGATTCACTCCGTCACGCCGACCCTCGTTTCCGACAGGATCTACTCACCATACCACCTCTCATCTTGCGGCCGCATCCGGCGGTAAACGCGGGCTTATCATCACAGGCACATCAGGATTTGAAACATGGCCACTGAAATTCGCGTACCCACTCTTGGCGAGTCCGTCAGCGAGGCGACCGTCGGCACCTGGTTCAAGAAGGTCGGCGATGCCATCAAGGCTGACGAGCCCATTCTTGAACTTGAAACAGACAAGGTAACGATCGAAGTGCCAGCGCCGGCATCCGGCACATTGGCGGAAATCGTTGCGCAGGCTGGCGAGACCGTTGGTCTCAACGCATTGCTGGGCCAGATCGCCGAGGGCGGCGTGGCCGCCGGCGCCGCCGCTGCGCCGGTCGCTTCAAAGCCGGAAGCTGCTGCCCCGGCTCCGGCTGCACAGCCGGCAGCGGCTGCTGCTCCAGCCGCTCCTGCTGCGGCAGGCTCCACGGCAACCAGCATGCCGCCTGCTCCCTCAGCTGCCAAGATGCTGGCTGAAAACAACATGTCCGCTGATCAGGTTGATGGCAGCGGAAAGCGTGGTCAGGTCCTGAAGGGCGACGTTATTGCCGCCGTCGCAAAGGGAATTTCGGCACCAGCCGCTGCCGCACCCGCGCCTGCTGCAGCACGCGGCCCCTCAACGGTTGAAGATGCTGGCCGTGAGGAACGTGTGAAGATGACGCGTCTTCGCCAGACGATTGCCCGCCGTCTGAAGGACGCGCAAAACACGGCGGCTATGCTGACCACCTACAACGAGGTGGATATGAAGGCCGTCATGGATCTTCGTGCCCGCTACAAGGACGTGTTCGAAAAGAAGCACGGCGTAAAGCTCGGCTTCATGGGCTTCTTCACCAAGGCTGTCACGCACGCCCTGAAGGAACTGCCTGCCGTTAATGCCGAGATCGACGGCACCGACATCATCTACAAGAACTACTGCCATGTCGGCGTTGCCGTTGGCACCGATAAGGGTCTTGTCGTTCCGGTCGTTCGCGATGCCGATCAGATGTCGATTGCGGAAATCGAAAAGGAAATCGGCCGGCTCGGTAAGCTTGCCCGCGATGGCGCGCTGTCCATGGCTGAAATGCAGGGCGGCACCTTCACGATTTCGAACGGCGGCGTTTATGGTTCGCTGATGTCATCGCCGATCCTCAATGCACCGCAGTCCGGTATTCTCGGCATGCACAAGATACAGGATCGTCCGGTTGTCGTCGGCGGTCAGATCGTCATCCGTCCGATGATGTATCTTGCTCTTTCCTACGACCACCGTATCGTCGACGGCAAGGAAGCGGTGACGTTCCTGGTTCGCGTCAAGGAAAGCCTGGAAGATCCAGAACGCCTGGTTCTGGATCTCTAATAGAAAGCAAGTCGCATGGAACCGCTCAGCTCCGAAGCAACTCCTTATTTTATGCTGCTGGCGCTGAGCGTCGTGCTCTTGGTTTTTCATATCGTGCTGCAAGGCATGCTTGCGACGCGCGAGCTCGGCTCCCAATGGAATGCCGGGCCCCGCGACGAGGGACGAAAGCCCCAGTCACCTATTGCCGGACGTGCAGAGCGTGCGTCCAGCAATTACCGTGAGACCTATCCTGCTTTCATCGGGCTCATTCTAGCTTTGATCCTGCGTGGAGATGGATCGGCGCTCGGTCTCATTGGCGGAGGTCTCTGGGCACTTTGCCGGATCGTTTACATTCCGCTGTATCTCGCGGGAATTCCTTACATAAGATCCCTGGTGTGGCTGGGTGCGATTTTGGGTCTTGCGCTCATGCTGGTTGCATTGTTTTTGTAAAGACGGGCGAAAAATGAGCGCGCTGCATCCCTATCTCTTCGAACTTGCTTCCTTGATGGCTGTGTTTTCCTTTGCCATCGTTGCGCCGGGGGCTGATCTTGCCATGGTCATGCGCCAATCTATCCTGCAGGGCAGACGTGCGGCGATCGTCACCAGCATCGGGATCGGGACATCCTTGATGTTCCACGTCACCTATACGATCCTTGGGCTCGGTTTGATCATTTCCCAGTCGATCTATCTCTTCAATATCGTGAAGTGGTGCGGCGTCGCTTATCTCCTATATATCGGCGTCAAATCCTTGCGCGCCGGCAAAACCGAGATGAATGTCGAGGCTTCCAGCAGGGATGAGCCGCCTCAGCAATCCACCATCCGCGCCTTCCTGCTCGGCTTTGCGGCCAATGCGCTCAATCCAAAAGCGGTGTTTTTCTTCCTGTCGATCTTCTCAACAGTGGTCAGCGCACACACGCCGATGCAGGTTAAGTTCGGCTATGGACTGGTGATGGCGACAGCGCTGATCGCCTGGTTCATCGGCGTCAGCCTATTCATGACCACTCCCAAGATGCGCGCCGGATTTTCGCGCGCAAGCCAGTGGATCAACCGCGTCAGCGGCGCGGTCTTTATCATGCTTGGCCTGAAGCTCGCAGCGGAGAAGGCCGGCTAAGTTCTTCCGGAAACTCGAATATCAGTGGCGTTTCAGACGCCAAGAACGAAGGAAATTGTTATGTCTTACGATCTCGTCGTCATCGGTACCGGCCCTGGCGGTTACGTCTGCGCCATCAAGGCAGCGCAGCTGGGCATGAAAGTCGCCGTCGTTGAAAAGCGGGCAACCTTCGGCGGTACCTGCCTCAATATCGGCTGCATTCCTTCCAAGGCCCTATTGCACGCCTCCGAGGTCTTCCATGCGACGCATCATCTCGACACACTTGGCATCGAAGTGTCTGGCGCCTCGCTCAATCTCGGCAAGATGATGGCGCACAAGGATGCGACCGTGAAGTCGAATGTCGACGGCGTCGCCTTCCTGTTCAAGAAGAACAAGATCGACAGCTTTATCGGCACCGGGAAGATTGCCGCTGCCGGGAAAGTTTCCGTAACGGGTGAAGACGGCAAGGTTCAGGAGATCGAGACGAAGAATATCGTCATCGCTACAGGCTCCGACGTTGCCGGCATTCCAGGTGTATCGGTTGACATTGACGAAAAGGTTATCATCTCCTCCACCGGCGGTATCGCTTTGGAAAAGGTACCGGAGCATATGATTGTCGTCGGTGGCGGTGTCATTGGCCTTGAACTTGGCTCCGTCTGGATGCGGCTCGGTGCGAAGGTCACCGTGGTTGAATATCTCGACAACATCCTTGCGGGTATGGACGGCGAAGTTTCCAAGCAGTTCCAGCGCATTCTTGCCAAGCAGGGCATGACCTTCAATCTCGGTTCGAAGGTGACCGGCGTTGAGAAGACCGCAAATGGCGCCAAGGTTCGTTTTGAGCCGGTCAAGGGTGGCGATGCTCAGGAGATCGAAGCGGATGTGGTTCTGGTCGCAACCGGCCGCAAGCCCTATACCGCAGGTCTTGGCCTGGAAGAGGTGGGCGTTGCGCTTGATAATCGCGGCCGTGTCGAAATCGATGGCCACTATCGCACCAACGTGCCCGGCATCTACGCGATCGGCGATGTGGTGAAGGGCCCGATGCTGGCGCACAAGGCGGAAGACGAAGGCGTTGCATTGGCCGAAATTCTGGCTGGCCAGCATGGGCACGTTAATTACGATGTCATTCCCGGCGTCGTTTACACCCAGCCTGAGGTTGCTGCTGTCGGCAAGACGGAAGAAGAGCTCAAGGCAGCTGGTGTCGCCTATAAGGTCGGCAAATTCCCGTTCACGGCCAATGGCCGCGCCCGGGCCATGCAGGCAACGGACGGCTTTGTTAAAATCCTGTCTGACAAGCAGACAGATCGTCTGCTCGGTGCCCATATCATCGGCTTCGGCGCGGGCGAAATGATCCATGAAGCGGCTGTGGTGATGGAATTTGGCGGATCGGCAGAAGATCTGGGCCGTACCTGCCACGCCCACCCCACCATGTCGGAAGCCGTCAAGGAGGCTGCTCTTGCCGCCTTCTTCAAGCCGATCCACATGTAAAACGGTATTCGGCTTCTTTTCGGAAGTCTTCAAAAATTGGCGCTCCAGACGAAAGTCTGGAGCGCTTTTTTATGATAGCTCAACATCCGTCTCAATCGACGGCGGTGACTGTAAAGCCCTCTGCACGCAAGCGTTCGATCAGGCCTTGCTTGCCGGGCAGATGCAGAAATCCGACGGCAATGAGTGCATTTCCCGCCTCCAAGATGGGCTGTGCCCGCTCGGCCATGCGCTTGTTGCGGTCGATGATCACCCGCTGCTCGAAATCGTCATCGCCCTCCGGATCCTCCGGCGATGCGTTGACCGCTTTCAGCATGGGCACGATCGCGCCGGAATTTTCCTGGAGATAGAGATCTGTCATCGTCTCGACGACGTCATTCATCTTGTCGCCAAGCTTAAGCGTATCGATGACCGATTTAAGCTGGGTCTTGTCGGGAACGGAAACCATGGTCTCAGCCTGTTCGATCATGGTCTCAAGGCCCTTGACCACCTTGCCGTCTTTCAAAGCGCTGACGGCGAGCTTCTGATCGAGAAACTGTTTTCCAGCAGCTTTGCGGGCAATTTCACAGGAAGGAACGGAAAGAACGCTCATCAGCATCCAAGGCCGCATGCGCTGTACGGCGGCGGCTGGGATGCCCCGCTTCTTCAAGCCTTCATCGAGCAGGGCAAAGTTGTCTTTTGATAGGAGTGACGCGAGCGTCGTCCCATCGGTGTACATCGTCAAGTCCGGGCGCGCCAAAAAAGCGGCGGCAACCTTCTTTTCATCCAGAATCTCATCCGATTCGATGACAACGGTGTTGGCCTGGCGATAGGCGGACTGCACCTTGTCAGACAGGTTTACAACACGCTCGTCGGTCACATGCATGGTACCGAGCAAGAAGGAGGGCGAGATGCCGGGTTTTTCAATCTTCCATAGAACGCCCTGACCGTTCGGCGTTGCGGCGGCCTCCTGCATGATCTTTTCGTAGCCAGCCGGATCTTTCCCCTTCATTTCAGCAAGAAGATCGACGCCGCGGCATTGCGGTTCTTGCGCGGCGTTTGCAGGCTTGACCGTCACAACGGCGGCTAGCAGCGCCGCGAGAAGAAGCAGATGGAAGCCCGCGATCAGCCAGAGAAGCACATCGCCAGCCTGCCGGCGTCTCAATGTCCGATGTTCGATGGAGAGGCTCATTTCGTTTGTCTCAGCCGGAGTGCGCGCATTGCCGTCTTCAACCGTTGCAGGCGGCTCGGCTAGGACCAGCCATCGACCGCGCCAGATATTTGAAGTCGGCATAGTTTTATCTGCCGAGGCCGTAGGAGCGTTTAAGAAACATGCCTAACGAGCGATTAAAATCGGGCCTTTCTCACGCCCGGGGATGAGCCCGGTCGTAGATCTCCAGTAAGCGGGCCGTATCGACGCCGGTATAGACCTGTGTGGTCGAAAGGCTGGCGTGGCCAAGCAGTTCCTGAATGGTGCGAAGGTCGCCGCCACCTGCCAGAAGATGCGTTGCAAACGAGTGCCGAAGCGCGTGTGGGGTCGCGTTGTCCGGCAGGCCAAGCGCGCTGCGCATTTTCTGCATGGTCCGCTGAACGATGGCGGGCTGGAGCGGGCCGCCGCGTACGCCCCGAAACAAAAGCTCTTCATCAGCCAGATGATAGGGGCAAAGTTTGCGATAATGCTCGACGGCCTGATGAACGACGTTCAGAACGGGCACGAGGCGTGTCTTGTTGCCTTTGCCGACGATCCGTAGCGACGTCGCGCCTCTACGAAGGTCAACTGGAAGGAGCGACAGAGCTTCGGAAATACGAAGTCCGCATCCGTATAGAAGCGTCATGACGGCAGCATCGCGCGCAGCAACCCACGGCTCTTCATGCAGCTGCGCTTCTACACTCGATACGGCAATAGCATCAGTGTCCGACAATGGCTTCGGCAGTGACTTCGGCTGCTTGGGGGAGCGAACCGCAGTGGCGCCCGCCGCGTTGATCAGCCCCTTTTTTTCCAAATGGCGTAGCAAAGAGCGCAGTCCTGCAAGATTGCGCCCGAGCGATCGCGCGCCTGCACCCTCTTTCCTTCGGTTTGCCAGGAAGGCGCGGAAATCCGCAGGCTTAAGAGAACGAATATCGCTAAGGCCGGGTGAACCGCCGAGATGCCCGGCAAGAAAGCCGAGAAATTGACGAGTATCGCGCTCGTACGCGTCCAGCGTATGGCGCGAAAGCCGTCTTTCCCTCTCCAAGTTCTGCAGCCAGGCGGCGCGTTCGGCAAGGAGTGCGGGATCAGCAATAATCAGAATCTCGTTCACGGGGTTGCCTTGATTTTGTCTGCGTTTCCGCCAATTTTGCAGTTGGGTCGTTATAGAATTGCTAATGCTCTCCAAGCATTTGTCATGCTTCGATCACATTCATCGGCTGCGGTAAGGCATCCTATAAAAGAGGCAGAAAGCGGCATGGCAAGACGCCAATCTTCGACGGCAATCGGGCAGCTTGCTGATGCCATCGCACTCGTTTCCCACGGTCGCCCCGGCCATATCGTCGATACCTTGATTGCCGAGCGCGGCCAGCGGATCGTCGGCAGCGCATTCTGGCCGGCCTTGCGCCCTTTTCTCTATGCTCTGCTACGCTACCATCGGGCTATCAAGTTTGCCGATGATGTCGCCAACATGCCCGGCTTTCAATGCTTTGAATATATGAGCGACCTGCTGCAACTCAATATCAGGGTTCGCAACAAAGAGCGCATTCCGGCGTCCGGCGGTTTCATCCTTGTCAGCAATCATCCGACCGGAATTGCCGATGGCGTCGCCGTCTTCGATCTCCTGAAAGACAGGCGCCCTGACATGATGCTGTTTGCCAATCGCGACGCGGTGCGGGTCAATCCCCGATTTGCCGAGATGATCATTCCGGTCGAGTGGCGCGAAGAGTTCAAAAGCAAACTGAAAACGCGCGAAACGCTTCAACTGACGAACCATGCCGTGAAAGAAGGCAAGGTGACGATCCTCTTTCCATCGGGACGGATTGCCTATTGGGCCGATGGCAAGCTGAATGAGCGTCCGTGGAAGACTTCAGCGGTTGGTCTTGCCCGTAAGTATAATCTTCCCATTCTTCCTGTTCATCTGACCGCGCGCAATTCCGGCCTGTTTTACTGGTTTGCAAAGTGGTCGACGGAACTGCGTGACATGACGGTGTTTTACGAACTCTTGAACAAACGCGGCAACCGCTTCGACTTCAATGTTGGTCATCTGATTCCAGTCGATGCCTTGGAAGGCGATACGGCCGCGGTAACGCAGGCGCTCGAGCATCATACTGTGTTTGAGCTTGCTGCCGACGCGGATGCGCGGTTTGCGCCCCTCGCGCTTGAACGAGTGTGAGCAAGGTTCAAACGAGCGCGGCCGAAGCGCTCATTCGCCATTGTGCAAGGCCCTTGGCATCCCTTAATAAGCTCCCATGTTGCTCATCTCTTTCTGTTCTGAATATCGGCTGCGATCCGGGCTTGACCGGCAGGCGATCTGGCCTGCCGCGATCCTTTCGCGTTCAAACGATCTTGATTGCCAGGTTGATCGGCGTTTGTCTTCTGGCACCTCCAGGCGTAGTTCGGCGCGATGAGCAGCGAATCCAGCGATCTCTTCGGCGAAATATTCAAGGCGCCTGCCCTAAGCCGCACCGTTCCTGTCATGGTTCCACTGCCAGCGCCCTCGGCCTATTCCTATGCCGTGCCGGAGGGAATGGCGGTCGAAGCAGGCTCGCTGGTACAAGTGCCGCTTGGGCCGCGCCAGGTGATCGGCGTTGTCTGGGACGGAGAGGGAGATGGTGTCGATCCGAAAAAGTTGCGCCCGATCAGCCACGTCTTCGACTGTCCGCCCCTGACAAAGGAGATGCGCTCTTTCATCGAGTGGGTGGCTTCCTATACGTTGTCACCGCCTGGACTCGTGGCACGGATGGCCTTGCGCGCGCCGAACGCGTTCGAGCCGGAGCCGATGATTGAGGGTCTGCAGTTTGTCGGCGGTTTCCCTGATCGTATGACGCCGGCGCGCGGGCGGGTTTTGGAGGCGGCATCCTCAGCACCGTCCTGGACACGCACGGGACTTGCCCATGCAGCAGGTGTATCGCCCAGCGTTGTCGATGGTTTGATCGCGCAGGGCATCTTCGAAACGATCTTCCTGCCGCCACCCCCGGTGGTTGCAAAGCCCGATCCAGATTATGCCGCGCCTCGGCTTGAAGGTCCGCAGACTTCAGCGGCAGCCGAACTGCGTGAAGAGATCGCCAAGGGCGGCTTTTGCGTATCGCTGATCGACGGTGTCACCGGCTCGGGCAAGACGGAGGTCTATTTCGAAGCCATCGCCGAGACGCTGCGGCGCGGGAAGCAGGTGCTGATCCTGCTGCCTGAAATCGCGCTGACGGCCGGCTTTCTGTCGCGCTTTGAAGCGCGTTTTGGATCCAAGCCCGCCGAATGGCACTCCGATCTCGCCCCGCGCATGCGTGAAAAGGTCTGGCGCCAGGCTGTCATGGGGGAGGTGAGGGTTGTCGCCGGGGCGCGCTCGGCTCTTTTCCTGCCATTCGAAGATCTTGGGCTGATCGTCGTGGATGAAGAGCATGATCCCGCTTACAAGCAGGAGGACCGCATCTTCTACAATGCGCGCGACATGGCAGTGGTGCGAGCCAGGATCGGCCAGTTTCCGGTCGTGCTCGTTTCAGCGACGCCATCGGTGGAAAGCCGTGTCAACGGCCAGTCGGGCCGCTATCGGACCGTTCATTTGCCAACGCGTTTCGGCGATGCGGCACTCCCTGACCTTCATCTTCTCGACATGCGCAGGCATCCACCGGAGCGTGGCGGTTTCCTCTCGCCGCTTCTCGTGCGTGAAATCGGACGAACCAAGGAGAAAGGCGAGCAGTCGCTTTTGTTTCTCAATCGTCGCGGCTATGCACCGCTGACGCTGTGCCGCGTCTGCGGACATCGCTTCCAATGCCCGCAATGTTCGAGCTGGCTTGTCGAACATCGCTTTCGCCAGCAGATCCAGTGCCATCAGTGCGGTTATTCGCAGCCCACGCCAGAAGCTTGTCCCGAATGCGGAACGCTCGATCATCTTGTCGCCTGCGGCCCAGGGGTGGAGCGGATTGCCGAAGAGGTGGAACGGCATTTTCCTGAAGCGCGCACCATCGTGCTTTCGTCCGACATAACGGGCGGCGTCAAGCGGTTGCGCATGGAGCTTGATGCTATTGCCGAAGGCCAGGCTGATATCGTGATCGGCACACAGCTCGTGGCAAAGGGCCATAATTTTCCGCTTATGACTTTGGTCGGTATCATCGATGCGGACCTTGGCCTTGCCAACGGCGATCCAAGGGCTGCGGAGAGAACCTTCCAGCTGTTGTCGCAGGTGACGGGTCGTGCCGGCCGTACCGGCCTTAAAAGCCGGGGACTGATCCAGACCTATCAACCGCAGCATCCGGTGATGCAGGCGATCGTTTCGGGCGATGTCGAAGCCTTTTACGAACGAGAAGTTGTTGAAAGGGAAAGGGCTCATTTGCCGCCTTTCGGACGTCTGGCATCCATTATCGTATCGGCTGAAACGCGCCAGGATGCGGAAGGTTATGCGCGTGCGATGCGCGCCAATGCGCCGCATGCAAGCGGCATCGATCTGCTTGGTCCAGCCGAGGCTCCGCTTGCGCTTGTGCGTGGGCGATATCGTTTCCGGCTGCTGGTTCACGCCCGTCGTCATTGCGATATGCAGGCATTTTTGCGCAAGTTGATGGAAAGCGCGCCGAAAATCCGTGGCACCCTTCATGTGCAGGTCGATGTCGATCCGCAAAGCTTTCTTTAAGCGCGGGCGGCTGAACGGTTTAATATCCGCCGACTTCGTGTCATAAGGCCGCGAGATTTGCTTCCAGGACAGACTGATGGAACTTTACTTTCCGACCGAATTTGGAGAGCGGCTTGCCTTCCTTGCCGCAGCCGTGACAGCATTGCTAGGGCTCTTTATGATGTTTGCCCCCGGCTACGCGCAAAAAATTCAAGGGCTTATGCCAAGGGAAGGGCGGCGTGACGGCTTTGCCGAAACGCGCTCTACCGGCGGATTTTACCTGGGATTTGGCCTGGCGGCGATCTGCCTTGCACAGGATTGGATCTACATGGCGCTCGGAGCCTCCTTCGCGATGGCGGTCTTCGCAAGGCTGATTTCCCTGTTGTCCGATAAGGGCAATACCATCGCAAATTATCTGCTGCTCATCGCGCAGATCGTTTTGGCCGCTTTGCCACTCGGCTATGCCGGGGGATTTTTCGCGAACTGATAGAACCGCCAATCTGGGACGAATGAGACTGTTTTCTCCGTTTAAAGAGTATTTTTAACTGTGAAATGTGCACTAAGGCCACATTCAAGCCATAGGCGTGTTGCGAGTCCTGATATCCTATGTTAGACGGACCCCCGAAATTCGGAATAAGCAAGGGTCTTCCTTGCGGATTTCTGGGGGAAATCATCGCGAATTCAGAGGTATAGGCACCGCACTACCGGTGGCGGGTATCTCGGTTCGAAATCAGGGAAAATTGTGCCCGTGGCAGACACGTCCCAGCTTATTTCTGGTGTCGCAGAACGATATGCCTCGTCGTTGTTCGAGCTTGCCCTTGAAGAAGGTGCGCTTGATGCCGTTTCTTCCGATCTTGGTCGCCTGCAGGCCATGCTTGACGAGAGCGAGGATCTGCGCCGCTTCGTGAGCAGCCCGGTCTTTTCGGCCGATGAGCAGCTCGCAGGCATCTCGGCCCTTTGCGAAAAGGCCGGTATCTCAGGCTTCGTCGGCAACTTCGTTAAGCTGGTTGCTCGCAATCGCCGTCTGTTTGCTTTGCCCGGCATGATCAAGGCCTACCGCGTTATTGCTGCGCGTCATCGTGGTGAGCTGACAGCCGATGTTGTTTCGGCCCATGCGCTCTCCCCCGAGCAAGAAAATGAACTGAAGGCGGCGCTGAAGGGCGTCACCGGGAAAGACGTCGCGGTTTCCGTGACCGTCGATCCTTCGATCCTTGGCGGTCTGGTCGTGAAAGTCGGCTCCCGTCAGATCGATACGTCGCTTCGCACCAAACTTTCTACCCTCAAGCTTGCACTGAAAGAGGTTGGCTGATGGATATCCGCGCCGCGGAAATTTCCGCAATTCTCAAAGATCAAATCAAAAATTTCGGCCAAGAAGCTGAAGTTTCGGAAGTCGGCCAGGTTCTTTCCGTCGGTGACGGTATTGCCCGCGTTTACGGTCTGGACAATGTTCAGGCCGGTGAAATGGTCGAGTTCCCGAACGGAATTCGCGGCATGGCGTTGAACCTGGAAAGCGACAACGTCGGTGTCGTTATTTTCGGTTCCGACCGTGACATTAAGGAAGGCGACACCGTCAAGCGTACGGGCGCCATCGTGGACGTGCCGGTTGGTCCGGAACTGCTCGGCCGCGTCGTTGACGCGCTCGGCAATCCGATCGACGGCAAGGGTCCGATCAACTCGGCCAAGCGTGCACGCGTTGACGTTAAGGCTCCTGGCATCATTCCGCGCAAATCGGTTCATGAGCCGATGTCGACCGGCCTGAAGGCAATTGATGCCCTCATCCCAGTTGGCCGTGGTCAGCGCGAGCTCGTCATTGGTGACCGCCAGACCGGCAAGACCGCTATTATTTTGGACGCCTTCCTCAACCAGAAGCCGATCCACGACAATGGCCCGGAAAACGACAAGCTGTTCTGTGTATACGTCGCCGTCGGCCAGAAGCGTTCCACGGTTGCCCAGTTCGTGAAGGTTCTCGAAGAGCGTGGCGCTTTGAAGTACTCGATCGTCGTTGCGGCCACCGCTTCCGATCCTGCTCCGATGCAGTTCCTGGCGCCATTTGCCGGATGCGCAATGGGCGAATATTTCCGCGACAACGGCCAGCACGCTCTGATCGCTTATGACGATCTGTCCAAGCAGGCTGTGTCCTACCGCCAGATGTCTCTGCTTCTGCGTCGTCCGCCAGGCCGCGAAGCCTATCCCGGCGACGTTTTCTATCTGCACTCGCGCCTGCTTGAGCGCGCTGCAAAGATGAGCGACGAGCGCGGCGCTGGTTCGCTGACAGCTCTGCCTGTCATCGAAACGCAGGGTAACGACGTTTCGGCGTTCATTCCGACCAACGTGATTTCGATCACCGACGGCCAGATCTTCCTTGAAACGGACCTCTTCTATCAGGGTATCCGTCCAGCCGTTAACGTCGGTCTGTCGGTGTCGCGCGTCGGTTCTTCGGCTCAGATCAAGGCGATGAAGCAGGTTGCCGGTTCGATCAAGGGTGAGCTCGCGCAGTACCGCGAAATGGCTGCCTTCGCGCAGTTCGGCTCGGACCTTGATGCTGCAACGCAGCGCCTTCTGAACCGCGGTGCACGCCTGACGGAGCTTCTGAAGCAGCCGCAGTTCTCGCCGCTGAAGACGGAAGAGCAGGTCGCCGTGATCTTCGCCGGTGTCAATGGCTACCTCGACAAGCTGCCGGTTACTTCTGTTGGCAAGTTCGAGCAGGGCTTGCTGTCCTACCTTCGATCCGAAGGTAAGGCGATCCTCGACGCGATCCGCACAGAAAAGGCGATCAGCGACGACACCAAGGCGAAGCTGGTTTCGGCTCTCGACAGCTTTTCCAAGTCGTTCACCTGATCGGCATCAATTAGGAAAATAACGGATGCCTTCACTCAAGGATCTGAAAAACCGGATCGTCTCCGTCAAGGCGACGCAGAAGATCACCAAGGCGATGAAGATGGTCGCTGCGGCGAAGCTTCGGCGCGCCCAGGAAGCGGCCGAAGCCGCAAGGCCCTATTCTGAGCGTATGGCGGCCGTTCTCGCCAATATCGCCGGCGCTGTCAGCGACGCCGACGGCGCTCCGCTGCTGATGACCGGCACGGGCAAAGACCAGGTTCACCTCCTGGTCGTATGCACTGCAGATCGCGGTCTGGCAGGCGGTTTCAACTCACAGATCGCGCGTTTTGCGCGCGACCACATCCGCAAGCTCGTTGCCGAAGGCAAGACGGTTAAGATCTTCACCGTCGGCAAGAAGGGCTACGACATCCTGCGCCGCGAGTTCGGCTCGATGATTATCGAGCGCAAAGAGTTGCGGGATGTCAAGCGGATCAGCTTTGAGACTGCAGACGAGATCGGCCGGCGGTTGATCGAGATGTTCAATGCGGGCGAATTCGACGTTTGCACGCTGTTCTATTCCGAGTTCAAGTCGGTGATCAGCCAGATACCGACAGCCCAGCAGCTTATCCCTGCAACGGCTCCGGCTGTTTCCGAGCAAGACTCCGCTCACAGCAATGCTGTCTATGAATATGAGCCGGATCCGGCCAGCATTCTCGAGGATCTTATCCCGCGTAACATTTCCGTCCAGATCTTCAAGGCTCTGCTGGAGAATGTTGCTGGTGAGATGGGCGCAAAGATGAGCGCCATGGACAATGCGACGCGGAACGCCGGTGAAATGATCAACAAGTTGACGCTGAGCTACAACCGCCAGCGTCAGGCTCAGATCACCAAGGAACTCATTGAAATCATTTCGGGCGCGGAAGCGCTCTGAGACCCAGGGAAAGAGGGTAGAAACATGGCTAAGGCAACCGGCAAAATCACGCAGGTTATCGGCGCCGTCGTCGACGTTGCGTTCGAAGGCGAACTGCCGGCGATTCTGAACGCGCTCGAGACGACGAATGGCGGAAATCGTCTCGTTCTCGAAGTTGCTCAGCATCTCGGCGAAAACGTGGTCCGCACCATCGCGATGGACTCGAGCGAAGGTCTGGTCCGCGGTCAGCAAGTGGCCGACACCGGTGCACCGATCTCGGTTCCGGTTGGCGCTGAGACGCTCGGCCGCATCATGAACGTCATCGGTGAGCCGGTCGACGAACTTGGCCCGGTTACAACGTCCGGCCGTCGTGCGATCCACCAGCCTGCCCCTGAGTATGTCGAGCAGTCGACGGAAGCGAACATTCTGGTCACGGGCATCAAGGTCGTCGATCTTCTCGCGCCTTACGCCAAGGGCGGTAAGATCGGCCTGTTCGGCGGCGCCGGCGTTGGCAAGACCGTTTTGATCATGGAGTTGATCAACAACGTTGCTAAAGCACACGGTGGCTACTCGGTATTCGCCGGTGTGGGCGAGCGTACCCGCGAAGGGAACGATCTTTATCACGAAATGATCGAGTCCAAGGTCAACGTCGATCCGCATGAGAACAACGGTTCTGCTGCCGGTTCCAAGTGCGCGCTCGTCTATGGCCAGATGAATGAGCCGCCAGGCGCTCGCGCCCGCGTTGCACTGACGGGTCTGACCGTCGCTGAGCACTTCCGTGATGAAGGCCAGGACGTTCTGTTCTTCGTGGACAACATCTTCCGCTTCACGCAGGCTGGCTCGGAAGTGTCGGCTCTGCTCGGCCGTATCCCTTCGGCCGTTGGTTATCAGCCGACGCTGGCCACGGACATGGGTGCTCTGCAAGAACGCATCACCACGACGACCAAGGGATCGATCACCTCGGTTCAGGCTATTTACGTTCCGGCCGACGACTTGACCGACCCTGCGCCGGCAACGTCCTTCGCCCACTTGGATGCAACGACCGTTCTGTCGCGCTCGATTGCTGAAAAGGGTATTTACCCGGCTGTGGACCCGCTCGACTCTACGTCGCGCATGCTCGACCCGATGATCATTGGTGAAGAGCATTACGAAGTTGCCCGTAAGGTTCAGTCGACGCTGCAGCGCTACAAGTCTCTGCAGGACATCATCGCGATCTTGGGCATGGACGAACTGTCTGAAGAAGACAAGCTGATCGTTGCGCGTGCTCGTAAGATCGAGCGCTTCCTGTCGCAGCCGTTCCACGTTGCTGAAGTGTTCACCAACGCGCCTGGCAAGCTGGTTTCGCTCGAAGACACGATCAAGGGCTTCAAGGGCCTGGTTAACGGCGAGTACGATCACCTTCCGGAAGCTGCCTTCTACATGGTCGGCGGTATCGACGAAGCGATCGAAAAGGCCAAGAAGCTCACGGCTGCTGCAGCCTGATCTTGATCACGTGGTGCGTCGGCAGGTTCGACGCACTGCTCCTGCATTTTGAGAACATCAAGAAGTGAAGCGTCATGGCTGACAATTTCAATTTCGAGCTCGTTTCCCCTGAGCGTCTGCTTCTTTCGGAGCAGGTAACGGAGGTCGTTCTTCCGGCCACCGAGGGCGAAATGACCGTCATGGCCAACCATGCGCCGACAATGACGACCATTAAGCCGGGCATCGTCAGCGTGCGTAACGCTGCCGGCACGAAGAAAGACTATGTCGTGTTCGGCGGGTTCGCAGATATTCTGCCGACCGGTTGCACGCTGTTGGCAGAATCGGCGATCGCTGTGCAGGATATTGCCAAAGACGAACTGCAGCGTCGTATCGATGCAGCGCGTAAGGAAATGGAAGACGCCGAACATCACGAGCACAAGTCAAAGCTCGAGCACTTCATCATGGAGCTCACGCACCTGCGGGGCGTTGTTCAGCAGGATTGATCTTCTCGCTCGATATCCCATTGCGGATGCGCTCGTCTGTTTCGGCGGGCGCCTTTTCTTTTGTGATGTTCACACATCCAATGTCTTACTGGGCGAGATGAAGTGCTTCAGCAAGCCCACGGGATGACCGGACTCTTCAGCCGTCATTCACATGGCTCTCTCGTGCAAGAGACAATAGTGTCCACTCTCTCGCTTTGCTTTCCTAAGGTGCTGAGCCATGTCTGAGAGCTGCAGGCACCTGCTCCTACTGCATTGTCCCCGCATAAAAAAGAGCGCTCTGTGTTGTCCGCAGAGCGCTCGTGAGATGTCATTTCGTCTTGCTTAGCTGAAGAGCACCAAGCTGCTCTTCAAGGTCATCCAAACGCCCCACAGAAGCGGAATAACGACGACAGCCCAAGCAAGAAGCGCCTTGGCATCAAACTGTCCGGTTCCAATTCCAAAGGACCCCGTTGGACCTGCTGAGGCTGCTGCTGTCTTCGCCTGCAGTTCGGCCACCTCTGCGTCAGACATGAACCACTTGCTGGATAGGGGTCTGACGCAAGCATTGGCAATAAGGCCAAGGGCGAGCATTCCAGCAAGGATGTACATCGTCCCGGAATAGAGAGCAGGACCAGGCGACACGCCGGCCGAGATTTGCGCCTCGCGGATATAGTTGACGACGTTCGGTCCGAAGATACCGGCAACAGACCAGGCAGTCAGGAGTCGGCCGTGAATGGCTCCGACGAATTGTGTCCCGAAGATATCGGCAAGATATGCCGGCACCGTCGCGAAGCCACCGCCATACATCGACAGGATGATGCCGAAGGAAAGCACAAAGAGCGCTTTTGATCCCATTGTCGCGAAGGTTGGCGCAAGAGCGTAAAGAATGATGCCGATGATGAAGAAGCAGAAATAGGTATTCTTGCGGCCCAGGCGATCCGACAGCGAAGCCCAAAAGAAACGGCCGCCGATGTTGAAGAGCGATAAAAGACCTGTGAAGCCGGCCGCAATCGCAGCGATCTGGACCTTCTGTCCGGCGTCGAGCTGTGCGAAGGCCACGCCAGGCTGACCAATCAGAGAACCTGCGAAGATTTCCTGCAGCATTGGCGAAGCCATGCCGAGAACGCCAATGCCGGCCGAGACGTTGAGGCAAAGAACGGCCCAGATCAACCAGAATTGCGGCGTCCGATGCGCATCCCTCAGGTGTACGTGGCGGTTGGTGATCATCGCGCTTTTGGCCGCCGGTGGTACCCAACCTTCAGGGCGCCATCCAGCCGGCGGGATCCGGTAACCAAATGCACCGCCCATCATGAAGATGAAGTAGATGACCGCCATGACGACGAAGGTTTGCCAGACGCCCGGGGAGGTGTCGGTTTTGAAGTGGTTCATCAGAAGGTTGGCAAGTGGCGCTCCAATCATTGCGCCGCCGCCAAAGCCCATGATGGCCATGCCGGTTGCCATGCCGCGCCGGTCTGGGAACCACTTGATCAGCGTCGAAACGGGGGAGATGTAGCCAAGACCGAGCCCGACACCGCCAATGACGCCGGCTCCCAGCCACATCAGCCACAGTTGGTGCGTGGCGACGCCGAGCGCTGCGATCATAATGCCGCCGCACCAGCAGCAGGCGGAGACGAAACCGGCTTTACGAGGCCCGACTTTTTCAAGCCAACCACCCCAAAGAGCAGCCGAACAACCCAAAAGGACGAAGAAGAGAGTGTAGATCCATCCAAGATCGGCCACGCGCCAGTTACAGGACGTGGTCGTGAGTGCTCCGATCAGGCTGAGTTGCGCGCAGCTTGGATCGGTAACCGGCAGCGCCTTGCTGAGCGGAAGCCAGAAGACACTGAAGCCGTAAGCCATGCCGATGCATAGATGAATTGCGAGCGCCGAGGGTGGTACGAGCCAGCGATTAAAGCCGGCACGCGCCACGATCCGCTCTCTGTCGAGTAGTCCTTGCCTAGCAAGCGCACTTGATGTGGTTGCAACTGCCATCCGTTCTCTCCTCCATTATTCCTTAAGAAGAACCCGCTGTCTTTTCCGCATCGGCGCCCGAAATCACAATTGATTTTCGGAACACAGATGTCTCGTTTCAAAGACTTGGCGTGTCCTTTCTCCATCTGTCCGGCAGGACTGCGTGGTGGGCATTGTGGTCACGGCGGCCCATCCTCAGGGCCATCCTGGGACGGGGGTTATTCATGTGCCGATTGTCGGTCTTTCTCCATGGCATTCGAGGCGGGGCGTCTGACCTTTGTGGCTGCCTCTTTCACGAGCGGCAAAAAATCTGTTTCACCGGATTCGATCATGTCCAAGAAACGCAATCGCATGCGCGGCTCCCAGAATTTGTTGATGTGGCTTGCAACGCCGTCCACACGTTCTCTTTCCGGCTGCGACAGGAAAAAGCTCGCGATCTGATTGGCCATTCGAATGAGCTTCTCGTCTGTCGAACTGCTATGCGACATCTTTCTTGCCCTCTGTTGCGATTCTGTCCGGGCGTGTAAAAACCTCGAAATCCCGGCCTCGAGCAATTGCCACCAACGTCATTCCCGCGGCCTCGGCCGTCTTGATGGCAAGCGCAGTCGGTGCCGAGATCGCAATCAGGATCGGGCTGCCGAGGGCAGCCGCCTTTTGCACCATTTCCACCGAAATACGGCTTGTAACGACGATGACGCCGTCTCTTCCTGTCTTTCCTGCGCGCAGGACTGCGCCTGTCAACTTATCCAAAGCGTTGTGGCGACCAACATCTTCCCGCAGCGCCAAAAGTGCACCGGGAGAGCCTGGAAGATAGAAGGCTGCGCCATGCACCGCGTGTGTTTGCCGATTTAGGATCTGGCCCTCGGAAAGAAGGTGGATCGCCTCCGAGATCGCTTCGAGCGATAAGCTCAGCTTCGTATCGGCAACGGATTTGACTTGCCTCGTCGCTTGCTCGATCGATTCGATGCCGCACAGCCCGCAGCCGACAGGCCCCGCCATCCGGCGGCGGCGCGCCGTCAGAGCATCCGCCGTTTCCTCAACAAGGGTGATCTGGACATCGATCCCGTCGCCAGCCTCGATTGGTTCAATGGAGACGATGTCTCCTGCCTTTTCGATAATCCCTTCTGTCAGCGAAAAGCCGACAGCAAAATCCTCGAGGTTATCAGGTGTCGCCATCATGACGGCATGCGTCGAGCCCCGATAGGAAAAGGCAATCGGCACTTCTTCGGGCACCTGACGCGTGGTCTGCATGAGAAGACCGTCGCGATATTGCAGGCTGGAGACAGGCGTGCCGTTCAGGTCAGCCATTCTTCCTCACTTATTCCGCTGCTTCCAGCTTTCCTGAAATCCGGCGCGACTGGCGCGACAGTTCTTCATAGTCCTCTTGCCACTCGGTCGAGCCGTTGGACGGCGAGACCTGAACGGCGGTCACCTTGTATTCCGGACAGTTTGTCGCCCAGTCCGAAAAGTCCGTCGTGATGACATTGGCCTGCGTTCCGGGATGATGGAAGGTGGTATAGACGACGCCGGGTGCAACGCGCGTGGTGATCGTCGCCCGCAATGTCGTATCACCGGAACGGCTTGCAAGCTTCACCCAGTCGCCTTCTTTGATGCCACGCTGCTCTGCATCGTGGGGATGAATCTCCAGGCGATCTTCCTCATGCCAGACCACATTGTCCGTACGACGGGTTTGGGCGCCGACGTTGTACTGAGACAGAATGCGGCCCGTCGTCAGCAGAAGCGGGAAGCGCGGGCCAGTCTTTTCGTCGGTTGCCACATATTCGGTGCGGATGAACTTGCCTTTCCCACGAACGAAGCCGTCGATATGCATGATCGGCGAGCCCTCCGGGAACGCTTCGTTGCAAGGCCACTGCACCGAACCTTTCTCTTCCAGATAGGCGTAGGAGACACCGGCAAAGCTTGGCGTGGTTGCGGCGATCTCGTCCATGATCTGTGAGGGATGCGCATAGGTCCAGCCGAGACCCATGGCGTTTGCCAGGTTTTGTGTGACCTCCCAGTCGGCAAAGCCGGCCTTCGGCGTCATGACCTTGCGCACGCGATTGATGCGTCGCTCGGCATTGGTGAAGGTGCCATCCTTTTCGAGGAAGGTGGAACCCGGCAGGAAGACATGGGCATAGTTAGCCGTCTCATTCAGGAAGAGATCGTGCACGACGACGCACTCCATGGCGGCAAGCCCTGCCGACACGTGCTTTGTATCGGGATCCGATTGAAGAATATCCTCGCCCTGGATGTAGATGCCCTTGAAGGAGCCGTCGACAGCGGCATCGAGCATGTTTGGGATACGAAGGCCCGGCTCCGGGGAGAGCGTGACGCCCCAGAGTTTCTCGAAGATGTCGCGAGTGGCGTCATCGGATATATGACGATAGCCTGGGAGCTCGTGTGGGAACGAGCCCATATCGCACGATCCCTGAACGTTGTTCTGGCCACGCAATGGATTAACGCCAACGCCCGGCCGACCGATGTTGCCGGTCGCCATGGCCAAATTGGCGATGGCCATGACCGTCGTCGAGCCCTGGCTATGTTCGGTCACGCCGAGACCATAGTAAATCGCGCCATCGCCGCCTGTCGCGTAAAGACGCGCAGCACCGCGCACGAGATGAGCGGGCACGCCGGTAAAGACTTCCGTCGCCTCCGGGCTATGCTGTGGCTCGGCGACAAAGGCTGCCCAGTCTTCGAACTCTGACCAGTCGCAGCGCTCACGAATGAAAGCCTCGTTTGCAAGACCTTCCGTGACGATGACATGGGCGAGGGCGGTAAGGACGGCGACATTCGTGCCGGGCTTCAGCGGCAGGTGAAACGCTGCTTCTACATGCGGGGTCCGGACGAGATCGATCCGGCGCGGATCGATGACGATCAGTTTTGCGCCCTTGCGCAAGCGCTTCTTCAGACGCGATCCGAAAACCGGGTGACCGTCGGTGGGGTTGGCACCGATGACGAGCACAACGTCCGAATGTTCGACCGAGTCGAAGTTCTGTGTGCCAGCAGAGGTTCCAAAGGCTTGGCCGAGACCATAACCTGTCGGCGAATGGCAGACGCGGGCGCACGTATCGACATTGTTATTCCCGAAGCCGGCCCGTACCAGCTTTTGTACCAGATAGGTTTCCTCATTCGTACAACGCGACGAGGTAATGCCGCCGATGGAGTCGCGGCCATATTGATATTGGATCCGGCGAAATTCCGATGCGACATGGGCAAAGGCCTCATCCCAGGTGACCTCACGCCAGGGATCGGTGATCTTTTCGCGGATCATTGGATTGAGAATACGGTCCTTATGGCTGGCATAGCCATAGGCAAACCGGCCCTTGACGCAGGAGTGGCCGCGATTGGCCTGCCCATCCTTCCAGGGCACCATGCGTACCAGCTCCTCGCCTCGCATTTCGGCCTTGAAGGAGCAGCCGACGCCGCAATAGGCGCAGGTGGTGACAAGAGAATGTTCTGGCTGGCCGATTTCAATAACGGATTTTTCCGTCAATGTAGCGGTTGGGCATGCCTGAACGCATGCACCGCACGAGACGCATTCCGATTGCAGAAAGGCCTCATGTGCACCTGCGGATACCCGGCTTTCAAAGCCGCGGCCTTCGATCGTTAAGGCAAACGTGCCTTGAACCTCTTCGCAGGCCCGCACGCAGCGAGAGCAGACGATGCATTTCGACGGGTCATAGGTGAAGTAGGGATTGCTTTCATCCTTCGGCATCCACTTTGCGTTCATGCCCCCGTCATTCGACCGTGCTTTGACATGGTTGTCACCGTCATAGCCATAACGCACGTCGCGCAGGCCAACAGCGCCCGCCATATCCTGAAGCTCGCAGTCGCCATTGGCGGCACAGGTGAGACAGTCAAGCGGGTGGTCGGAGATGTAAAGCTCCATCACGCCTTTGCGGATCTGCTTCAGGCGATCGGTTTGCGTATGGACCACGAGACCCGGCGAGACCGGCGTCGTGCAGGAGGCAGGAGTGCCGTTACGCCCTTCGATTTCGATAAGACAGAGACGACAGGAGCCGAATGCGTCCACCATGTCGGTGGCACAGAGCTTTGGAACCTCGATGCCGGCTTCCATAGAGGCGCGCATGATCGAGGTGCCCGCCGGAACGCTGATCTCCCGGCCCTCGATCGTGAGTGTCACCATGTCGGTGGATTTGGAAGCGGGGGTGCCGTAATCGATTTCTGGAACGAGAGGCATGGTTGTTACTCCGCTGCTTCGATAAGAGGGGTCGGCGCGAAATCCTGCGGGAAATGGCGCATGGCGCTCAGCACCGGATAGGGCGTGAAACCACCCAATGCGCAAAGCGAGCCGAATTTCATCGTGTTACAGAGGTCGGTCAAAAGGGCGAGATTCTTTTCGGTCTCTACGCCCTTTGCGATCTTGTCCGCAACTTCCACGCCGCGCGTTGAGCCGATGCGGCATGGGGTACATTTGCCGCAGCTTTCCGCCGCGCAGAACTCCATGGCGAAGCGTGCCTGCTTCAGCATGTCGGCACTGTCGTCGAACACGACGATGCCGGCATGACCGATCAGACCATCACGTGCGGCAAAAGCTTCATAGTCGAAGACCGTGTCAAAGAGGGAGGGCGGGAAATAAGCACCGAGAGGCCCGCCGACCTGCACCGCCTTGACTGGCCTTCCCGTGATTGTTCCTCCGCCAATTTCCTCGATCAACTGGTGGAGCGTCAGACCGAAGGCGGTTTCGTAAAGACCGCCATGCTTCACATTGCCGGCGATCTGAATGGGGATCGTGCCATGAGAACGTCCAACGCCGTAATTGCGATAGAAGGCTGGGCCCTTATCGAGGATCACCGGAACCGAGGTCAGCGACATTACATTATTGACCACGGTCGGCAGGCCGAACAGACCTTGCAGGGCTGGCAAAGGAGGCTTGGCGCGTACCGTCCCTCGCTTGCCCTCCAAGCTGTTCAGCAGCGAGGTCTCTTCGCCACAGACATAGGCGCCGGCCCCAGCGCGCACTTCCATGTCGAACGAATATCCCGAGCCAAGGACAGACGGTCCAAGTAGGCCGGCTTGACGCGCTACAGCGACGGCCTTTTCCATGACGGCAATGGCATGCGGATATTCCGAGCGGGTGTAGACGTAACCTCGTGTCGCACCCACTGCGATGCCGGCAATAATCATACCCTCGATGAGGAGAAACGGATCGCCTTCCATCATCATGCGGTCGGCGAATGTGCCGGAATCGCCCTCGTCGGCATTGCAAACGATATACTTCTGGTCTGCCTTGGCGTCAGCCACTGTCTTCCATTTGATGCCGGTTGGGAAACCGGCGCCGCCGCGTCCGCGTAGTCCGCTCTCCGTGACTTGAGCAACAATCTCGGCCGATGTCAGAGAAACGGCTTTCTCAAGCCCTTTCAGGCCGCCGTGTTGGCGATACTCTTCAAGCGATAAAGGGTCGATGATCCCGCATCGCGCAAATGTGAGGCGCGTCTGACCTTTCAGAAACGGGATTTCTTCTGTCAAGCCAAGACAGAGCGGATGAGTGTTTCCATCGGTGAAGCCAGCTTCGAAAAGGCTTGCGACATCACTTGGCTTGACTGGACCGAATGCAACACGGCCCTTTGGCGTTACAACTTCCACCAGAGGTTCCAGCCACAGCATGCCGCGCGAGCCATTCCTGATGATCTCGACATCGAGACCGCGCGCCTCGGCCTGCTTTGCGATCTCGGCCGCGACCTTGTCAGCACCGACGGCAAGGGCTGCCGCGTCGGCCGGAACATATAGACGAACACTCATCGGCGGGTCTCCTCGATGAGTTCGGCCAGACAGTGCTCATCCAAACGGCCATGGAGATTACCATCCAGCATGGCGGCTGGCGCAGAGGCGCAAAGACCAAGACAGAAAACCGGTTCAAGCGTAACCGCTCCATCCGCGCTGGTCTCGTGCCAGTCGAGGCCAAGCATCTCTTTGGCTTTTTCGGCAAGCGCGTCGCAGCCCATCGATTGGCACGCCTCTGCACGACAGAGCTTCAAAACATGTCTGCCGGCGGGATGGCTGCGAAAGTCGTGATAAAAGCTAACGACACCGTGCACTTCTGCACGCGAAAGATTGAGAGCTTCGCCGATCAGAACCTTCGCGCTCTCTGGAACGAAGCCGAACTCGGCCTGGATGCGATGGAGTATTGGCAACATCGGACCTTCGAGCGATCGACAGTCCTCGATGATCTCATGGATCTTGGCCGCCTCATCGAGGGCGGCAGCGCGAATATTCATAAGTCAGTCCTCCCAAACCGACCGGTTGCTACGGATCGAAGCACGCGCAAGCAGACAATCGTGTCGCTTGGCAAGCCAGCCGGTCGATTCAACCAGATGATGGAGGAAGCATGCGAAGGGCGCACGTCTAGGTCAATATCGGGCTTCCGTGGGGTGATAGGATTTTTCTATCAAAGGCGGAAGTGGCGGCGCTGGCTCGTGCTTCATGCAGAAGTGCCGAGACCAATGGGGTGTAGGGCTCGCGGTGCGTCGCAACCAGTCCGACCAGATGTTCAGCCACCGGCTCGACAATCGGTATCATCCGAATTTCTTCCGTGAATCCAAAGGATTCGGCGACATTCTTCGGCATGATCGAGGCCCATTGACCTGTGCGGATATGGGAAAAAAGCACGATCATGGAGTTCGATTCCAAGGTCGGCTTTACCGATACGCCCGCCTCCTTCATGTGGCCATTGATGATCCGCCGGTTCTGCATATCGGGCGTTAATAGACAAAGCCGAAGATCGGCAACCTCACGCCAGGTGACCTCCTGCCGATCGGCGAGTGGCGTGCCCGCGGCGGTGATAAGATGATATCGCTCGAAATAAAGCGGTACGCTGGTCACGCGGCCGAGCGGTTCATTGTCCAGGTAGGTGATGCCGGCGTCGATGTCGAGATCTTCTAGCTGGCTCAGCACCTGAAGCGAGGTTCTCGATGTCACCGAGAAGGTGACGTTGGGATGTCGGGCCTGGAACGGCTCTGTCAACCGTGGCACCATGGAGAGCGAGGTGGGAATGACGGCAAGCCTGATGTGGCCAACCAATCCCTTCCTGGCTGCTCGCATTTCCTCGCGCATGGTTCTTGCATCGCCGACGATACGGCGCGCCCACTCAAGAACGCGCTGGCCCTCCGGCGTCAGCCCCTGAAAACGCGAGCCGCGCACGACGAGGATGACTCCGAGCTGCTCTTCGAGTTGACGAATCGCGGCCGACAAAGTTGGCTGCGAAATCCCAAGCTCTTCTGCTGCTCGGCCGAAATGGGATGCGCGGGTCAGCGCAATGAAGAATTCAAGCTTGTCGATCATGGCAGTCTCTCATGAAGCTGCCACTCTAGCATCATTTGAAGGTTCCTGGCCAAGGGCAGACGTCAGGCGTTGTCCTGCGAGGGCAGCATCCCGAACAAGGATTTGAGAAAGAGCTGCGTTCCCGGCTTGCTGATGCTGTAGTAAATCTGCCTTCCGTCGCGTCTCGTATGGACAAGGCCATCATTTCTGAGACGGGCAAGTTGTTGGGACACGATCGCCTGCTGAAGACCAAGGAGCTCTTCAAGCTCGCTAACTGTTTTTTCCCTTTCGGACAAAATGCAGAGGATCAGCAGCCGTGTTTGATGACCGACGGATTTCAGCAGCGCGCTTGCCGCGCGCGCCTTCCAAGCCGCTGAATCGCTCTTTTGATCGGCGATTTCAGGGATCGAAGTTGAAGTTAACATTGTTCCTCCCCAGGCATGTCATAATATAGACCGAATATAGCATGCCCGAACGGGCAAGCTTAGCTAAATTTGTAGGAATAAATCTTTTACCTCTACTTCCCTCAATCTTTCACCTTCCTGCGAATGCATCCCCAAAAATCGCAGAAGATGTTCCGCGGCTCTACTTTTCAACACGGTAGATGGCGCTTCTTGCCGGAACCATCAGCAGATCAACTGGCCGCCGTTGATTTCGAGGATTTGCCCTGTGATATAGCCGGATAAGGATGGGGCCGCCAAGAAGAGATAAGCGGGTGCGCAGTCTTGCGGAGTGCCGAGCCGCTGCAATGGGATCGCCTTTCGGGTCTGCTCCAGCTTTTCAGCCGATGAGTAGCGCTTGTGGAAGTCGGTTGCGATCGTTCCGGGAGACACGCAATTGACGCGAATACCATCCGGCGCAAGCTCGCGCGCGAGAGCTTTGGAATAGGTCGACACGAAGGCTTTGGAAGCCGAATAAATAGCTGATCCTGGGCTTCCGCCAGTAAGCGCCGAAATGGAGACGGTATTGATGATGGCGGCGTTATTTGCGGCGCGCAGGAGCGGCAGAAGACCGCGCGTTACCTCGACGACTGACGTCTGATTAAGTTGCACAACGTTCCGATAGTCTTCATCCGTCAATCCGGCAGCCGGATAGCGGCCAAGCATTGAGCCTGCGTTATTGACAAGCACGTCGACGCTTTTGAAGTGTCCTGCAACTGCGTCGATAAAGGCCTTTGTTCCGGCAGATGAACTGAAATCGCCTGGAATGAGGATTGCCTTGCCGTCAGCTTGGGCGGTTTTAATGAGATTGGGGACGGGGCGTTCCTGGTCTCGTCCAGTGTGCACGATGATCGTTGCGCCATGTTTCAGAAAAAGCTCTGCGACCTCCAGCCCGATGCCTCTTCCTGCACCGGTTACGACGACATTGCAGCCCTCAAAAAGGTCGCGCTGAAACATGTATTCCTCCCTGTGTTCATGGCGGGAAGTTATAGGGCAAATTATCGCAAGAAAACAGAAAAGCGGCCCGCGGGCCGCCTCCATTCTTTAAAGCTGTGAAGTCTTTCCGAAGACCCTAACGGATACGGGAGGTCGATCAAGCAGCGATGAGATCGTCCGCTTCAGTGCCCTTGAACATTTTCGAGAGGTTGAGGAAGCAGATCATGCCGTTTTCGGAGGCAATGATCCCTTCGCAATAGGCGCGGTCGAAGGAGGCCGTTACTTCCGGTACAGGCTGAACCTGATCGGCAGAAATCGTGAGGATGTCGGATACTCGATCAACGACCATGCCGACGACCATGTTATGAACTTCGGCAACAACGATCGCGCTGCGCTCGTTGGCGACAGAACTGGTCATGCCGAGTTTGTAAGCGAGATCGATAATCGGGATTACCGTGCCGCGAAGGTTCATAACGCCGACCACGTCAGGCGGAGAGTGCGGGATCGGTGTGGAAGGCGCCCAGCCGCGGATTTCGCGGATCGTTGTCGTCTTCACACAAAACTCCTGTTCATGCAGGCGAAAGGCAATGATTTCGATCGCATCGCCGCTAAAGTTTTTGGAGTTTACATTCGCCATCATTTTCTTTTTCCCTCGCCGCCGGCTGGCCCCGAAAACGGGTCTTAATCGCCTGATTCCGTAATCTTCATGGCACGATACGCGAACTTTATTTCTTAAAGCTAAATGAGCCCGATAAAATCAGGTGATTATCTGCAAAATGCAGGAAGCTACCTGTTCGTGCTCAGGCGGCGCGGGTCGGGCGATCGAAGATGCGCCGTCCAAACAGGCTTGCCGTCAACTCGACCAGGATTCGCGCGCTCTTGCCGCGGTCGTCGAGGAAGGGATTGAGTTCGACAATATCCAGTGACGATACGAGGCCGCTGTCCGATAGCATCTCCATAACGAGGTGTGCTTCGCGAAGCGTCGCACCTCCAGGAACAGTCGTGCCTACGCCAGGGGCGATATCGGGATCCAGAAAGTCGACATCGAGACTGACGTGTAAAAGCCCGTTAGCCTCTTTGATCTCGGAAAGGATCTGCTTCATGATCGCTGCCACGCCCATTTCATCAATGGCGCGCATGTCGAAGACGTTGACGCCGTGCTCGGCGATTTCGTCGCGCTCGTGGGCATCGACAGATCTTATGCCGACCTGGAAGACCTTTTTCGGATCAACAAAGGGGCGGTCGGCCGGAAGAATGCCGTCAAGCTTCGCATAGCCGCAAACGAACGAGACAGGCATGCCATGGATATTGCCGGACGGCGAGGTTTGCGTCGAATTGAAATCGGAATGCGCATCCAGCCAGAGAACGAAAAGCGGCCTTCCAATTGCGGCGGCATGACGGGCCATAGCCGAAACGCTGCCCATCGACAGGCTGTGGTCTCCCCCAAGGATCAGTGGAAAGCGTCCCGACGCGGCGATCTCGTAGACACCAGCTTCGATGGCCCGCGTGAACGCGCCGACGACCTTGAGATTATGAGCATTGGCATGGTCTGGAAGGTCTTCTGCCGGAAAAACTCTGAGATCGCCCGCATCGTCGACATCATGGCCCAATTCCGCCAGTACCCGGCCTACGCCTGCAATGCGCAGCGCCTTGGGACCCATGGACGCGCCTTGTCTGCCGGAGCCTTCCTCCAGGGGTGCGCCGATCAGCGTTACCGACTGGGCTTTAATTGTCTGCATGATCTGTTCCTAGGGTTCGCGAAGCGACTGCCGTCAACGCTCACTCTGCTCATAAGCCTTGTCTTAGAGGAGCTCAATATTCGTGCTCGTAGACGACACCGGCTTCGCCAGATCCTGCGCCGCCTGCACCGGCACGCAGCTTCACGCCGCGACCGACATCCAGATTGATGACCGCCTTCGGCCCATCTTCACCCTGCTTCAGCTCGAAGTAGGTTTTTTCGTTGATGTAGCGGCCAACGCTGACGCTGGTACGGCCTTGAGCGTCGGTACTCACATCGAGATCGTCGACGCCCAATTGGTTGCGTAGACCCTCGAATAGCGATGTAGAGCGGCCGCCAGCAAGCTGGCTGACGGCATCTGCAAGCTGGGCGATCTGCACAGGTGAAAGCTTGGACATCGACTGTCCGAAAATCAGCTGCGCAAGCACTTCATCCTGCGGTAAGGCGGGAGAGGACGAGAAAGTAATGTCGGGATCGGTCGCAACACCTGCAACATCGACCGTCAATGTTGTCGATCCCGACGTGGAGCTCGCTTCCATGTTGAGCGCCGGCGTCAAATCGCCGGCAAACGTGATGCGGCTCTTGTCCGTAAAGTCGAGACGCCGGTTCAAAATGGTAAGGCGTCCGCGCCGCATGGTGAATCCACCCGTCACTTCAGGAGCAGCCGCAGTTCCTTTGACGCCAATCCTGCCACCAAGTTCAGCGTCAATCCCGCGACCACGCACGAAGATCTGCGAAGGGGCATCCAGCGTGATGTCGAGATTGATGGTTGAAGATTTGCCGCGCGGGGCGACCGGCTGCATATCCTTGAGCTGTGCGCGGACTGCTGTCGGTGCATCGACATGCTTGATCCTGATTTTCTGAAGCGAGCTCGGAAGCTTCGCCGGCACCGTAATCGATGCTTTTTCGAGCCTTAGTTGGCCGCTCAAGGTGGGCGTTGATGTCACCTGGCCTTTGAGGCCAAGCGTTCCATCGATCGTTGCAACGACCAAGGTGCCGTCGACATAAACGGCTCGATCAAGCTTGACCTGTATATCCGCAGGAAACCCGCCGGCCGGGTCTATCCCCACGGTGCCGGATGCTGAAATTGAACCGCCGCCACCAACCTGTCCTGACAGACGCGTGATTGTTGCCTGCCGCCCATTGAAGTCGATATTGGCCTGTACGTTATTGATCGCGAGATTTCGCCGGACATCAACAAATTTCGCGCCGCTTGTCGACAGATTGCCGTTGATCACGGGTGCGCTGGCAGTACCGGCAATCTTCAGATCGACGCGCGCGGTTCCGGTTGCGCTAAACCCCTGCGCTGAGAGTTGCGCGCCCAAAAGGCCGAACGGCAAACTGCCATTAAAATTGAGATCAAGCGGGCGCGCGCCGGCAAGCCCCACATTTCCGCCGCCTTTGAGAGTAAGCCCACCGCCACCGGAAAGATTGGTGTTGAATGTCAGCCGGCCGTTGGCAAGCTTTCCGTCGGCCGCCACCGTCAGGTTCTGCAGGCCGGCGCTCTTGGTCTGGCTCGTTCCGGCATTCTTCCACGTCAGCCGAAATTCGCCATTCGGCGTCGGCAATTTTCCGTTTGCCGTCGCGGAGCCGGAAATAACGCCTTGTGCGCCGATATTGGGGACAAAGGCATTGGCGATGCCGGCCGGCACATTGGCGAGATCGGCTTTGAGGTCCAAGGTCTTGGCGCTATCGCCGGTGAGGCCGTAACTGCCGTTAGCCTTCAGGGAGACGTTGCTTCCGCTCAGGCCCGCATTGAAATCAAGCTTGCCGCCCTTGATCGTCCCCTTAGCCGTGGCTGATAGAGGACCAATTGCGGCCGCCTTCGTCTGCTGCGTTCTTGCATCCTTCCAGGCTAGGTCAAAATCGACGTCAGGAACGGGCAAAGTGCCATTTGCAGAAACTTTTCCAGAAATGACGCCGTCTGCGTCCAGTCCAGGAAGGAAGCCGTTGGCCAGTTTTGCCGGTACATTTACGATCGTCGCGTTTGCCTTGATAGCCTTTGCTTCAGTGCCGGCAATCATCACGGTTCCATCACCGTTGATCGCCAGGCCACCGCCTGAAAGGGCGGTGCGGAACTCCAACTGGCCTTTCTCAAGTCTGCCGCTAGCGTTGACGCTAAGACCGCTCAAGCCGGCCTTCTTGATCTGCGCGATTGCGGCATTCTTCCAGTCCAAATTGAAGTCGACCACTGGCTGATCGGGCGAACCTGATGTCTTGGCCGAGCCGGTGATCAGACCCTCCGCTTCAAGCCCCGGCACGAAGCCATTGGCGATGCTGGCCGGTACGCCGGCGATATCGGCATTGATCTTGAGATCGCCGATGGCATTGCCGTTGAGCGAGACATTGCCGTCCGCTTTCAGGAGGCTACGACTTTCATCCGAAAGATCGGCGTTGAAGGCAATGGCGCTGTCGGCGAAGGTCCCCTTTGACTTCAGCGTCAGTGTCGAAAGGCCAGCGGTCTTGGTTTGCGCCGTGGATGCGCCGTCCCAGTTCAAAGTAAAGTCAATCGCTGGTTTCGGCAATGAGCCTGCAACCTTGGCCGTTGCAGAGATCGTTCCCTTCGCGTCGAGATCTGGACGGAAGGAGTTCAGAAGGCTGGCCGGAACAGCCTTCAGGTCGGCATTGGCTTGAAGATCGCGAATGGTCGTCCCTTCCAGATGCGCGGTTCCGGATGCAGTCAACTGCGTTGCGCTTCCGTCTGTCGCGCTTGTGTCAAATTGCAAGGCGCCATTTGCGAGATGAGCGGTCGTCTTGGCTTCGAGTGGCGCAAGGTGAGCTGCTCTCGTTTGGTTCGTTGCCGCATTGCTCCAGCTCATGTCGAGATCGGCAGTTGGTTGTTCCAGCGTGCCCGATGCGACGAGCGTTCCAGACAGCATCCCGGCGGCATCAAGATTGGGGACGAATCCATTGGCCAGCGCGGCTGGAATGCGGTCAAGACGCGCATTGACGTTCATCGCCGCGATGGCAGTCCCATTGAGCTGCAGACGCGCGTCCGCATTTGCACCAGCGCCGTCGGCGAGGGCGATTTTGGCCGACGCGTCCAGTTTTTCATCGGCAAAATTGCCTTTTGCCGTAACGGTCGTTCCAGAGAGTTTAGCAGCGCGTGTCTGCCTTGTGGCGGCGTCGGTCCAGATCAGATCGAAGTTCGCCGCGGGACGCGGTAGTTTACCTTTCGCCTGTAAAGAGCCGGAGATCAGGCCACTGGCGTCGATGTCGGGCACAAAAGGATTGACGAGTGAAGCCGGCACTTTGGCAAGCTTTGCATTGACATCCAAGAGTTGCGCCGATGAGCCGGCGAGGGAATAGCTGCCGTCAGCGGAAAGGGACAGTCCGTCCTTGCCAGCGGCCTGCGCCTTGAAAGACAGGACATTGTTTTCAAGCCGGCCGGTCGACGTCAGGTTCAACTTGGCAAGCGAGGCGGCCTTGGTCTGCCTCGTTGCTGCATCTTTCAAAGCAAGGTCGAAGTCGACGACAGGCGCTGAAAGCTTGCCTGTCGCCTTTGCCTTGCCGGACAATGCGCCTTCAGCATCGAGGTTGGGTACGAAACCGTTGGCAAGTTCGGCTGGCACGTTCACGATATCTGCCGTCGCATTGAGATTGCCTGCATTGGCTCCCGCGATGTCGTATGTGCCGGCAGCCTTTAAAGACAGGGTTTTTCCGCCTACGGCGGATGCGGTAAAGGTCAACTGGTTGCCGGTGAGCTTGCCATCGGTCCCGATAGCGAGCGGTGCAAGACCGGCCATTCTGGTTTGGTTTGTCGCTGCATCCTTCCAGGCAAGCTTGAAATCACCGACGGGCGCCTTTGCCTCGCCTGTGACATCAACCGTGCCGGAAACGATGCCCTCCGCTGCCAGATCCCGAACAAAGTTGTTGGCAAGGCTCGCCGGCAAGTTCTTGATGTCGGCGTGCAGTTCCAACGCCTTGCCCGCAGAACCGCTGAGGTCGATCGATCCGTTGCCTGTTTTGAGGGTCAAACGATCGAGACGCAGGCCATCCTGGCCAATCGTGGCATGAGCCGGGTTCGCAAGTTCGATCGGGATGCCACGCGGGCGGGCGCTCAACGTTTCGAGCGTAACGAGCGTTTCCGGACCGGTCCGCAATGCGCCGACCAACGAAACGGGCGCCTCGTCATAAGTGCCGTTCAGTTTGAAACTGGTCTGATCGCCAGATTGATCCAACGTCACTACCGGCTGAACCAGTTTGCTGGCCGGATTGGCAATCTCATCGGCCTTGATGACGCCCTTTGCCGCTAGCGCTTTCAAATCGCTGACGGCTAAAGCGATGTCCGGCTTGGCGATCGATATCGCTCCTGCCTGCAAGCGTTCGCCATTTGCCTTGACGTCCAGCATCGTCTTGCCGGACGCGCTCGCGATATCGATGGCGCCCTTAAGATCGCCGGCAGCCTCTTGCCCCGCCAAAGCTGCCATGAGGCCAATATCGGGTAAGTCGAAGGAGAAGGATCCTTTCGGCAGGAATGCGGTATCGAAAGAAAGCTCGCCGGTCAGCTTGTTACTTCCAACCGTGGCATCGATTTTCGGCACTGCGACCAAACCGTCAGCCAGGCTGGCATTTGCATTGATGGCGATCGGCTGATTGTCGATTGTGCCATTGGCGGTGAGGTTTGCCGCCGCCCCCTTCGGCTCGGTGTTTCCGTTAAGGCTGAGCTGCAATCCTTTCACCGGGCGGCCCGCCATCTCCAGCACGTCCGCCTTCATGTTGGCCGTCAGTGCGAGGTTTGTGAGCAGTCCCTTGGCGGACACGTCGTAATCGACTCCGCCCTTGGTATTGGCGAGCACTTTGCCAAGGTCGTTCAGGCGCCCGGTCAGGGCTGCATCGAGCGTCTGATCGTCCAGCGAAAGATTGCCCGCTGCCTGGACGAGATCGGAATTCAGCCGGAAATTCGTGAGGGCGATCTTGGACGGCAAGGTGCCTGAAATCTGGCTTTCTACGGTGAGCGGCCCTGTCAGGCGCGTTGCCAGTGCTGGTGGCAGTCCGCCTGGATCGACACTGATCTGGGTATTGCCTGTCACGACGCTGGTGGCACGCTGATAGGCGCCGTTGAGTTTTGCGTGACTGGTGCCGGTATCGAGCGTCGTCCCATTAAAGCCGATGGCGTCAGGCGATATTTGCAGCGTCGTGCCCAAATTCAGCGAGCCTTGGAGAAGGCGATTGACGTCGGCGTTCTTGATGTCGGCATCGCTGACAACCAGGCGAACCTGAACCGCTCCGGACTGGGACGCCAGATTGAAACTGTCGCTTTTCAAGGTGAGCTTCGTGCTCGCGATATTCGCCTGTGGAAGGGTCGCGGAATCGAGCGACACGTTCCCGGTCAGACGGGAAGCCTTAGCGTCGCCCGTCAGGGCAAGGTTGATGCCGGAGATCATGAGGCGTGCTTCGCCTTCAGCCAACGGCCAACGGAAATCGACCGGGCCGGCTGTTCCGAGCACATTGGCATTCAGGCTGTTCTTACCGCGTGGGTCGATGGTGCCCGAAGCCGCGATGACCACGCTTCCGGTGGCAATATTGCCGGTCTGGATGTCAATCTTGCCCTGGTTATCGAATGCCGTCGAGATATCGAGATTCGTCTGGCCGGCGAAGAGCGGCCGGAAGGGCGCAGGCAGCAGCGCGGCAAAATCGCCGCCGCCCTTCAGATCTAGATGGTGAATATTGTCGGCGGCAAGTGTGTGATGCGCATCGATCGCAGCCCTTTCCTGCCCATCGAGGGCTGCCTGCAATCGCCCGCGCCAGTCCGAAATCGGTCCCTCGCCGTGCAAGTCGAGCTTGACGGCAGGTTCGCCTGGCAGGGCAAGAAACCCTGCAACGAGGCCGCCCTTTGGTTCGCTCAATTCGGCATTGAGCTGCAGACGGTTTTCCGATGGTCTGTAGGCGAGATCGGCTGTCAGCTTTGCGTCCGCAACAGCTTGCCGATTGACCTGGATAAAGGCGTTGCCGCCCTCACTGTCAGCGGCGAGATTGCCTTGAGCAGCTAGCGCAAAGGCTCGGCCAGTGACGGCTTGCGCCAGGCGTATATCGGGCAAGGAGATGTGATCGACCGCAATGCGCAGAGGCAGCGAAAAGCCGCCGCCGTCCTCTTGCTGGGGCTTCGGCAGCGTTCGGATCGGCGGGCGCATATAATCTATCGATGCCACTTCCACATTGGTGGCGTGAAACCGCGCGCTGAGGAGTGCCGTCGGATTCCAATCAATCGATAGGCCTTTGAGCTCTGCGTAAACTCCACGCGTATCGGACAGCAAAATGCGGGAGGACCTCAGTCCGCCTGTCAACAAGGCGCTCGGATCCTCGATGCGAACAGTCATGTCGCGGTTTGAAATGGCAGCGGCTACGCGCTCGGTGACAATGCGTGCACCGAAGTTTGTAAAGCCCAGCACGCCCAACAGGATCAGTACGAGGACCAGGACGGTGCCGAAAACCAGGCCCACCGCTCGCGCCAAGGCGCTTAAGATATTTCCGATTCCTGACATGTCGGCCTTGCTATCCCGTTATTGTGGCGGCTTTCCAATCGACGCAAATGCTAAGCGTTATCAGAACGATTGGCCGATGCCGGCATAAATTCCATATTGGGTGCCGCCCTCATATTTGTTCAAGGGCACGGCAAAGTCGAGCCGAAGCGGGCCGAATGGCGTTGCATAGCGCACGCCGATCCCTGCCCCAGCGCGGATATCGCCGAAATCGGGAACGATATCGGCTGCAACCGTCCCAATATCGAAGAAGGGCACGATTCCGATCGTATCCGTAACCTTCAACCGTGCTTCGAACGAGGCGGTGGCGTAGGATTGCCCTCCCGTCTCATCGCCTGCGGCATTGCGCGGTGATATTTCCTGGTAGCCATAGCCGCGCACCGAACCGCCGCCGCCGGCAAAAAAACGGCGGGTGGCGGCGATCGAGCCGATGTCGTCGCCGCCCACCAACGTTCCTCCGGCAAGCTTTGCGGCCAGAACGACACGATCTTCGGCGCCAAGGCCCAGGTAGCCCGTAATCGAGCCTTCAACCGCGCTGTAGATGGTGCCGTTATAGGCCTCGTAGCTAGGCGTCAGTTTTGCCGTTGCGCGATAACCGCTGGTGGGATCAAGCTTGTTGTCCCGGACATCGTGGTCGTAGGTAAGTGGTAGCGCGAACGTCAGATAGGTGTTCTTGCCGAACGCATCATTGTCTTTTTCGTAGCTCGCCTCTGCGCCGCCTGAAACTGTGTCATAGTCGCTCAGTTCGTATGAGAGGCCAACGCCGGCGGTAATCAGAGAAGCCTTATAGGCATCGGGATTTTCCGTTTTTGCCAGGATGCTGGCTTTCAGCGTTGCCGCGGGGAAGAAGGCGCCAGGTTTCGTAAAAGTGATGCCCGCCGAATAGTCGAGATTGCCGATGTCGTTTTCGCCGAGGCGAGAGACCGTGCCTTCGATGCGCAACCCTTCGGCGCCGCCGAACAGGTTGCGATGACCCCAATAGCCGTTGAGGCCGATCCCATCCGTTGTCGAATATTGAGCGCCGACGCCAAAGTAGCGCAGTTTGGCCTCTGAAACTTCGATGGTCATCGGTACGGTGCCATCAGGGGCGAGCGTGTCGGCCTGGTGAATGGCAACGCTCGAGAACACGCCGAGCTGGCGCAAACGCTCGCTTGCCTTCTTCAACTGCTCAGGCGAGTACTGATCGCCCCTATTGATGCGGGAATAGCGCTGGATAAAGGTCGGGCGGACAGTCTTTTCGCCTGTCACCGCAACGTTTCCGATTGGCGCGACCGGACCGCCTTCGACCGAAAGCACCACATTCACGGTATTGGTATCGTGGTTGGCGATAACCTCGCGTTTCGTCAGCTTGGCCAGCGGACGACCTTCCGCCTTCGTGTCTTCCACCAGTTTGTCACCGGCCTTGATGATGACGAGAGAGCCTGCCTCTGCGCCGGCCTTCAGGCCGTAATCAGCAGGGTTGCGTTTGGCTGCATCGCCGCCAAGCTGGACTTCATCGACGTGAAAAACTGGGCCGGGCGCAATGTTGACATCGACCTTGATGGGCTTGGAGCGGTCAAAAACTGGATTTGGCGGAAGAGAATCAAGGTTGCGACCATCGATCAGGATCGTCACGACGCCGCCATAACGCGCTTGTTCATAAAGCGTTGCAATAAGCCGATCGCGGTCGTCGCGTGCCTTGACGACGACGCCAAGATCCCCGGATACTGGCCGTTTCTTATCTGCCTCCAGGAGAGACGCGCCCTCCATCGTCTTCTTCAGATCCTTGTCGTCTCCTTCAGTGGTGACTGTGACATCATAATGAACGGGATCGGGAATTTGCGGGTCGTTGTCTTTGTCACTGCCAAAAATTGTGATGCCGAAAAGCTTGAAGGCGTGCGCTTGCGGAATCAACACAGGAGAGACCGCAGCTGTCACTGCGATAACCAATAAGGAGGTTGCCCGTTGACCAACAACTCTACTCGGGCTGTGCTTCAGTTTTTCCATCCCGCCGCATGGTTATATATTTGACGTTGCCCAGCCGTCGGCGCCCGTAAGCGGCAAATCCCGGCGAAATCATTTAGCCGGTATGGTGAGCTTCATGTCCCTTCCCAGAAGACACCCCCGGTCCGGCCGGGGGCATCCATCGCAATCACAAAGCTCTTAGTAACGGCCCGACGGGCATTGATCAACATAGCGGCGACCGTACCGATCGCGATAATAGCACTGGCCCGGCTGCTCGGAGACCTTACCGATCACCGCGCCCGAAAGACCGCCGATCGCTGCGCCGACTGCTGCGCCACGAACATTGCCCGTTACAGCGCCGCCAATGATACCGCCAGTTGCCGCGCCGATACCGGCACCCTGTTCTGTTGGCGTGCAGCTCGCGATCGAAAGTCCCACGAGCACCAATGCGAATATTTTCTTCATGCCTGTCTCCTAGCTAAGCGCCTTGTGGCGCGGTATCCCTACGGTTTGTCTTTTTCCCCAACCGTATCCCTAAAACTATGTCACAAAAAGGTGCAATCCACTGCAGACCAGTTGATTTTCTTCATCAACCGATTCTTGGCGCTGTCTCAGATGGCTGATTCGCGCCCAAGAACAATGGCGAAGTCGCAGATGGCTTTTTGATTTTGTTTGGAATGGTTCAAAAAAACGCGCGTATTGACGCAGTTGGTGTTAAAGGAGGTCTTAATGGTTGACGTGTTGTCATACGATCCGCAAAAACGGCGTGTGACACTGGAGCATGTGATGAATTTTGAAGCTTTTTTCAAAAGCGAGCTCGAAGGCCTGCACGCCGAAGGCCGCTACCGCGTTTTCGCCGATCTTGAACGGCACCGTGGAAATTTCCCCAAAGCAACGCGTCATACACCCCAGGGGCCGAAAGAAGTTACCGTCTGGTGCTCCAACGATTATCTCGGCATGGGTGAAAATCCCAACGTCGTGGCGGCGATGAAAGAAGCCATCGATCACTGTGGCGCGGGTGCGGGAGGCACCCGGAATATTTCTGGCACGACGCATTACCACGTTCTTCTCGAGCAGGAGCTGGCCGATTTGCATGGCAAGGACGCAGCGCTGATCTTTACCTCGGGCTATGTGTCCAACTGGGCAACGCTCGGAACACTCGGTGCAAAGATCCCTGGCCTCATCATTTTCTCCGACGCGCTCAATCATGCCTCTATGATCGAGGGTATCCGTTATGGAAAATGCGAACGGGTGATCTGGAAGCACAACGACGTGCATGATCTGGAGGCAAAGCTGGCGGCCGCCGATCTGAAGGCACCAAAGTTGATCGCTTTCGAGTCCGTCTATTCGATGGATGGCGATATCGCCCCGATCAATGAGATCTGCGATCTTGCCGACAAATACGGCGCTATGACTTATCTTGATGAGGTTCATGCGGTTGGAATGTATGGTCCGCGCGGCGGCGGAATCGCCGAACGAGAAGGCCTGATGGACCGGCTGACGATTATCGAAGGTACGCTTGGCAAAGCCTTTGGCGTGATGGGCGGCTATATTGCAGCTTCAGCAGCGCTTTGCGACTTCATCCGCTCTTTCGCGTCGGGCTTCATCTTCACGACTGCCTTGCCGCCTGCATTGGCAGCTGGCGCGGTTGCATCGATCCGCCACCTGAAGGCAAGCCCGTTCGAGCGCGCGCGCCATCAAGACAGGGTTCGAAAACTGCGGACGGCTCTCGACCAGTGTGGCATCCCACATATGCCAAATCCTAGCCATATCGTGCCAGTCATGGTCGGCGATGCCGCGAAGTGCAAATGGATTTCAGATCTGCTGCTCGATCATTCCAACATCTACGTGCAGCCGATCAACTATCCGACGGTGCCAAAGAAGACCGAGCGCCTGCGCATTACCCCGACGCCGCTTCACAGCGACGAGGATATTGCACATCTCGTCGATGCGCTGCACTCGCTCTGGTCGCGATGCGCTTTGGCGCGGCACGTGGCGTGAGCTGCATCTGAACATCGGCACTCGTTTCCGCAGCTGAGCATCAGCGGAGCCGCGGTCTCACACGATCCTGTTTGATGTCGGGATTTCCACGCTTGCATCGACCCGAACGCTCGGACGATGCGCGAAAGGCTTGAAGGGCTCGCGTGGCTGATCGGTTAGTGCAAACGACTTAAGTTCGCGCTGAAACCTTTGAAATTTGCTCGCCTGCTTTTCTGCGAGCTTCAGCATCTGCTGCAAAAACCTCTTCAATGTTGGTCGCAGGAGAGTGGCCTGTCATCTTTTCCATGACGGCCTCAACGATATCGGCCATTTGCAGGAAGGTGATGCGCTCTTCCACAAATGCCGAAAAGGCAGTCTCCTCAGCTGCGTTCATGACGGCGCCTTGCAGTCCGCCACGCTCAAGGGCGGTGCGCGCCAAACGAAGGGCTGGAAATCGCTCGGTATCCGGCGCTTCGAAGTCCAGGCGCGCGAGCTTTGCAAAGTCCAGTCGCTCTACGGTGAGATTGGGCCGTAGCGGATAGGTCAGCGCATAGCCGATTGCGGTGCGCATATCGGGTGCGCCGAGCTGCGCCAGCACCGAGCCGTCGCGGTAGCCGACCATGGAATGAATAATGGATTGCGGGTGGACAATGACCTCGATCTGGTCCGGCTCGACATCGAAAAGATGCTTTGCCTCGATCATTTCGAGTGCCTTGTTGAACATTGAGGCGCTGCCGATGGAAATTTTCAGACCCATCGACCAATTGGGGTGCGCGCGCGCCACTTCAACGGTGACACCTGCCATCTCTTCGCGCGTCCAAGTCCGAAACGGGCCACCGGATGCCGTCAGAATGATTCGCTCAAGCGCGTGGCGTTGATCTTCTTCCAAAGCCTGGAAGATAGCGCTGTGTTCGCTGTCGACAGGGATAAGACGCCCACCGCCAGCGTGGACTGCCTGAACAAAGATTTCGCCGGCTGAAACAAGACATTCCTTGTTTGCAAGCGCAATATCGGCGCCTTTGCGCGCTGCGGCGAGGGTCGGCGCAAGCCCGGCCGTACCCACAATACCGGCCATGACCCATTCGGCATCGAGGTCCGCAGCTTCCATGAGGCCGCTTTCGCCGGCTGCGACCGCTATTCCGCTGCCAGACAGCGCATCTTTTAGCGACTGATACCGGTCCGCATCGGCGGTCACCGCAAGTTTGGCGCCGCTCGCCTTCGCCTGCTCGGCAAGCAGTTCGGTATTGCTATTACCAGTCAATGCGAGAACTTCGAAGAATTCCCGGCCGCCGACCTGCTCGATCACATCGAGCGTGTTTTTCCCGATCGATCCGGTCGATCCAAAAACACTCAACTTTCTTGGCTCAATGCCGCCGCTCGCCATACGCGAATTTGCCGTTCCTGTTGTCAATCGCTTGGCTCTATAGGGGAACTCGCATCGCAGCAAGGGCCAAAGCCTGCTCGCAGTTTTTTGAACTGTAGCGGGTTTACACCCTGCGGTCGTGCTGACACCCTTGTCTTTATTGAACCTCAGCTGCCAAGCCGATTCGGCGGAAAGCTGGTTTTAGCGCTCTCGCTTTGACGCTCTCTTATGCCGCCAGCCCAGAGAAAATGCGGACCTTTTTTCCGCATGAGTTTTTGTGCTCGGTATGGCTGAGCATAGGTTTCAGCGGGCGCAGCCGATTTCATCTTGGATGAGCTGCGGCGCCAAATTTAGAGACAACGCCGGTGTTGGGAGGAACGGGCGTTTAAACTGAAACAGGGCAACCTATGAATTGTTTAAGACAACCGGCAGTCCTCTTATGCCTTACTTTCATCTGCTCGCCGGCAAATGCGGAAGGCCTTATCATTTGGCGACCCGTGAAGCTTTCAGACCAGTCTTACAAGACGAGCATGGGTTTCACGCTCCCGATGACGTGGGAGCCGAGCGCTGGGCTCGATCTCGGAATTTCTGCTGTGAAGGGCAAGGTATTGCCGCCTGATTCGCAGCAGGCGATGCTTTGGGCGAGCTTGAGAAGATCCGATAAAGGCTTTGCTGAAACTGTCGAAACCAAGGCCGATATGCGTGTCAGTACGTTACAGGGGTCTGCTGCCTTGATGCTCAGCCGATCTCGGACTTGGATATTCTCCGACTCATTGGACATTGCCTCAACAAAATCGGTGTCCCTGGATTACAGCGGTGAGCAACAGACTGGTGCAATGATTGCAGCGCAGTCACTTACGTTTACGCAGCCGTGGACGAAAACATCACTGACCGCTGGCGCCAACTTCTCGGATTATGATCAAAGCCTGTCTTCGAGCCTATCGCTCAATCAGGCTATTACGCCCAACCTTAATTTGAACGCTAATGTTGCGAACCCATTTTCTACCGACCGTAGCGGCAGTGTACGGGTCGATTACAACATTCGCTGGTAACAGATCGGTCTGTCACCGCGTTAACTCAAGTTGGTCAGAGACCCACTAGGATTTGGATCAGCCTGCAAAGCGCTCGTTCAGGAACGTGTTTGTCGTGATACGATGGGTCTTCTGTGTCGTTACCGGGTCGGAGCTGCGCTCCATGACACCGACGGCGGCTCCGGCAGAGACGATAGTTGCAAGGGCGATGATTGCTAATGTCTTGCGCATGGCGATAACTCCTTCGCTTCAAAAACGCGCTTGACTTCTTTCGGTTCCATCGCGCGCGACTGTCCACGAATCATCAGGTAGATGTGAATTTGAAGGAGGAGGCGTGAGCCGGCCAAGGCTGACATGTCCGCACGCATTGGATCAGTGCGAAAGCAACAACGACAAACACGTCCGCAAAACAGCGGATTTCACCTGCCTGTCAGGGTCAATGTGTCATCATGTTTTTGCTAGGGACATTTGTCCGACCTGAGAGATAGGTGACATTTTGTACCGGAGACATGGGTAACACTTTCCGCTTTTGCGGGAGGTGTTGATGCCGTGGAGATAGACTTCGGTCATGGAAGAACGTCTTCGTTTTGTCGCCCGGCTGCTGGAGGGCGAAGGGATGAGTGAGGTGTGCCGAGATTTCGGCATATCGCGTAAGACTGGCTACAAAATCTTCAATCGCTACAGGCAGGAGGGGCTAGAGGCGCTGACGGACCGCTCGCGGCGTCCGGTGCGCTATGCCAATCAGCTACCTGATCAGATCGAGGCGATGATCATCGGCTCCAAGAAGGAGAAGCCACACTGGGGCGCGCGCAAGATCAGGGAGTTGCTCGTCCGCAAGCTCGCAGGCGACATGCGCATCCCCTCGACCAGCACGGTGCATGCGGTTCTTGATCGCCATGGGTTGGTTGCCCAGGCCCGCAAGCGCTATCGCAACAAGGCCGAGGGCACCGATCTGTCTCAAGCGCTCGCTCCCAACGATCTTTGGTGTGTCGCCTTCAAGGGCGAGTTCAAGCTGGGAGACGGGCGGTATTGTTACCCATTGACGGTGACCGACCAGGTGTCACGCTATCTTCTGGCCTGTGAAACCTTCTCGTCAAACAAGGAGCTTCCCGTCATCGATGCGTTTCGCCGGCTGTTTGCCGAGCGCGGTTTGCCAAACGCAATCCGCAGCGACAACGGCGTGCCCTTCGCAAGCCCAAACGGCCTCTACAATCTCTCGAAGCTCTCCGTCTGGTGGCTCAGGCTCGGCGTCGCCATCGAACGTATCAAGCCCGGCCATCCGCAACAGAACGGCCGGCACGAACGCATGCACCTCACACTGAAGAAGGAAGCCATTCGTCCAGCGGGCATGAACATGCTGCAGCAGCAAGCACGATTCGACGCTTTCGTTCATGAATTCAATACGGAACGACCGCATGAAGCGCTCAGCATGCGGACACCACAAGACATCTACACCGCCTCGACCCGACCCTACCAGGGCCTGCCGCAAGTTGATTATCCGTTCCACGACAGAGATGTGCTGGTCACCTCCTGCGGCCGCATCTGCATGCATCGCAAGAAGATCAACATCTCAGTCGTCATGGCAGGCCAGAAGCTCGGCATCAAGGAAGTCGATGACAGCATTTGGCTTGTCAGCTTCATGCGCTATGATCTGGGATATATCGACTTGGAACAGAGGACTTTCCAAACCATCGACAACCCGTTCGGCACGAGGCTGTCACCCATGTCTTAGGTACACGATGTTACCTATGTCTTCGGTATGGACAAATTCGCAAATGGTGTCCACGAGAGGATTCGAACCTCCGACCCCAGGATTCATACCACTTCGACTTTCGCCGCCGCTCAGCCTGCGCCGGTGGCGTTCGTGGTCTGGACTGTCCCTTCACCATAGGCTTAAAGCCCTTAGGTGCTGCCCATCCAGTCTCTACACCTTCACCAGGTTTCCCTGGAGCTTGGCTCGGGATTGGCATGCTGAAAGTTCAGCGAAGCGTTCCCCGACTTTGAGCAGATCGATTGCGTTGTTTCCAGACGCAACCCCCAATTTCATAGGAATCCTGTGCTCTATCCTGCTGAGCTACGTGGACACTCATTTGCGGGACCGTTCATAGCTCAGCTTCCGGCGCGGGGCAACTATCTTTGGGCGGCGTCGCGACGTGTTTAAAGAGATGCTTTTGCGGTGCTCGATTGAAACGCCGCGGCACTTCGACCTGGCTCTTCAGCCGCCCAACCGGCTTTCGGCAAGACGCACCCAGTAGGAAATCCCATGTGGGATCACCTCATCGTTAAAGTCGTATTTCGCATTGTGGAGCATGGCGCTTTCGCCGTTACCGATGAAAATGAAAGCACCTGGACGGGCGTTTAGCATGTAGGAAAAATCTTCGCCGCCCATCATCGGCGCGACATCGGTATCCACATTGGTCGTCCCGGCAATTTCCGTGGCAGTCGCAATGGTATGTTCCGTTTCCTTGGGATGGTTCACGGTGACCGGATAGTTTCTGTGGAAATTGATATCCACTGTCGCCCCATGACTTTCCGCGATACCCGACACGATTTGCCGGAACCGCTGCTCAGCGGTCTGGCGGACCGACTCGTCAAGCGTGCGGATGGTCCCGGCAATGGTGGCTTCGTCGGGAATGACGTTAAGGGCAGAACCCGCGTTGAACTTGGTAACGGAAACAACCACGGAAGAAAGCGGATCGATCGTGCGAGACGCGATCATCTGCAGGTTTGCGACGATCTGTGCCCCGATCGCAATCGGATCGATCGTGCGATGGGGTGTCGCCGCGTGACCGCCGCGGCCGCGGATGATCACGGTAAATTCATCGGTAGCCGCCATGATTGCTCCGGCGCGGACCGCGAATTGCCCGACCGGGATGCCCGGCATGTTGTGCATGCCGTAGACTTCATCGATGCCGAAGCGTTCCATCAGCCCGTCCTGGACCATGACATTACCGCCGCCGCCGCCTTCCTCCGCAGGCTGGAAGATCACTGCGACAGTTCCGCTGAAATTGCGTGTCTCAGCCAGATATTTGGCTGCGCCCAGCAGCATGGCCGTGTGGCCGTCGTGGCCGCAGGCATGCATTTTGCCCGGGGTCTTGGAAGCATATGGTTTTCCTGTGATTTCCGTCATCGGAAGGGCGTCCATATCCGCACGCAATCCGATGGTCCGGCCGTTGTCTGCCTTCCCTTTGATAATGCCGACGACGCCGGTACGACCGAGGCCCGTCACCACGTCGTCTACTCCGAAGGACTTCAGTTTTTCCACGACGAAGGCCGCCGTTTCTTCGACGTCGAAGAGCAGTTCCGGCCGGGCATGAATGTGGCGGCGCCACTCTGCAACCTCGTCCTGAAGTTCTGCTGCTCTGTTCAAGATCGGCATATTCGCTTCCTGCGCTGATGAAACGTCTGGTGAAAATACTTAACCGAGAGGCTTTGCCATGTCATCGCCATATAGGATACATAGGGGACGCGTTAACGAATTTTCCAAGATATCGTAGGTAAACCTTGTCGATACGCATTCATCGTCCGTTTGTCGCCTGGCGGCCGCTCGCGGCAGCGATAGCAGCCATCACCTTCACTTTTGCGACAGCGGCGCAAGCCTTTGCCAGCCCTTTCATCCTCGTCGATGTCCAGACCGGGCGGGTTCTCGATCATCAGGATGCCTTTCATAAATGGTATCCGGCGTCACTGACAAAGCTTTTGACGATCTACACTGCGTTCGATGCTGTTCGCAGCGGCAAGATCACGCTTGAAACGCCGATCACGATGAGCAAGAGGGCAACCTCGCAGCCGCCGGCAAAGATGTTCTTCAAGCCTGGCCAGAAGCTCACCCTCGACAGTGCGATCAAGATCCTCATCGTGAAATCGGCAAATGATGTCGCCGTCGCTGTAGCTGAAGCGGTCGGAGGCACGCAGGAAGCCTTCGTTACCAAGATGAACGAAGAAGCTCATAAGCTCGGGATGAACGATTCTCGCTTCATCAATCCGAACGGCTTGCCCGGCAAGGGCCAATATACGACCGCACGAGACCTTGCCATTCTGGCCGTCGCGCTGCGGCGTGACTTTCCTCAGTATGCCGGCTATTTCTCGCTGGAGGGCATCACCACCGGAAAGCAGGATATCCCGGCTATCAATGTGCTGATCGGCCGCTTCGATGGTGCGGACGGCATGAAGACCGGATTTATCTGTGCTTCGGGGTTCAATCAGGTCAGTTCGGCAACCCGCAATGGACGCACGCTCGTTTCCGTTGTTCTTGGCACGGACAGCCTTGCGGCGCGCGCGGACAGATCGGCGGATCTTCTGCAAAAGGGTTTTGTTTCGGTGCCAAGCGGCAATGAGACGCTCGGCAGCTTGAAGCCGGATGCACCTGGGCAGGCAGATGTTGCAGACATTTCTGCCGATATCTGCAGCGCAAAGGGTGCGAAGGTCCGCAGCGAAACCCGCGACGAAGTCGGGCGAATGAAGACCCAGTCGCCCTATATTCACGAGCGCGACCATGAGCCGAACTTCGTTTTTGCCGGCCTCATTCCAGGTCAAGAACCACCGGCACCCGATAATGCGCCAAAAGCGGCTGCGGAGGCCGGCCTCGTCGCCAATGTGCCGGTGCCGCTGCCGCGACCTGCGTCATTCTAATGTGCGGAGACAGACGTGCCTGTGGATTAAGCACAGGCATGCAACCTTAATCGGGAACGCTTATGTCCGTTGCTTCCACTCGCATACCGGTCACCATCCTCACGGGGTTTCTCGGTGCAGGCAAATCGACTTTGCTCAACCGGATTCTCAAAGACACCGCCATGCGGGATGCTGCGATTATCATCAATGAATTCGGTGATGTCGGCATCGATCATCTCCTGGTACAGAGCTCCAGCGATTCAATCATCGAATTGTCCGATGGTTGCCTGTGCTGCACGGTACGCGGCGAACTTGTCGATACGCTTGCCAATCTGATGGACGCCATCCAGACGGGGCGCAGCCGCACCCTCAGCCGTGTGGTGGTAGAGACAACCGGTCTTGCGGATCCGGCGCCGGTGATGCAAGCGGTGATGGGAAACCCTGTTATTGCCAACAATTTCGAACTCGACAGCGTCGTCACCGTCGTCGATGCCGTCAACGGTATTTCGACGCTCGATCATCATGAAGAAGCGCGCCGTCAGGTTGCGGTGGCCGATCGCCTGATCCTGTCAAAGAAAACGCTCTCGACGCCAGGCGAGGTCGAAAGACTGGAAGCAAGGTTGCGTTCACTCAATCCACGCGCGCCGCTGAGCGATGCTGACGCAAGTGCCACTGGGACAGCCGCTATCTTGATCAACGGGCTTTATGATCCCACCACGAAAATTGCCGACGTGTCACGCTGGCTTCAGGCAGAAACAGGTGATCATGGTCATGCGCATGATCATGATCACCACCACCATGATCATGGCCATCACGATCACACGCACCATCATCATGATGTGAACCGACATGACGAAGCGATCCGCTCGTTTTCGATTGTTGAGGACAAGCCGATCGATCCCGCCGCCATCGAAATGTTCATCGATCTTCTGCGGTCGGCGCATGGTGAAAAACTGCTGCGCATGAAAGCGATCGTCGCCACATCCGACAAGCCGGATCGCCCGCTCGTCCTGCATGGCGTTCAGTCGATCTTTCATCCGCCCAGACGGCTTCCGGCCTGGCCCGATGGCTCGGATCGCCGCACGCGGATGGTGATCATCACGCGCGATCTACCCGAAGATTTCGTCCGCGGCCTCTTCGACGCCTTCCTGGGTCGCCCGCGCGTCGATGCGCCGGACAGAACGGCGCTGGAAGACAACCCGCTCGCAGTACCGGGCATGCGCTTTTAGATCAAGTCCCCGCCATTGATCCTTTTTGGATCATAAAGACATGACCGTTGGCCGTGCGCTCGCTGGACAGGAGCTGGTGACCGTCTTGCTGGCAAAGGTGTGGAATGTCGATCCCAGCCAGGGGATCTGTCGTTTCGACGCGCAAGACGGCGCCTGATACCAGACTTTTAAGACGTTTGCGCGTCTTCAATGCGGGCAAAGGGCATTTCAGCCCCTTGAGATCGCATTCGGCAATTGCCTGCACCCGATCAGTTCTTTGACCAGAATTTCCAGAACGGCTTTTTAGCATCGGCGTCAGCCGTCTCCTCAGGCGGTGTCGGCGCAAAAGCAAGCGGGTTCGGTGTCGGGACCGGCACGGATGACGGTGTAGGTGTTGCCAGTGCGACAGAGGTCGTTGCCTGCGGCGCTGCTACCGGAGTGGAGGCGGTCGTCGTTGGCTGTGGCGTTGACGATGCTGCCGTTCCGCGGGCCAAGGTGTTTGCCGTCTGGTTCGCGACCATGGATTCAAGATCGGCGACCTTGACCATCTTGCCTGCCTCGAGAGAGGTGCCGGTCGGTGCATAAGCAAGGTCATGGCCCTTGCGCTGCTTGGCGACAACCGCCTTGCGCTCGGCTTCGGACGGATCATACCAAGCCATGCCATCAAACTTGCGCGACGCCTTCTCGTAGTCGAGCTTGTAGTTTTTTTCGTAGGCTGCCAGTGCCGCTGTCAACTGCGCAGGGCTCGACATGGCCGGGCACTTGCCCGCCGCGTTAAACCCGGCGCCATTTTCCGTCTGCTGATTGAAGACATATTTCTTCTCGCAGACTTCGACCTCCGGCGGGCGTTTCGTCACCTCGAAATTATCGTAACCGACCTTCAGCATATTCCAGAAGTCGATATTCGGGCTCAGGCGGTGCTTGAACATGTTTTCCGCCGTCATGCGGAATGGGAAGGCCTGCAACTGAATGCTGGTCTGGCCACCACGGAACGCATCGCGCGCGAAAGCATAGATTTCCAGAACCTGCTCGTCTGTCATCGAATAGCAGCCAGACGAGGAGCATGCGCCGTGGATCATGAGATCGCGGCCGGTGCGGCCGTTGGCTGCATCATACTTGTTCGGGAAGCCGGTATTGATCGCCAGATAATATTTCGAATTCGGATTGAGATTGGTCCGGCTGAGATTATAGAAGCCTTCCGGTGCCTGACGATCGCCTTCCTTGACCTTAGGGCCAAGCCGTCCTGACCAGGCGCAGATCTTATAATCGGCGATCTTGTCGAACCGGTTATCCCGCTTCGCTTTCCAGATCTCCATCACGCCTTCTTCCTTGAAGATGCGGATCATGATCGGCGAATTGCGATCCATTCCCTTGGCGCTGATCTGCTGAAGGATGCGGTCGGGAAGCGGTTGCTCGACCTTGTTCTTGACCGTCGACAAATCAATTTTCGAGGCTGTTTCCAACGTATCGTTGCAGCCGGTCAGAGCCAAGGCTACAAGGGACACATATGCTAGATAGCGTAATCGCATCAAACCCGCCCGACAAAAAATACGACCTGGTACGTGAGAACCGGCCTTCGGCCGAAACCTTAATCGTCTATGGTTGACGATTTCTTACAAGGTTTACACGCTTCGGCCTCATCCCTGCAAGCGCCGAAGTCCGTGTTAATTATGCCCTGCCTGCGTTGTCTGGCTTTCGCGCCCTGCGCATCTGCGGTATCGCCCCTGCCTGACAAGCAAGGCGCCCATCAACATCAGATGATTACGCCCGAATAAAGTCATGCCGTCGCTGGTCGGAATCAGAGATTGCGTCCCATAGACAGGAACTTCTGACGCCGATCGTTCAAGAGCTTCTCGCCCGGCTGTGGCGTCAGCTCAGCGAGTGCCCCGGCAATGACGTCACCGGTCGCCGAAATGACGCTGTCTGGATCGCGATGCGCGCCGCCAAGCGGCTCAGGGATAATGCCGTCGATGATGCCGAAAGTTTTGAGGTCCTCGGCGGTGATCTTCATGTTGGCGGCCGCTTCCTTGGCGCGAGTGGAATCGCGCCATAGAATGGAGGCAGCGCCTTCCGGCGAGATAACGCTGTAGACGGAATGTTCGAGCATATAGACGCGATTGCCGGTCGCAATGGCAATTGCACCACCGGAGCCGCCTTCGCCGATGATGACGGAGATGATCGGAACCTTGACCTTCAAGCACATTTCGGTGGAGCGCGCGATCGCCTCTGCTTGGCCGCGCTCTTCAGCGCCGATGCCAGGGTAAGCGCCGGCCGTATCTACCAGTGTGATCACCGGCAGGCCAAAGCGATCTGCCATCTCCAGGATGCGGATCGCCTTGCGATAGCCTTCCGGACGGGCACTGCCGAAATTATGTTTCAGGCGGCTTTTGGTATCATTGCCCTTTTCCTGGCCGATGATAGCCACCGGCTGGCCGCGAAAGCGGCCAAGGCCTGTCTGTATCGCGGCATCTTCGGCAAACTTGCGGTCTCCGGCAAGCGGCGTGAATTCTTCGAAGAGCCTGGCGGCATAATCGATGAAGTGCGGACGCTGCGGATGACGTGCGACCTGTGTTTTCTGCCAGGGATTGAGTTTCGAATAGATGTCCACCATGGCTTCGCGTACGCGAACCTCGAGGCGTGCGATCTCGTCCGACGTGTCGATGCTCTCGTCTTCCGACGCCAGCTTTTTCAGGTCGATGATCTTTCCTTCCAGATCGGAGATCGGCTTTTCGAAATCGAGGTAATTGTGCATGAGGTGCGTTTCCGTTCCTTTTGCCCGGTCATCTGGTGGCATTTTTCGCCGGCAAGTCTCGCGCTGCCGGTCCTATTCGTGCTTTTTTTGCTGTTTTGCAAGGGGGTGATGGTTTTGCACCAGTGCCTGAAGCCTTTCCTCCAGCACGTGTGTGTAGATTTGCGTGGTCGAAATGTCTGAATGGCCAAGCAATTCTTGTACGGCGCGCAGGTCCGCGCCATTGGCAAGAAGATGGCTCGCAAAGGCATGGCGCATGACATGTGGCGAGATTGTGGAGGGCGGCACACCCGCCCTGATGGCCAGGTTTTTCAGCTCGCGGGCAAAAACCTGTCGCGGCAGATGTCCCTCTTTGGAGGCTGCCGGGAAGAGCCAGGGGCTATCCTTGTCGACGCGTCCCTTTTCCAACTCCTGCGCCAGAGCCTTACCGTAACTTTCCATCGCAGCGCTTGCCGATCGCGACAGCGGCACCATCCGTTCCTTGTTTCCTTTCCCCTTGATGAGAAGGAAACGGCCTTTCGTATCCAGCGTACGCAGCGGCAAGGTGACGAGTTCGCTCACGCGCATACCGGTGGCGTACAGAAGTTCGAGAAGCGCCAACATTCGCAGGCGCTGGAATTGGCCTGGCGAGGGATCCGCCGCTTCCGCTTCCGCCTGCGTCAGCAGGCGCGTGACATCGTCTGTGCCAAGGGTCTTGGGCAAGGGGCGTGATTTTCGCGGCGCATCGAGGATCCCGGTCGGATCATCGCCGCGCACTCCCTCGGCATAGAGAAACTTGTAAAACTGGCGCATGGCGGCCAGACGACGTGCTTGCGACGTCGGGGCAAAGCCCCGGGCGACAAGATCGCCAAGGTAATCGGCCAGGTCCGAGGAGGCGGCCTCGACGATGGCGACGCTCTTCTCATTAAGAAAATCCGCCATGTCGTCCAGATCGCGCTGATAGGACTGCAGCGTATTGTCGGCGGCGCCGCGTTCTGCGCTCAGCATTTCCAAGAAGGCTTCGACTTGCAGGCGGCCCCTGTCACGCATGGCCCATCACTTCTCTCCTTTTGACGGAGGCTGCGGGTTTAGTCGTTCGGCCGGCACGCGGATAGTGATATCGCGCTCTTGCGGTTCCACAAAGGTCGCAAGTGCCCACATCGCTCCCCACACGGCCCCTGCAAGCACCACGAGGATCGTCAGGAAGCGAATGAGGGTCGGCATCTAATTACTCCTGCGAATCTGCTCTTTATATGAAGACGCTGTTTTGCCCGTGCAAGATACTGTTTCCCGCTGATCTTTGGCTGTCACCGGCTTGACGCTTACCGCTCATTTGTCGATACCCTTTGCAAACAAAAGATGAATGGACGATATGAGCGAGACGATTACCCCAGTTGCCGAAAGTCTGAAGGATCGGGCGCTCGCCGCGCTTGGACCGCGCAATCTGGTCTTCGTCGGGCTGATGGGGGCAGGCAAGTCCGTTATTGGCCGGCTGGTCGCTCAGCAACTCAATATTCCTTTCGTCGACAGCGATACCGAAATAGAGCGCGTCTCGCGCATGACGATCACGGAACTCTTTGCAAGCTATGGCGAAGACGAGTTTCGTGCGCTGGAATCCAGGGTCATCAAGCGCCTCCTGAAAGCCGGCCCGCGGGTCGTTTCAGTTGGTGGCGGCGCTTTCATCAATGAGCGAAGCCGGCGCCATATCAAGCGCGGCGGCCTCTCCATCTGGCTGAAGGCTGATCTCGACGTGCTTTGGGAACGCGTCAAGAAGCGTGATACTCGGCCGCTGCTGAAGACCGAAAACCCGAAACAAACGCTGCAGAATCTCATGGATGCACGCTATCCCATCTATGCGCAGGCCGACATGACGGTCGTGTCGCGCGATGCGCGCAAGGACATTATTGCTGAAGAGGTTTTGCAGGCTCTGATCAAAGTGCATGGTGAAAGTACGAAATCATGATGGCCCTCAATGATGCCGCTCATTCGCAGACCGTTCATGTTCCGCTTGGCGAGCGGGCTTACGACATTCTGATCGGGCCAGGCCTGATTGCCGGCCTGGGCGCCGAAATTGCCCGTCGCCTGAAAGGCCGCAAAGCTGCCATCGTCACCGATGAGCATGTTGGGCCGATCTACATGGATGTCGTGCGGGCGAGCCTTGAGGCTGCCGGGATCGCGTCGGCGATCGTTACGCTTCCGGCGGGAGAAAAGACCAAGAGCTTCGAGCATCTGATGACGGTATGCGACGAGGTGTTGGGCGCGCGCATCGAGCGCAATGATGCCGTGATCGCGCTCGGCGGCGGCGTTATCGGCGATCTGACGGGTTTTGCCGCGGGGATCGTTCGCCGCGGCGTTCGTTTCGTCCAGGTGCCGACCTCCCTGCTTGCGCAAGTGGATTCTTCAGTGGGCGGCAAGACTGGCATCAATACCCGGCACGGCAAGAACCTCGTCGGTGTCTTCCATCAGCCAGACCTGGTGGTGGCCGATACCAACGTGCTGGACACGCTTTCTCCGCGTGAATTTCGTGCCGGCTACGCCGAGGTCGCCAAATATGGATTGATCGACCGGCCGGAGTTCTTTTCCTGGCTGGAAGAAAATTGGCGTCAGGTTTTTTCAGGTGGCGAGGCTCGCATCCAGGCAATTGCCACGAGTTGCCGCGCCAAGGCGGAAGTGGTCGTTGCCGACGAGCGCGAGAACGGCCAGCGTGCGCTTCTCAATCTCGGACATACCTTCGGCCATGTGCTAGAGGCTGCAACGGCCTATGACGGAAGCCGTCTGGTTCATGGCGAGGGCGTTGCGATCGGCATGGTGTTGGCGCATGAGTTTTCTGCTCGATTCAATCTTGCCAGCCCCGACGATGCGCAGCGCGTCGAGGCTCACCTGAAGGCTGTCGGTCTGCCGACGCGCATTGCCGATATTCCCGGCGCCTTGCCGCCCGCCGAGCATTTGATGGAAGCGATCGCCCAGGACAAGAAGGTCAAGGGTGGTAAACTGACATTCATTCTCACACGCGGAATCGGGCGGTCCTTCGTGGCCGATGATGTTCCGCAGTCCGAGGTTCTCACTTTCCTGAAGGAAAAGCATCCGCAATGAGCCTCGACGGTACCCTGGCCTTTTTGGAAATCTACTGGCCGGAAATTCTGTCCATCCTGGCGCTTGTGTCGATTTCAGGCTTCTTTTCCGGTTCGGAAACCGCGCTGACGGCGGTTTCTCGCAGCCGCATTCACACTCTTGAGGCAAGCGGTGAGGCGAGGGCCGGTCTCGTGGCATCCCTGATCGAACGCAGGGATCGCTTGATCGGGGCGCTGCTCATTGGCAACAACCTCGCCAACATTTTGTCTTCGTCGATCGCGACAAGCGTGTTGCTAGGCATGTTCGGACCCTCCGGCGTTGCCTTTGCCACATTGGCCATGACCGTCGTTCTGGTGGTGTTTGCCGAAGTGTTGCCGAAAAGCTGGGCGATCTCCACGCCAGAACGCTTTGCACTCAACACAGCCTTCGCCGTCAAACTGTTCGTGGCCGTCGTGGGGCCGATCTCATCCGGCGTCAACATGCTGGTGCGCTGGATCCTAGGGCTTTTCGGCATCAATTTGTCGCGCGAGACGTCCATGCTGACGGCGCATGAGGAATTGAGGGGCGCTGTCGATCTTTTGCATCGGGAAGGCTCGGTCATCAAGGCGGATCGAGATCGCCTCGGCGGATTGCTCGATCTCGGCGAGCTCGAAGTCTCCGATATCATGATCCACCGTACGGCTATGCGCGCCGTCAATGCCGGTGATCCGCCTGAGGTCGCGGTCCGCTCGATCCTCGACAGCCCTTATACGCGATTGCCGGTATGGCGCGGTTCGACCGACAATATCATCGGCATCATCCATTCTAAGGATCTCCTGCGGGCATTGGCCGAACCGGATGCCCGTGCCGATCAGATCGACATCGTCAAGATTACCCAAAAACCTTGGTTCGTGCCCGATAGCACCAAGCTTGTCGACCAGCTCAACGCCTTCCTGCGCAGGAAGCAGCACTTTGCAGTCGTGGTAGACGAGTATGGCGAAGTTCAGGGCATCGTGACGCTTGAGGATATTCTGGAGGAGATCGTCGGCGACATTTCCGACGAACATGATATCGACATTCAGGGCGTTCGCCAGGAGGCCGACGGCTCGGTCGTTGTCGACGGATCCGTCCCGATACGCGATCTCAATCGCGCGCTCGATTGGCGTCTTCCGGACGACGAGGCGACGACGATTGCGGGCCTTGTCATCCACGAATCGATGACGATCCCGGAAGAGCGCCAAGCCTTCACCTTTTACGGAAAGCGCTTCATCGTCATGAAGCGGGAAAAAAATCGAATCACTCGATTGCGGATCAGGCCTGCGGAAGAGGAAGCCGCGGGGCCGACGTCAATCACACCTACAAAGGCGGTTTGAAGTGCTTGCTATCATTCTCAAAGGCGCCTTGATCGGCGCGGGTGCAACCATTTTGATGGACATCTGGGCTTTCCTCTATGCCGTCGCTGTAAAGGAAAATTCCCCTAACTGGGCGCCAATCGGCCGCTGGTTCCGCCATCTCGGGAAAGGCAAGGTGTTTCATACCGACATCGGACTGGCCGAACCCTACGACCACGAGTTGGTTCTGGGATGGATCGGCCATTATGCCGTCGGCATTATTTACGGGATTGCCTTCGTCTTGATGATGGGTGAGGGCTGGTTGGACATGCCGCGTTTTCTGCCGGCCTGGATATTCGGTTTGGTAACGGTGGCTTTCGGATGGTTCTTGCTGCAGCCGGGACTGGGAATAGGTTGGGCTGCATCGAAAACGCCCAACCCAAACAAGGTTCGCCTCCTCAACCTTATCGGTCATACGGTTTTCGGCTTTGGCCTTTACGGGACAGCGTTGCTGATCGCCTGAAGATCTTGCGAAGTCGGGCTTTTGCACCATATGAAGTCTGTAACCGGAAGGACGGTTTCATGTCGTTAGAGCTGAGCACCTTCCGCAAGATCCGGCCCTCCAATCAGAAAACCAATATGTCGATACGGTCAATTTACCGCAGGTCGATTTTCAAGCTCGGCTTCGTTACAGGATGAAAAGAAAATCGCGCTTGCCTACCAGCGAACAGATTCGCCCGGTGCAGCAGGCTCAATTGCCAGAGCATGCAGCCCCGCATCGAGTTCTTCCCTTAAGAGCTCGGTGACGGCCCGGTGTCTTGCCAGCCGGCTCATGCCGTTGAACTGAGAGGATATAATGCGCACACGCATATGTGTTTCGCCCGCGCCGGTCATGTCGGGATGATGGCCGGCGTGCAGATGGCTCTCGTTGATCACAGCCAAGCGCTCCGGCGCGAAGGCGGCGGTCAGCTTGGTTTCGATACGCTGTTGCAGATTGGCCATTTCGTCTCGATTGGCATTTGAAAAAGGGCTCCCAAAAAGCCAGCAAGATTCGTGTTTGTCAATTCTTGTTGTGGTGATCCGGGCACCCCATAATGAGCACTATCATGGGACTTGATTCAAAATACTTCGATCGTATCCGCACACGCCGCCGACGCCCCGTCGAGGAGCCGCCGTCCGCGCCAACATGTCAGTGGGACGGCTGTGACAAGCCGGGTGTTCACCGTGCGCCGGTGGGCCGTAACGCGGAGGGCCAGTTCTTCCTTTTCTGCTTCGAGCATGTGAAGGATTACAACAAGGGCTACAATTATTTCTCCGGCCTTTCGGACAGTGAAATCGCGCGCTACCAGAAGGAAGCGATCACCGGGCACAGGCCGACCTGGACGGTTGGTGTCAACGGCTCTGCGAAGAGTAGCCCTATTCAGGCCGATATTCGGTCTGGAGCCTATAACAGGGTCCGCGATCCATTCGGTTTCGTACAAGGCAACAAGTCGCGGGGCCCGCGTTTTCCCGAGCAGCGTAAGCTTAAGACGCTGGAGGCCAAGGCATTCGATACAATGGGTCTTGGAGCGAATGCGACGTCCAGCGAGATCAAATCCAAATATAAGGAATTGGTGAAGAAACATCACCCCGACGCCAATGGCGGCGACCGCGGCTCCGAGGAGCGGTTTCGCGCCGTCGTGCAGGCTTATCAATTGTTGAAGCAGAACGGTTTTTGTTGAAAGCCGTCCTTGCTCTTCGGTTTCAATCGGGTATGGTCCCGGTTGGCCGTGGCGGCGGGTGAACCGCAAATCCCTTTTGCGTGCGCCCAAGCGCTCGGTCCTTCTTCCGGATGTGGCGTTTCTTGTCCGGGACTTCCGCCAGTGCTTCGTGGGACGGTTTTCTCCTCAACGAAGTTTCTTTTCAGTCCCGGAGAAGCATCGCGACCTTCGAAATGAATGGGCGCTGCAGCATCCGTTTTAAGCTGGGTGCCGGTGGCTGAGATAAAATGGCCGGGTGTCTTTGCCCGCCTTGGAGACATGATGAGCAAGATCGAACTTGATATTCCCGAAATTCCCGACACAACCGTTTCCGTGCGGGAGGTCTTCGGCATTGATTCCGACATTCGTGTTCCGGCCTTCAGCAGAGGCGGGGCGCATGTGCCTGATCTCGATCCGGACTATCTTTTCGACAGGGAGACGACGCTCGCGATCCTGGCCGGATTTGCCCATAACCGACGCGTGATGATCTCCGGCTACCACGGTACCGGTAAATCATCGCATGTCGAGCAGGTGGCAGCGCGTCTTAACTGGCCTTGCGTTCGTATCAACCTCGATAGCCATGTCAGCCGTATCGACCTCGTCGGCAAGGACGCCATCGTCGTAAAAGAGGGGCTGCAGGTCACTGAATTCAAGGACGGCATTCTTCCTTGGGCCTACCAGCACAACATCGCGCTTGTCTTCGACGAGTATGATGCCGGTCGGCCGGATGTGATGTTCGTCATTCAGCGCGTGCTGGAATCGTCGGGCCGACTGACATTGCTCGACCAAAGCCGCGTTATCCGTCCGCACCCGGCCTTCCGTCTGTTCGCGACCGCCAATACGATTGGTCTCGGCGATACGACCGGCCTCTATCACGGCACGCAGCAGATTAACCAGGCGCAGATGGACCGCTGGTCTATCGTGACCACCTTGAACTATCTGCCGCACGAGCACGAGGTGAATATTGTCGCTGCCAAGGTGAAGAGCTTCGGTCGTGACAAGAACGGTCGCGATACCATTTCAAAGATGGTGCGCGTTGCCGATCTGACGCGCGCTGCCTTCATGAACGGCGACCTTTCGACCGTCATGAGCCCGCGTACGGTTATCACCTGGGCTGAAAATGCGGAAATCTTCGGCGACGTCGCTTTCGGCTTCCGCGTCACCTTCCTCAACAAATGCGACGAACTCGAGCGGCCGCTGGTGGCCGAACACTATCAGCGCGCCTTCGGCGTCGAGTTGAAGGAAAGCGCAGCCAATATCGTGCTGGAGGCATAAGGCCGATCAATCATGGCATCTCGCGGTGACAATTCGAAAGCCAAGACCGGAACCCCTGCCGACGCGGAGCCCTTGCGTCGGGCCATCGCCGGCTGCGTACGATCCGTTGCCGGTGAACGCGAGGTCGAGGTAACCTTCGCCAACGAACGCCCCGGTATGACGGGCGAACGCATCCGTCTGCCGGAACTGTCGCGCAAGCCGACGGCTCACGAGGTCGCTGTTACGCGCGGCCTTGGCGATTCCATGGCCCTGCGCCTGGCCTGCCATGACGAAAGGGTGCATGCCTCCATGGCGCCCGAAGGCGCCGATGCGCGCGTGGTTTTCGATGCCGTCGAGCAGGCGCGTGTCGAATCGATTGGTGCGCTCAGAATGGATGGCGTTGCCGCCAACCTGCGTTCGATGACCGAAGAGAAATACTCCAAGGCGAATTTCTCAGGGGTCGAGCGCCAGGAAGATGCCCCCATCGGCGAAGCCATGGCAATGATGGTGCGCGAAAAGCTGACGGGGGAAAAGCCGCCCGCGTCTGCCGGCAAGGTTCTCGACCTCTGGCGCTCCTTCATCGAGGAGAAAGCCGGAACCGATTTCAACAATCTGTCTGATGTCATCAATGACCAGCAGGCTTTTTCGAAGATCGTGCGTAACATGCTGACTGCCATGGAAATGGCCGAGCAGTACGGCGAGGATCAGAACGACCTCGACAATAACGAGGATTCCGACCAGGAAAACCAGCCTGAAGGTCAGGAAGAAAGCCAGGATCAGGTTGAAGAGGATGCCGGCTCCGATACGGCTCCCGTTGAAGACAGCGAAAATTCCGACGAAGAGCTGGAAGACGGCGAGACCGAAGGCGCCGAGATCTCCGACGACGATATGATGGAAGAGGGGGAGGACCAGTCCGAAACCCCTGGCGAGACCCGGCGACCGGCCACGCCCTTCGACGATTTCAACGAGAAAGTCGATTACAAGATCTTTACGGAGGAATTTGACGAGATCGTCACCGCTCAAGAACTGTGTGACGTGACCGAGCTCGAACGCCTTCGTGCGTTTCTCGATAAGCAGTTGTCGCATTTGCAAGGTGCGGTCGGTCGTCTTGCGAACCGCCTGCAGCGCCGCCTTATGGCGCAACAAAACCGCTCCTGGGACTTCGATCTCGAGGAGGGTTATCTCGATACGGCGCGCCTTCAGCGTATCATTCTCGATCCCATGCAGCCGCTCTCCTTTAAAATGGAGCGGGATACGCAGTTCCGGGATACGGTTGTCACGCTGTTAATCGATAATTCCGGTTCAATGCGCGGCAGGCCGATTACGGTTGCCGCCACCTGTGCCGATATTCTGGCGCGCACGCTCGAGCGCTGCGGCGTCAAGGTTGAGATCCTCGGCTTTACCACCAAGGCGTGGAAGGGCGGTCAGGCGCGTGAAGCCTGGCTTGGCAGCGGCAAGCCGCAGACGCCCGGGCGTCTTAATGACCTGCGTCACATCATTTACAAGTCTGCCGATGAGCCATGGCGACGCGCCCGCTCGAACCTCGGCTTGATGATGAGAGAAGGGCTGCTCAAGGAAAACATCGACGGAGAGGCTCTGATCTGGGCGCATAATCGCCTTCTCGCACGCCGTGAACAGCGACGGATTCTGATGATGATTTCCGATGGGGCGCCGGTCGACGATTCGACGCTGTCGGTCAATCCCGGCAATTATCTCGAGCGGCATTTGCGCGCCGTGATCGACCAGATCGAGTTGCGTTCACCGGTTGAACTTCTTGCCATCGGCATTGGTCACGACGTTACCCGTTACTATCGCCGCGCCGTCACCATCGTAGATGCGGACGAGCTGGCGGGCGCGATGACGGAACAGCTTGCATCTCTTTTCGAGGATCAGGCCTCCCAGCCTCGTGGGCGGCTTCGTCGTGCCGGCTGATTGCGAAACCTAACGTATGGGGATTTTGAAGAGGATGCGCTTTGCGCTGATGGCAGGCCTTTTGACGGCTGCCACAGCCATCGCGGCTGATCCCGTTCCTGACAAGATCGATGTGCAAAGCAGGTTGATCAGCCAGTTCAAGATGGGATCGTCGGAGACCCGGTTTGGGCCCTTGGAATTTCTTGGCGGCATTGAGATGAGTTCTCCGAACAGCCTGTTCGGATCGCTGTCGTCAATCCGCTTGAGACCCGATCATGCCCGCTTCATCGGCGTCCTCGATACCGGGCACTGGATGACCGGCGTTATCGAGCGTGACGGAAAAGGCATGCTGAGCGGGATCAACGAGGTGCGCATTACCGCAATGCGAGACCGTGCCGGGAGAGTCTTCAACGCTAAAGGGCCGATGGATGCCGAAGGCCTTGCCGTCGATGACGGGCGCATTCTTGTGTCCTTTGAAGGAAAGCACCGCATTGAAGCCTATCCAGCGTCTGATTTCGAGATGTCTCGCTCGATCGCAACGCTGCCGTTCCCTATCCCCAATCGGCAAATGAAGAAAAACAAGGGGCTGGAAACGCTGGCAGTTGCGCCAGTCGACAGCCCTTTGCGCGGCTCTCCGGTCGCCGTTTGCGAAGAGAGCTTCGATAGGGACGGTGAGCTTTGTGCGGCTGTTCTCGATGGACCCTTGAAGGGGCGCTTCTCTGTCGTCAGGAAAGGCGATTTCGATCCGACCGACGGTACTTTTCTGCCGAATGGCGACCTTTTGTTGCTCGAGCGTCGCTTCAGTCTCCTGGCGGGAGTCGGCATGCAATTGCGTCTGATCGACCAGGCATCGATCCGTCCTGGCGCGGTCGTTGACGGCAAGATCTTGATGACGGCCGACTCGCACTACGAAATCGACAACATGGAAGGCCTCGATGTTTTTCAGGCCGATGACGGATCAACGCATGTGATCATCGTTTCCGATGACAATAATTCCTTCTTGCAGCGAAACATCATGTTGGAGTTTCGCCTTCACGATCAGTGATCAGCCCTTTCGTCTTGCGATAGGCGGCAATCAGAACGCCGTCGATCTTAGTCACGCTGGACATGACCGCAGCCAGAGGAAGCCAATTTCGAGCAAATCGCAAGCCGCTGAAATGAAGAAGACGCCGCATCCTGCGACGTCTTCATTTCTCTAGCGTGTCCGTTGCTGACGGAGCGCTGCGTCAGACTCTTGGTTTGATGGTGACTTTGATTACCGGTTCTGCAATGCCGGCACCGGCTTCAGGATATTCATCAAAGCGCCGTAGGGCAGCAGCATGACAAGGCCGACCAGAAGCTTGACCCAGAAATCGCCGATGGCCCAGGAGATCCAGCGCGGCGCTTCGGCCGAAAAAAGGCCAAGCACAGGCGAAAGCTGCAGTGCGAAGGGCTCGTTTGGCCCGAAAATCACGAAGATCGGCGCAAAGGCGAAGGAGAAGAAAATGATCGTGTCGAGCGCAGAGCCAATCAGCGAGCCGGTGAGGGGTGCCCGCCACCAGCTTTGCCGACGCAGGCGGTTGAAGAGGGCTATATCCAAAAACTGCCCGGCGAGATAGGCCGACCCTGACGCAACTGCGATGCGCGCCGCCGAGGTGTAAAAGGACAGTGCCACGCCAACAACGAAGCCGGCGAAAACCACTTTGCGTGCAGCGCTCGGACCGAACTGGCGATTCGTGAGATCCGTTACGAGAAAGGCGAGGGGATAGGTAAAGGCGCCCCAGGTCAAAAGATCGGCGAGATTGACGGTGCCGATCGTAACGTTGAGCGGAAATTGAACGAGAAAATTTGACGCGACAACGACAGCCGTCATCAGCGCAACATAAAGAATAATCGCGTGTGTCTTACGCATTTTTTTATCCTGGGTGATGCCACCAGTTAGAGCCACAATTTCAAAAATGAAAAGGCTTGACCGGATGTTGTCCGAACAAGCCTTTCAAAATAAAGCGTCGAAAGCTTGAAGCGCTTAAGCGGCTTCTGCAACCTTCTTTGCAATCTGGCGACGCAGCAGACGAGCGCGCATCGACAGTTCGTTTTCGCTAGCCTTCAGCAGGAATGCGTCGAGACCACCGCGATGCTCAACGGAGCGGAGAGCCGCTGCAGAAACACGCAGACGGTAGCGCTGGCCGAGCGCGTCAGAGATGAGCGTAACCTGGCAGAGGTTTGGCAGGAAACGGCGCTTGGTCTTGTTGTTGGCGTGGCTGACGTTATTTCCCGTCATGACGCCCTTGCCGGTCAATTCGCACACGCGAGACATTGGACACCTATTCTTGTTTTTCTCGGCCGCCGAATTACGTTGCCCCGGCAAAACCGGTTCTTGCAATCCAACAGGCATTGATTGGAAAGTTGCGGTTCTATAGTCAGAGAGTACGGCTCAGTCAAGCCAAACCTTGGACTTTCCCGCAATTCCGTCAAAAAGCTCAGCTTTTCTGCGGTTTGGAGCGGTGCCCCGTACAGTTGTAGATAACACAGTCTGGTAGGAAAAGAGACAGATATGGCGCGATTGATCAAAGGTTTTGTGGGAGCGATGCTGATGGCGGCTCTCGCGGCGCCGGCTGAGGCAGACGAAATCAGGCATCAGACGGAATATTCCGTGTCGCTCGGCATCATCACAATCGCGCGGGCAGCCTTTCTCACCAGGATCGAGGACGATCATAGCTACAAAGTATCAGGCGACATCAGTTCTGCGGGATTGGCGGACCTTGTGACGACGATTTCAGCCAAGACGAATGTGACGGGTGATATCGAAGGCGGCCGTCTGCGTGCCTCGGCCTATACGCTCTATTATAAGTCTGGCAAGAAGGCGCGGACCTATGAGGTCCGCTATTCCAACGGCAACATTGTTTCGACCAAGATAACACCCTCCCGCAAACCGCCTGAAAATTGGATCAGCGTAAGACCTGGCGACCTGCGTTCAGTTCTCGATCCCATTTCCGGCCTGATCTTCCCTGCCAGTACCAATCCCTGTAGCCAGCGCCTGCCGATCTTCGATGGCGAGATGCGCATGGACCTTGCGCTTTCGCCGAAGGGCACCAAGGATTTTACGACCAATGGCTTCAGCGGTAAAACGATGGTGTGCAGCGTCCGCTTCACGCCGAAGGCAGGTTACAAGAAAGGCCGCAAGGATATCGACTACCTCGCCAAAAGCGGGGGCATGGAGATCTGGTTTGCCAAGGCCGATAAAGCAAATCTAATTGCCCCTGTTTACGTCAGCATTCCGACGCAATATGGAACATTGACCATTAAGGCCGTGAAATACGCGGCTGGCTAAAGACCGCGAGCCGATGAGCGCGGGGCGGGGGACCCATGAGACTGCAAGCGACGCTGATCGGCTTTTCCGCCATCTTGATGTGGTCTTTCCTGGCGCTGATGACAGCGGCATCCGGCCGCATGCCCCCCTTTCAGCTTTCCGCGATCTGCTTCGCCATCGGCAGCCTGCCCGGCATTGTCGTCCTTCTTCTCAATCCGGCTCGGATTTCGCTTCTTCGGCAGCCGGCTAAGGTTTGGCTGCTCGGGATCGCCGGACTGTTCGGCTATCATTTTCTGTACTTCACCGCGCTGCGCAATGCGCCGGCAGTGGAGGCAGGTCTGATCGCTTATCTGTGGCCGTTGCTGATTGTCATCGGTTCGGCGCTTTTACCGGGGGAACGGCTGCGTTGGTATCATCTGGCAGGAGCGCTGTGCGGCCTCGCCGGCACGATTTTGATCGTTGGACGGAATGGCGTCAACTTTGAAGGTTCCTACGCTTTGGGCTATGGCGCCGCCTTGCTTTGCGCTTTCACCTGGTCTGGCTACTCTTTGGCGACGCGCCGCTTCGAGGCCGTATCGACCGACGTGGTCACGGGTTTTTGCCTCGTCACATCGATCCTATCCCTGATCTGCCATCTTTTGCTTGAAACGACGGTCTGGCCGTCATCGAGCGTCGAATGGCTCGCTGTCGTGGGATTGGGACTTTTTCCGGTTGGAGCTGCCTTCTACGCCTGGGACTATGGTGTAAAGAGCGGCGATATTCAAATTCTCGGCGCGGCGAGCTATGCAGCGCCTCTGTTATCGACGCTCATTTTGATGCTGTTCGGATTTGCCGAACCAAGCTGGCGAATTGCCATTGCCTGCGTCCTCGTGACAGGTGGAGCCGTGCTCGCAGCCAAGGATATGATCCGCCGTCCTGCGCGACAATCGGAGCTTGCGGCGGAATAGGGGAAGAAGCGGCAAAGAACCTCTTCGCTCGCGATATGTCGAATTAAGCGCGCGGCTGCCAATCCGGTGGAGCCATGTCGAAGCTTGAAAACGAAAAGCCTGGCGCCACGGTGCAACCCACCAGGACAAAACTTCCAAGCGGTTCTGCAGCCTGCCACCAGTCGGCGGGAACCACCGCCTGTGGTCTTTCGCCAGCGACAATATCTTTTCCTAACACCAAGGTCTGGCGCGTTTCGCCGTCACGCGAAAGATGCAGCGCGAGCGGGCCGCCAGCATAATGATGCCAAACTTCGGCAGCATCGCGCACACGGTGCCAATGCGAGCGTTGGCCTGCTTTCAACAGGTAGTAGATTGCCGTGGAGTGGCCGCGCTGATCGTCTTTTCCGTCTCGGAAGGTCTCGACATACCAGCCCCCTTCCGGATGCGGCTGCATCGAAAGTGCGGCAATGATAGCATCGGGGTCTGCCTCTGCGTGCGGCGTCATCCCGGCCATGATCAGAAGTTATCCTTGCGCTTGCGGATTTCAGCAAAGACATCCTCGTTATCACGCGTTTCCATCAAGAGATGGCGGCGGATCGACGGATCGCCAGCCCGCAGGAAAGGATTGGTTTCCTTCTCGAGCCCAAGCATGGTGGGAATGGTGTATTTGCCTTCGGCACGCAACGCCTCTATTTCCTCCGCGCGCGCCTTCAGCCTCTCATTGTCGGGATCGATGGATCGGGCAAATCGTGCGTTCGACAGCGTATATTCGTGACCGAAATAGATTGCCGTCTCGTCCGGAAGCACCGAAAGTTTCTGCAACGAGTGCCACATGTCGCTCGGCGTTCGCTCGAACAGCCTGCCGCAGCCAAGCGCAAACAGCGTGTCGCCGGCAAAGAGCAGCTTATCGTCGACGAAATGATAGCAAATGTGGCCAGCTGTGTGGCCCGGCGTTCCGATCACATTCACCGGATGCTGTCCAAACTGGAAGCTGTCGCCATCTGCTACGGTGCGGTCGAGGCCGGGTATCGCAACAGCTTCATCGATCGGTCCAATGATCTCGCATCCATATTGCTCCTTCAGAGCAAGATTTCCCTCGACATGATCGATGTGATGGTGGGTTGTGAAGATATGTGTGATGCGCCAGCCGCGCCGCTCGGCAGCGGCTGCAACAACCTTGGCTTCCGGCGCATCGATCGCAGCGGTCAGGTTGCTCTCCGTATCGTGGACGAGAACGCCGAAATTATCCGAGCGACACATGAAAACGTCTAGTTCCAAAGCTTTCATCATCTACCAACCTTTTATAGCGGACGTGATCGAATGTAGGTGAGCGTGCCTTGAAGTCCAACCGGTCGCTGCTAAGATTCACGTCAATGTATGCAGACATTGTTGACCTTCGCGAGTTCTACCATTCCGATCTCGGACGCAGCGCCGAGCAATCGATTGCGGAGGCGTTAGCGTCCCTGTGGGTGCGGCTTCCGGAAGAGCGCCTGGTTGGTCTCGGCTATACCGTTCCCTTCCTGGACAGATTTCGGGCAAATACAGAGCGGACCTTTGCCTTCATGCCGGCAGGTCAGGGCGCGGTCAATTGGCCGATGAATGCGCTTTCTTCGACGGCACTTGTCTTTGAAGAAGAGCTACCCTTGCCGGATGCCTCGATCGATCGCGTCCTGATGGTTCATTCGCTTGAGTTTGCGGAAAGCCCGCGTGAAACCCTGAAGGAATTGTGGCGTATCCTTGCGCCTGGCGGTCGTCTCGTCATCGTAGTACCGAACCGCCGGGGCGTCTGGGCGCGCATGGAGCATACGCCTTTTGGCTCAGGCCGGCCCTACTCTCGTAGCCAGCTGACACATCTCCTACGAGAGACCAATTTTACGCCAGGGGCAGCGGCCGAGGCTCTCTTTTTTCCACCATCGAAACTGCGTTGGGCGATGCGTCTCGGCCGAAGAATGGAAAAAGTCGGACGGACGCTCTGGCCGGCATTTTCAGGTGTGATTGTCGTCGAAGCGCAAAAGCGCCTCTATCAGGGCTTGCCGGTCGCCGTGCGGGCGTCTCGGCGCGTTTTTGTACCAGTTCTTGCGCCGCAGGGCGTTCCTACAACGCGTGATCGCGGCGAGCCAAAGGCATAATGCGTTTGCTTCCGTGACGTTCAGAGCGACCTTGATACTCTCGACAAAACGGGCTTTCCGCATTATTGCCTACGGGCGTCGAGCTTTCCAAGAATCCGAAACGATTTTCGCGGGGATCGGCGCATTAGATTCAAAGGCTTAGCCTGTTCTTCGCATCTTGGCAGATGCATGGCGTGCTGAGCCGCGTTCAAGGCCGGTTGCCCGGCGCATTTCCAAGGTCGCCCAATGAGCATTGAGATGATGAAGCCCGTCCCGCGTCCCGGTATCCTCGATATCGCTGCTTATGTACCGGGCAAGGAGCATGCGCCGGGGGTTGCCAAGGTCTACAAGCTTTCTTCCAATGAGACGCCCCTTGGGCCCAGTCCGAAGGCGATCGAGGCCTTCCGCGCTGCGGCAGAACAATTGGAACGCTATCCCGACGGACAGGCGATGGAACTGCGCGAAGCCATCGCTGCCGTGCATGGCCTGAACACCGCCAATCTTCTCTGCGGAAACGGATCCGACGAACTTCTCGGTTTGCTTTGCCAGGTTTACCTTGGCGCAGGCGATGAGGCCATCATCACCGAGCACGGCTTTCTGGTTTACAAGATCCAGATCATGGCGGCCGGCGCAACGCCCGTCACCGTGAAGGAAAGGGAACAGACCGTCGATGTCGACCAGATCCTGGCCGCCGTCACGAACAAGACCAAGATGGTGTTCATCGCCAACCCCGGCAATCCCACGGGAACCTATGTGCCTGTCAGCGAGATACGACGCTTGCATGCAAACCTGCCGAAAAACGTGGTGCTGGTGCTCGATGCGGCCTATGCGGAATATGTTCGCCGCAACGATTACGAGGCCGGCGTCGAGCTTGTTTCCTCCAACGCGAATGTCGTCATGACGCGCACCTTCTCTAAGGTTTATGGACTTGCGGCATTGCGTGTCGGTTGGATCTATGGGCCAAGCGAGATGATCGACGCCCTTAACCGCGTTCGCGGACCATTCAATCTCAACAGCGCTGCCATCGCGGCCGGTGCGGCGGCGATCCGCGATCAGGCCTTTACCCAGCATGTTGTCGCCTTCAATCAGACGTGGCTTGATAGGCTGACGGCCGAACTGCAGGCTATGGGGCTGAGGGTCACCCCATCGGTGACCAATTTCCTTCTGATCCATTTTCCCGATCTGGACGGCAAGCGGGCCGCCGATGCCGATGAATTCCTGACAAGTCGTGGTTACATCTTGCGCGCCGTACGCGGTTATGGCTTTGCCAACGCTCTGCGCATGAGTATTGGGACGGAGGAAGCGAATATCGGCTTCCTGCAGGCGCTGCGTGAATTCCTGGGGCGCACAGCATGAGCATTCAGTTCGAGCGCATCACCCTTATCGGCATCGGCCTAATCGGCTCGTCGCTGGCCTATGACATTCGCCGTCTGGGCCTCGCGAAGGAAATTGTCGTCAGCACGCGCAGCGCAGCAACGCTGAAACGCGCCGAGGAGTTGAAACTAGGCGACCGCTATTTGGCGACATCTGCGGAGGCTGTCGAAAACGCCGACCTCGTAATCGTGTCCGTTCCCGTTGGCGCCTCTGAAAGCGTTGCCAAGGAAATTGCGCCGCATCTGAAGGCAGGCGCCATCGTTACCGATGTCGGTTCCACGAAAGCCTCAGTCATACAGCAAATGCAGCCGCATATGCCGCCGCATGTTCACTTCATTCCCGGGCACCCTTTGGCCGGCACGGAAAAATCAGGCCCAGATGCCGGCTTTCCAGGCTTGTTTAAAGGGCGTTGGTGCATCTTCACGCCGCTTCCCGACACCGACGAAGATGCGCTCGCTCGGTTGCGGGCCTTCTGGGAGGCGGTCGGATCGCGGGTCGACGTGATGGACCCTGCCCATCATGACAAGGTTCTGGCGATCGTTTCGCATCTGCCTCACATCATCGCTTATAATATCGTCGGCACGGCAGAGGACTTGGAGACCGTCACAGAATCAGAAGTCATCAAGTATTCGGCGTCAGGCTTCCGCGATTTCACGCGTCTTGCTGCCTCAGACCCGACCATGTGGCGGGATATCTGCCTTCACAACAAGGACGCGATCCTGGAAATGCTGGCGCGCTTTTCTGAGGACCTGTCTTCTCTGCAGCGGGCAATCCGCTGGGGCGAGGGCGACAAGATCTTCGATCTCTTCAGCCGCACTCGAGATATCCGACGCTCGATCGTCGAAGCCGGCCAGGATACGGATGCAGCAGACTTCGGTCGGCATGCGCTCGATGCCAAGCAGAGCTGACGGCCACGGCCGTCAGCTCTTTTGCGCATCCGACATTCAGATCGGCGGAATGGAACCGAGTGGAATGAAGCCGCTTACCGTCGCCTGTCCCTGATCGACCACAAGATCGACCGAGACGCTGTTGCTTCCGATTGCCATGGCTTTCAAAAGCTTGGAGACAGAATCGATGGATTTTCCAAGATCGGGAAAGGCTGCCTTGGCGCTCTTGCGCCACTGATCAAGTTCGCTGATCTTCAATTTGAACTTGCCAGACAGGTAGCCCTGGTCATTGAAGGAGAAGGGGCCGGTCAATGTCATGATCCGCCCGTCACCGAGGTCGGCGGCGAGATTGCGCAACTCGCCGCTCGATCCGCGCAATCCCTTGCCGTCGCTTCCATCGATCAGGCCGGCCTTGCCGGCAAGGGTCACATCCCCAGTACCCGAAAATTTCGGCAGGACATTCGGCCAGTCCTTAATGGTGATGACGGCGCCGCTAAAGGAAAACGCGCCATCGAGATCAGGGCCGTTTTGCCGCAGATGGGCCTCGGTGTGATCGGCGGTCAAAGACATCGCCTGATCTGTTCTGCTGAAGGTGGCGTTTGCCTGCAGGCCGTCCACCACGGTTGAGGAGCGTTCAATGCCGCCGGACTTGGTGACAAGGCTGGACTGCATGTTTTTCCATTCCGCATTCACGGCCATCCCTTCGGCATCGCGGATCTCGGCGGGAGAATCGAGTTCCCAGACGATATGCTGCGGTTGATAAACTTGCGCTGCCGAACGCAGCTCGCCGAAACTTGCCGAAATGCCATGACTGCGATCGTCCACAGTCACCTTCGAGCAAAACAGTCCAATCCGAAACGGATAACCACGAAAGTCGATATCCTGGCATTGGCCAGTGACCGCGGCAGTCTCCTTGTCCTTTGGCGTGATTGCCTTCAGCACGGTTTTCTCAAGCTGATGGGCGGCGTAAAACCAGCCGGCGGTATAAAGCGCTATGGCCAGAAGAATGATGCCGCCGAGCAGCCAGAATTTTTTGCCGCTTGCCGATCGGCTTGACGCTGCCATGATGTTCTCCAATGGTGACGCTAAAAGGGAATCTCGGTCTGGCGTTGGATATGGACGAATTTTGGGTCTTCGGTTACGGGTCTTTGATGTGGAACCCGGGTTTTGCCTATGTGGAGCAAGCCCCGGCTTTGCTCAAGGGGTATCGGCGCTCCCTTTGCGTGCGTTCTTTCGTGCATCGCGGTACGGCCGAAAAGCCGGGTCTGGTTCTGGGACTTGACCGCGGCGGCTCGTGCCGCGGCGTAGCTTTTCGTGTGGCGCCGGAGAATTGGTCCGCGGCAATCGACTATCTGCGGGAGCGGGAACTCGTCACCAATGTTTACCTGGAGCGACGCCTGCCTGTCCTGTTGGGCGACCGGCGCAAGGTCATCGCCACCACCTATGTCGTTGATCGTCATCATCCGCAATACGGCGGAGCAATGGATGCGAAAGTTGCCGCAAGGACGGTCAGCACGGCGCATGGCCGGTCGGGGCCGAACGATGCCTATGTGCTGAATACGCTCGCCCATCTTCAACAAATGAATATCCGCGATGGCTGGCTTGAGGAGGTTGCTGACGAGGTTGAACGCTTGCGTCGCGCAGCATAGTTCTCCAGGCCGGTAGTGCTGCGCGCTGCTCTTTTGTCAGCTTTTGACGGCTTCAGCTTTTGCGGTGCGTAGTTCGGCCAGCCGTTTTGCTGCTTGCGGCGGCAGGGGCAGGTTGGGGTTGCGCTCTGCCGCGTCGATCAAGAGCTCGTCGCTGGCTTTTTCCGTCACCTCGATGAGATGAGCATAGAACGCGTCCGGATCCATACCGGGCTCGATGGCCGGCAAGATGCGCACCTTGAAGTGTCCAGGATAGCGCATCATCGAACGGCGTGGCCAGAATAGGCCTGGATGCATGGCGACCGGCACGACAGGCATGGCAATATCGCGATAGATACGCGCAATACCGTATTTGTAGACGGGCTCTGCTCCCGGCGGGCGGCGTGTGCCTTCGGGATAGATAATCAGTTCGCGGCCCGTTGAGACTTCCTCTTTCGTCCGCCGCATGACCTCGACCATGGCTTTACCGCGGGCACTGCGATCGACCGGGATCATGCGCTGCTTGGCGACGTACCAACCGAAGATCGGGATCATCATCAATTCCCGCTTCAGGATGTAGACTGGGTCTTTCATCCAGGGCAGCAGCGCATAGGTGTCCCAAAAGGATTGATGCTTTGGCGCGAGGATATAACCGCCCTTTGGCAGATTCTCGAGGCCTTCGATCTCGAATGTGGTGCCGACGATCTTTTCCATCAGCCAATGGTTAGACATGGCCCAGTTTTTGGGAACTCGATACGCGATACGCCGCGGAACGAGAAAGTACCACGGCGACAGGATGATCATGCGAAGGATGAGATTCGCGTAAAAAAGCGTATTGAAAAGATGGGAGCGAAAGGCAAGCATGATCACGGAAACCGATCGGCTGGAAAGGAAAAGTGCCGGGTCTGCCTACACGATATCGCCAGTGAGAAAAAGCCGCGTTAGCCTAAATTAGGTCAGAGGTCATTCACGGCGCCTTCCGATCTCAGGCCGGAATGGCGTCCGAAACCGGTCAAATTGCGCAGACCGGCAGCCAGGCATTTCACATATTCAGCCAGCATTACCCGCATCGCATTGGAATCGACAAACCAGTCGCGCGTGCGCAGGTCAGAGTTGACGACCGGATAGGGCACAAATTCAATGTCCGGATTGACGTAGGACAACTCTGCCAGACTGCGTGGCATGTGATAGTTGTTGGTGACGACAAGTACGCGTCGATAGCCCTTGGTACGAATCCAGTTCGACGTTTCCTCGGCATTGCCGATTGTGTCGATTGCGTCATATCCGATGTCGACGCAGCAGGAAAACAGGTTCGCCGGCCCGGACGTCATTTTTCTGATTTGGGTGGCAGTCGTCGAGGGATGCGCGCCCGAGATCAACAGTCGCTTGCCGGCGCCCTTTTCCAAAAGCTCGACCGCCTGATCGATCCGTTGATATCCGCCCGTGAGAACGACGATGGCATCGGCGTGAGGGTCGGCTGGCGGTTGCATGGTTGTGATGGAATCGGCGAATCGCAGAAACCCCGCAATCAGAATCGCAGCTCCGACGATGCATACAAATCCGCACCAGCGGAGCATACGCCGAAGCGGACTGCGGCGCATAGGCTCTGGCGCGAGGCTTGTCAGCTTCGTCTTTGGCCGGAAGGAATGATGCATGATGTAGCCCATGGTCAGACCTCGTCCCTAAATGAGGATTGCGGCAACTGCCTGACGTTGAGACGGAAAAAACACATAGGCATTCTCAACTCGGTACGCCATCGGTCCGGCTGGGATCAGATCTCAGCGTATCGATTTCATAAATGGTGCGCATTACGGTCAAGCGCGCTGTCAGCGTTGTCAGCAGCGCGATAACGATCATGGTAGCGAAAATGCCGAGATAGCCGAGCGCGCCAAACGAGAAGGTGCCAAACAGCGCAGTCGCCTGATCGGTCTGCGGCGTTGCAATGGTATGACTTTGAACAAGACGGGCAATGAGGAAGAATAAGGCCGCCAGACCGCTGCCGATCGCGGACCCTTTCAAGCTGATCTTCAGGAAGTGCTTTTGAAATTCGTTCGCGACGAAGGTCGTTTCCGCGCCGACAAAATGAAGCACTTCGACAATGTGACGATTGCCGGAAAGCGCCCCGCGCGTCGCGAAAACGACCGTCAAAACCATGGCTGTGAAGACAAGCAACAGAATGCCGGTGCCGATCATCACTGTCGTATGGGCCATCGATACGAGCCGATCGACCCAGGTGCGGTGATCGTCGAGCGATGCTTGGGGAATGCTTTCCTTCAAAAGCGCGCGCATGGCCTCGAAATCGGGCGGGTTGTTTTCATCAATCGTGACGATAACAAGACGAGGAACCGGAAGTTCCTTCATGTCGAGCCCTGATCCGAGCCAAGGCTCCAGCAGACGAGCCGTGGCCGCCTCGTCGACGATCTGGCCGGACTTCGTTCCAACAAAGCCAAGCGCAATGGTCTTCGCCTTCTCCAGAGCCTCATCCATGTTCAGTCCGTCATCGGGGCGAATCTGAATGGTAATCTCACGGGCGATCTGGCTTTCCCAACTTGAGGCCGTTGCACGGATCATGCTGACGCCGCCAAGCGTGAGACAGGCGAGAAACGCCATGATGGCGATCACGACCAACAGCGCGTTGCCCTGGATGTTCGATGGCGGCAAGATCGGGCCAGTCGGACGCACGCGCATTTCCGGCCGCTTTTGGCGGGCCGTCTGTTCCTCGGATTTGGATTTGCGACGCGTGGCTTCAGTCATAGATTTCGAGATGCCCCGTCGACAGGATCATTCTGCGCGCATCAACCTGATCCATGAGCGTCAGATCATGGGTTGCGATGACCACGGCCGTGCCCAGCCGATTGAGCTCCATGAAAAGATTAAGGAGACGGCGGGCCATTGGCGGATCAACGTTGCCGGTCGGTTCGTCCGCAAGCAAAACTTCCGGACGGTCGATCAGTGCCCGCGCAATGGCAGCGCGTTGCTTTTCCCCGCCCGACAGAACCGGCGGCAGCACGTTGATACGCTCGCCAAGACCGACCCATTTCAAAAGCTCGAGAACATCGGTGCGATAGCTGCTCTCATCTTTGCCGCGTACCCGCAGTGGCAATGCGACATTCTCATATGTGGTGAGATGATCGAGCAAGCGAAAGTCTTGAAAGACGATACCGACGCGCCGGCGCAGCAAAGGCAGTTCAGGCCGCGGAATATCGGAAATGTCGCGCCCAAACATACGGATCAAGCCACGTGTCGGCTGCAGAGACAGAAAAAGAAGACGCAACAGGGTCGTTTTACCCGCCCCGGAAGGGCCGGTCAGAAACTGGAAGGATTTCTTCGGAATGTCAAAGGTCAGGTCCCGGAGGATCTCCGGCCCCATCCCATAGCGTAAACCGACATTCTCAAAGTGAATCAAGGAGAGCCCTTTATGGTTCCTGGCGTTAAGTTTCCATTAGTTAACCAGCGAAGTTAACAACGCGTAAATCTACGCCAAAAACGCCGCTTTGATGGCTGTCTTTGCGAAGCATTAACCAATGAAATTTACCATCAGCGGAATCCGTTGCAACCAGGGCACCGTGCGTGTCGAGCCCGTTCAAATTGTAACCTGCGGAGACCGCTATGATGGAAGCCCGTTCTTTCAAACGCTGGAACGCCGGGGCGGCGCAAGAGCTCTTGCCGCCAGAGCGTGTGCACGCACAAGTCCGGCGAGTTGCTTCTCAAAAAGAAGTTGTCGATGCCGACTTTGTGGTCCTTGGCAAAGCCGAGGCGCAGTCGGCCTCCTCGCAAGCCTTCAACGACAACCGCCGTCCCAAGGAAAAACCCTTACGTCCGTCCGGCTATGGCGTGCCAGCGGCAGAAGTGACGCAATCCGTCGAGCGCTTTCTTCAGCGTGCATCGGCTGTCAGCTTTGCCGTTCTCGTCATGTCCCTGGCAATATTGGTCTTCGGACTCTGCGGCGGGTTTTCGGCCTTTTCCCAGCCGCGTGAGGCCGGACTGCCGAAGCCGCTGCACTTTACGCATGTCACGGCGACCCCGCGCGAGGCGAACGGCATGCCGCTGCTTGTCATTCAGGGGATCGTGGAGAACCAAGGTCAGACGACGCAAACCCTTGCGCCCATCCGCGCGGATCTTTTGACTGATTCAGTTATCACCGCCAGCGTTGTCATCGATCCGCCAGCCGACGTGCTCTATGCGAGCGAAAGCCTCGGAATATCGGCGAAAATCCGGTATCCAGGTGGAAAATCACCCGAAGTCCGGCTTTCGTTCATGCGGTAGGCTATATCCGCCGCACATCTCATGCTAACGGCTTACCTCCCATCATGGAGGTGGCTCATGCCTGTCGTCCGCGGAAAAAATATCGAACCGCTGTTTACCGCCGAGCAAATCGGTGAACGCAACAAAGCCCTGGCGCGCGACATCGCGGCCGGTCCTACCAAGGATCTGCTGGTTATCGCTATCCTCAAGGGTTCGTTCATCTTTGCTGCCGATCTTCTGCGGGCGCTGCATGACACTGGACTTGCTCCGGAAGTCGAGTTCATAACATTGTCGAGCTACGGGGCTGGAACAGAATCCAAGGGCGTGCGCATCGTCAAGGACATCGACAGCCCTGTGAAGGATCGCGATGTTCTTCTGATCGACGATATCTTGGAATCAGGCCGCACGCTGCTTTTTGCACAGAAGCTTCTTTATGAACGCGGCGCGCGAAATGTTACCGTTGCCGTTCTTCTCGACAAAAGCGTGAAGCGCAAGGAGAAATTCGAGGCGGACTACGTCGGTTTCGAATGCCCCGACTATTTCGTCGTGGGCTACGGCATGGACGTCGCCTATGCGTTTCGCGAGCTCCCTTTCGTCGGTGTTGTGACAGGCGACGCAGAACCGACCTAGGGTGCGGTACCAGTTCTTATTTCGACGCCGGTGTTGTTGAACCCAAATGCCACGCGCGTAGGGGTCGTCTCATATGGGTCCGACGCCTCCCCTGAACGAGACCACCCGGCACTCATTTTCTGGCGCTTTTCCGCGTTTCGAACTGAGACGGGTTGTTAACCATCACTCGCATCGCTTGCCCTTGTTTACCGATCGCAAAGAAAGGACGTGTCATCTGCCATATCAGGGCATGAAGACGGAGCAATGCGATATGGCAAAAATTCTGATCACGGAAGACGAGGATTCCCTTCGTTCTTTCGTCGCCCGGGCCTTACGCCTCGACGGTCATGAGACCGATGAAGCCGCAGATGGCGCGGAAGGACTGGAGAAATTACGCGAGGGCGTCTACGACCTCCTCTTGTCGGACATTCGAATGCCTGTCATGGACGGCATCGAACTGACCCATCAGGCGAAGACAGCCTACCCCGGCTTGAAAATCCTGCTGATGACGGGATATGCCGAACAGCGCGAGCGCGCGGATGATCTTGCAGAAAAGATCTTCGATGTCGTCTCAAAGCCGTTTGCGCTTCCCGATATTCGCCGCGCGGTGGCACGCGCTTTGGCCGCCTGAGGACAGCGCGACCGACGGATTTAAGGCCGTGCAAGGGAAATACTTTCCCCTCGGGCCAGGAAGTCAGCGATGAGATATTCATCATTTAAAAGTGCGGCGTGTCCTTCAACGCGCCGCGCTGTCAGCTTTTTGATCGAATGCATTTTTGTGTTGTCAAAAGTTGACGCGTCTCGGTCGCACACGCGTCCAAAACACGACGTCGCAGCCCTTACTATCGAAGAGATGTCTCAGGCTCTACAACGCGGCAGCGAGCCCATCCAGATCATTGCAGATCGAGCAGGCGCTCAAGATATTGGCGCTCCAGGACGCCGGCGGGATTATTTCCCAGCTTCTCACGGATGGCATCGAGGATTTCGCGAGCACGCTGCGCATCTATTTCGTTCGGGATCATATTGCGCGGATCGCCGTCTTGTTGCGTTCCGCCGGTTTCTCGTCCCAGGATGTCGCGCCCGTCCTGATTGCCCTGACCGACCTGACCGTTCGGTCCTTGATTGCCCTGCTGCCCGCGCATGGCCTGCATCATCTGGTTCATCATATCGCGCGTACCCTGGCGCAAGGCTTCCAGAGCGCGTCCCTGACCTTGCACGGCAGGATCGCTGCGTCCATCGCCAAGCTCGCGGCCAGCACCTTCCATCTCACGCTGTGCCTGAGGAAAGCCTTGACCCGGCTTCACGCCCATCTTGCCAAGGTTTTTCTGTAGCTCGCCAAGTTGCTTTGCAAGATCGTCCTGACGCGAGCGCAACTGCTTCAGCGCTTCACGCAATTGTTCCTGCGTCATCTGATTGTTCGGATCCTCGCGAGGCTGGCCGTTCTGGCCTTGCTGTTGGCCCTGTTGTCCCTGGTCCTGCGGATTTTGAGACTGATCCTGCTGCATGGGTGGCAAGTTGTCGAGCGGCAAGCCGTCGTTATCCATCGGCTGGTCTTGCAGCAACGGGTCATTCATGCCGAAGCGGGGATCGCCACGCTGCATGCGGTCTTTCAGTTGCTGATCAAGCTTGAAGGTTTCTTCCATCAACTTCTGCTGATCGCGCAAAATGCTGCCGAGCTTGTCCATCTGCTGGCGCATCTGGCTGTTGTCGCCCTGCTGCTGTTGGCCGCCACGCTGCGGCCTGCCTGCCTGCAGATTGTTCATCATCCGGTTCAGCTCGGAGAGCATCTGCTGGGCTGCGTCCCGATTTCCGGAGCGCGCCAGATCCTCCATCTGGTTCATCATCCGCTCAAGATCCTGCTGGCGAAGTACATTGCGCGCCGTCTGATTGGATTGCGGCGCATTGCGCATGCGCTCAGCCAGCTCCTTCATATACTCGCGCATCGCCTTCCGAAGCTCTTCCATCGCTTTCTTGATGTCTTCGTCAGAGGCGTTGCGATTCAATGCGTCCGAAAGCTTCTGTTGCGCATTGCGCAGATTGCGTTCTGCGTCCGATAGTTCGCCATCCTCTATGCCAAGGGCAATGTCCCAAAGGTAATCTGCGGTATCTTTCATCGCCTGATCTGTTTTGGCGAGCTTCATCCGGTTCTTGGCAGATTCGATCAGAAGGTAATGGGTCAGGTTCGGGATTGTTTCTTCCGGTCGCAGGGTCAATGATTCATTGAGCGCAATCGCTTGCGGCATCTGTCGCTTATCCAGCGCAAAGACCTGCCGCTCTTCGGCTATCGCAGCGGCCAACGGTTCGGCGAAAGGTTTTGCAGGAAGAACCATTTCATGTGGCGGGCTGCGGCCGATCTGGCCGCTGGCATCCTTGGCGACCAAGGTTACGCGCACGCGTTTACCTGAGAGCGGATGCTCGTTGATGTTCCTGCTTGTCACGGCCTTGATGTTGCGCGGGTCGCGGCGCGGCAGGTCGAGACGAAAATCCGGGAGAGGATAAAGGGGTTCGGCGCCGGCATCCGCGTCTGCCGGAACAATTTCCGCATAGGCCTGATCGACGCCGTAGTCGTCCTTTGCTGTGAACCCGATTTCGAGGGCACCCGTTACCGTCGCCTTCGGCATGCCATCGAAAGCAATCTCCGGAGCCTTGTCGGGGACAACCTCAAAGAGCCAGCTTTTGCCGTTCACCGTCACAGTCCCATTGTCACTCAGCTTCAAAAGGTAGCTGGCGGCCGCAAGACCTTGTGCATCTGCAGACGGGTTATTTGTATTGGCCTTTACCGGTGTTGCTTGGGCTTGGGGAGGTGCGCCAGCCGGCGTTTGTGCCTGCACATCCTCAGGGTTGGCTGCGGCGATCTCTTCCGTTTGTCCGTTTGCTTTGCGGAAGGTGACTTTTTCAGGCGTCTTGCTCCCGCTGACCCTCACCGTAGCGAGAGAATATTGCGGCACCTTGATCGGGGCGGAATCGCTTACAGTCGTCGCCAGGTAAATCGGCGCCTTTCCTGTATAGGAGGGTGGTGTCACCCAGGCATCGATGCGCACGCCAGGATCGGTATTCGGCGAGCCGACGCGCGGCAGAAATGCGTCGACGGCTGTGCCGCCGTTGACGGAGAGCGAATAGCCGAAGGCGATGAATACCATCAGGGCCGGAATCGCACGAAGGCCCCATCTGTCGAGGCCTGCAATGTCGGGCTTCGGAAAGCCCGCATCAAGGTTCGCGATCCGCGCCGCCATGCGCGTTTGGTGTTCGCGCCATAAAGCGCGCGCGAAGGGCGTATCAAAGGCCGGCTCGTCTTCCTGGACGCTCACCGGCTGGTGCGCCAGTCCGTTGCGCTCTTCCAGCAGACGATCAGCCGCATTCGTGGAAGGCCATTTCAGTTTGCGCAGAGGAAGAAGGCACGCGGCAAGCCCGAGAGCGCAGATGAAAAGAAGTGCATATCGCAGCCAATCCGCCCCGAAGCGGAACACCCCGAACCATGATAGCGACAGATAGAGCGCAATTACGCAGGCCAGTGCCAGCGCAAAGGGCGCCAGTTGTTCTGCCGTCAGAACAAGTTTGGCCACAAAGCGCTTTGCCGCGACCATCCTCCCCAGCGCTGGGCGCGCCGAAAAGGCGTTGTCGGGTTCCCGGCGAGGGCTTTTGTGGCTTTCGATCAATTCGCTCTCCGCGATCGTCCTTCTTGGTCTATGGATGTCGTAACCTCCTCGACCAACTCCACCGGCTCGTCTTTACCGGGCGTCTGGGAGGGCATCAACGGCACGCTACCAAGGACCCGCTCCATAAGAGCAAGGATAACATTCTTTGTGGCGAAGACGAGGGCAGACGGCCGGAAAATTGCATTTTCCGGCCAATTTACGCAGATGTTACGACGCGTTGATCTGGATAATCAATCCAACCAACCGGGCACGCTGTCGAGGCCGATCAGGTCCTCGTAGCTCGTACGCGGACGAATCACGTGGAATTCGTCTCCTTTGACCAGCACTTCTGGAACGAGAAGACGGCTATTGTAAGTGCCGGCCTGAACAGCGCCATAAGCGCCGGCCGAAGCGATGGCGAGAAGATCGCCTGCAGCGGGCTCTGCCATTTCGCGGTCGAGCGCAAGATAATCGCCGGTTTCGCAGACCGGGCCGACGACGTCGGCGCGAAGCCGTGGCACGCCGTCGTAAGGCTGAATGACGGGACGGATAGAATGATAGGCTTCGTAAAGCGTCGGGCGGATGAGGTCGTTCATGCCTGCATCGACGATGATGAAGGACTTGTCGTCGCCGTCTTTTACGTAGACGACTTCCGTTACGAGAATTCCGGCATTGCCAACAATCAAACGGCCGGGCTCGGTGACGATCCGGCAGTTAAGGCTTGCAAGCTGTTCCTTGACGATGGCCGCATAGGCATCGGGAAGCGGTGGCGGTTCGTTATCATCACGGTAGGGAATTCCAAGCCCGCCACCGATATCGACATGCTGGATCTGATGCCCATCGCCCCTCAACTGGTCGACAAGATCGCGCAGCAGGCGAAAGGCGTCCTGGAATGGCTGAAGTTCGGTAATTTGGCTGCCAATATGCATATCGATGCCGCTGACTTCGATGCCCGGCAGACTTGCTGCATGGGCATAGACGGCACGCGCACGGCGATAAGAGATGCCGAATTTGTTTTCCTTCTTGCCCGTCGAGATCTTGGCATGGGTGCGCGCATCGACATCCGGATTGATGCGGAAGGACACATGTGCTTTGCGGCCGAGCTTCAATGCTTGCTGGTTGAGCACCTCAAGTTCAGGCTCGGATTCGACGTTGAAGCAATAGATACCGGCTTGAAGGGCCACATCCATCTCATGTGGTGTCTTGGCTACACCCGAAAACATGATCCGCTCGGCCGGAATGCCTGCTGCCAGAGCCCGGCGCAGCTCGCCTTCCGATACGACATCGATGCCCGCGCCGAGGCGACCCAGCGTTTTCAAAACCGCCTGGTTGGAGTTTGCCTTCATCGCATAGCAAACCATCGCGTCGACATCGGCGAAAGCGTCCGAGAAAACGCGATAATGGCGCTCCAGCGTTGCGGTGGAATAAACGTAAAAAGGCGTTCCCACAGACTTTGCAATCTCCGGGACCGGAACATCCTCGGCATAAAGAACGCCGTTGCGATACTCGAAATGGTTCACGGTGCTTGCGCCTATCAGAGAAGCGGGTCGAGAACGAAAGGCTTGTCGGCGACGCCGGGCTGTTTCGTCGGCTTGCTTGCGTCACCATTCTTCGTTGCCATTGCGCTCGGCGGGTCAAGATCGCCCTTGCGTCCGCATCCGGCAACAGCAAGACCGATCGCAGCAACGATCAACGTCAGGCGGACATAATTCGGCAGGCTGGCAGGCATGAGTCCCTCTTCGTCAGGCAATCCGGCAAAACTTCATAGCGAAGTTCATACCGCTTGTGCACCCTTATTCGTTTGTCATCAATTGCGGGCGCGCCACCAGGCAATCTGCTGACGCACCTGGGAGGGGGCGGTGCCGCCAAAACTGGTGCGGCTGGCGACGGATGCGTCTACCGAGAGAACATCGAATACCTTTTCCGTGATCGCCGCATGAATATCCTGCAGTTCCGACAGCGATAGATCACTGAGATCGCAGCCCTTGCTTTCGGCAAGCGCCACGGCGCGACCGGTCACGTGATGGGCTTCGCGGAACGGCAGGCCCGCTTCGCGCACCAGCCAGTCGGCAAGGTCTGTCGCCGTCGAGTAACCCGAGCCGGCTGCAGCGCGCATGCGGTCGGTACGAATGGTCATATCGCGCACCATGCCGGTCATGGCTGCAAGCGCAAGCTCCAGGTTTTCGGCTGCATCGAAAACCTGCTCTTTGTCTTCCTGCATATCTTTGGAATAAGCGAGCGGCAGTCCCTTCATGATCGTCAGGAGAGCGATCAGCGAGCCGTTGATGCGGCCGGTCTTGGCGCGCACAAGTTCGGCTGCGTCCGGATTCTTCTTTTGCGGCATGATCGATGAACCAGTCGAGAACGCGTCCGACAATCGGATAAAACCGAACTGCGGTGTCGACCAGATGACGATTTCTTCGGCAAACCGCGACAGATGGGTGGCGGCGATCGCGGCAATTGACAGGAATTCCAACGCAAAGTCGCGATCAGAGACGGTATCGATCGAATTGCGCGTCGGTTCACGGAAGCCAAGCGCCTTTGCTGTCATATGCCGATCGAGCGGAAAGCCAGTGCCGGCCAAGGCCGCGGCACCGATCGGGCATTCGTCCATATGCTCGATGGCGTGGCGGACACGGGCACGATCGCGGCCGAACATTTCCACATAGGCCATGCAGTGATGGCCAAAGGTTACAGGTTGAGCAGTCTGCAGATGCGTGAAACCGGGCATGACGCTTTCGGCATGTTCGTCAGCGCGATCGAGCAGTGCTGCGATCAGATCCGAAAACATCGTTTCGGTCTTCTGCAGCTCTTCCTTGACCCAGAGACGAAAATCGAGCGCCACTTGATCGTTGCGCGAGCGCGCGGTGTGGAGGCGTCCAGCCGCCGGTCCGATCAAATCGGCCAGCCGTGCCTCGATATTCATATGGATGTCTTCAAGCTTGCGGGAGAATTCGAAGCGTCCAGACTGGATTTCTGACAAGATCGTGTTCAACCCCTCGACGATCTTGTCTTTATCATCAGCCGAAATGATGCCCTGATGAGCCAGCATGGTCGCATGCGCTATTGAGCCGCGGATGTCCTGGGCAAACAGCTTCTTGTCGAAATCGATCGAGGCATTTATCTCCTCCATGATCGCATCGGGACCGGACGCGAAGCGCCCGCCCCACATCTGGTTGGAGGATTTGGTATCCTGGTTGCCCTCTGCCATGGATGCGCCTGCCTTGCCTTGATCGTTCGGAGAATGAAATGACTGGAAAGACGCCCTTCCGCCTGCCATCCCTCAAACTGATAGGGATCGCCGCCGTAGCGGGCCTTCTTGCCGGTGCCGCAGCGGTTTACATGAAGGAAGCGGGGTATGGCAATGGCGACGATCAGGTTGCCGGCAACTGCCCGGCGTCAGCCTCCGTCAAAGAAAAAATCGCGCCGCTTCTGAAGGGAGATGTCGCGGCTATGACGGCTGTCGACAATCCGCGCCCCTTGACCTCGATCGCCTTCAAATCAGCAGACGGGCAGCAGACGTCTTTGCAAGGTTTTGCCGGAAAGACGCTGCTCGTCAATCTTTGGGCCACATGGTGCGTGCCCTGCCGGGAGGAAATGCCAGCTCTGAATGCGCTGCAACGGGATCTTGGCAGCGATCGCTTCACAGTGGTGCCGATCAATATCGATACGGGCGACGATGAAAAGCCAAAGGCCTTCCTCAGCGAGATCGGTGTCGATCATCTGCCGCTCTATCGCGATGCGACGATGGGTGTGTTCAACACCCTGAAGAAGGAAGGACTTGCGTTCGGCCTGCCGGTCACGCTGCTCGTCGATGGAAAGGGTTGCCTGATCGGGGCGATGAACGGACCTGCTTCATGGGACAGCGCCGATGGAAAAGCCTTGATATCAGCCGCCAGCGCGGCCGATCTTTAAGATGCTTTCGAGTACACCTTGATTTAGCGGGTCGGAACGGGCGTTTCGCCACGGTAGTCGTAGAAGCCGCGCCCCGACTTACGCCCGAGCCAACCAGCTTCGACATATTTTACGAGCAGCGGGCACGGCCGATATTTGCTGTCGGCGAGCCCGTCATGCAGCACCTGCATGATCGACAGACAGGTATCAAGCCCGATAAAATCGGCCAGCTGCAACGGCCCCATCGGGTGATTGGCACCAAGGCGCATGGCCGTGTCGATCGCATCGACCGTTCCAACACCCTCGTATAGCGTGTAGATCGCCTCGTTAATCATCGGCAGCAGGATGCGGTTGACAATGAAGGCTGGAAAATCTTCGGCCACGGTCACGGTCTTTTCCAGGGTCGCGACAAAAGCCTTGGCGGCCGAAAAGGTTTTTTCCTCTGTCGCAATGCCGCGCACGAGCTCAACCAGCTTCATGACCGGGACAGGGTTCATGAAGTGGATACCCATGAAACGTTCGGGTCGATCGGTAGCCGCCGCCAAGCGCGTGATTGAGAGCGAGGATGTGTTGGTGGCCAAAATCGCTTCAGGCTTCAGGACAGGGCAGATCAGCGTATAAATCTTGCGTTTGACCTGTTCGTCCTCGGTGGCGGCCTCGATGACAAGGTCGGAGACGGCGAGGTCGTTGACGTCGGACGATCCTGAGATCAGCGATAGCGCCTCGGTTCGCTGTTCATCCGTCATCTTGCCATTGGCGACCTGCCGGCCGAGATTCCCGTTGATCGTGGCGAGGCCAGATTCAATTCGATCCTGTGAGATATCGTAGATGTGGACTTTGTAGCCTGCCATTGCCGAGACATGTGCAATGCCGCAGCCCATCTGCCCGGCACCGATCACTCCGATATTCCTCAGGTCCGCATTCATGGCGTTTTTCCCCCGTTGGCGGCTCCTGTGGCGCCGTATTCCAGTCAAAAAAATTGCCGGGCAACAATTGCCCAGCATGATTAGTAGACTGGTCGAAGCGTTTTTTCCAGACGCTCGTAGCTTGGTTTAAAGTGCCTTTTCCAATTCCGGCAGCAGTTCGAAGATGTCTCCGACCAGGCCATAGTCGGCGACCTGGAAGATTGGCGCCTCTTCGTCCTTGTTGATCGCGACGATCACCTTGGAATCCTTCATGCCGGCCAGATGCTGGATCGCACCGGAAATGCCGCAGGCAATGTAGAGATCGGGAGCGACCACCTTGCCGGTCTGTCCGACCTGCCAGTCATTTGGAGCATAGCCCGCATCAACAGCCGCGCGTGATGCGCCAACGGCTGCGCCGAGCTTGTCGGCCACGGGCAGAATGACTTCCCTGAATTTTTCTGCCGAACCAAGCGCGCGTCCGCCCGAGATGATGATCTTGGCCGAAGTGAGTTCCGGACGTTCGGATGTGGAGATCGCATCTGAGACGTAGGAGGAAAGGCCTGGATTCCCAGCTGGCGAAACAGCTTCCACCGCTGCCGAGCCGCCCTCTGCCGCTGCGGCAAAGGCCGCCGTGCGCACCGTGATCACTTTCTTGGCGTCGCTGGACTGAACTGTCTGAATGGCGTTGCCAGCATAGATCGGCCGCTTGAATGTATCGGGAGATACGACTTCGATGATCTCCGAAATCTGCGCAACGTCGAGCAAGGCGGCAACGCGGGGCAGCACGTTCTTGCCAATCGACGTGGCCGCAGCAATGATCGTATCGTAGTTCGGCGCCAGCGATATGATGAGATCCGCCAACGGTTCGGCCAGAGCGTTGCCAAGGCTGGGATCGTCCGCCAGCAGCACTTTCGAGACACCTGCGAGCTTGGCAGCCGAATCGGCAGCCGCCTTGGCGCCGGCACCCGCTACCAACACATGAACGTCTCCGCCAATCTTCTGCGCTGCGGTCAGGGCCTTGGCAGTCTGGTCCGAAACCGCGTTGTTATCGTGCTCTGCAAGAAGAAGAATTGCCATTTTATCGTTTCCTCTGCGTGATGATCAAAGCACGCCGGCTTCAGTCTTGAGCTTCGATACGAGTTCGGCGACCGAACCGACCTTGATGCCGGCCTTGCGGCCGCCGGGCTCTTCCGTTTTCAGAACCTTCAGGCGAGGCGTTGTGTCGACGCCGAAGTCTGCCGGGCTCTTCTTGTCGAGCGGCTTCTTCTTTGCCTTCATGATATTCGGCAGGGACGCATAGCGCGGTTCGTTGAGGCGCAGGTCCGTCGTCACCACCGCAGGCAGCTTGACGTCGATCGTTTGCAGGCCGCCATCGATTTCGCGCGTAACGGTCGCTTTGCCGTCGCCGAGTTCCAGCTTCGATGCGAAAGTTGCCTGTCCCCATTTCAAAAGGGCAGCCAGCATCTGGCCGGTTTGGTTTGAATCGTCGTCGATCGCCTGTTTGCCCACAATGACAAGACCCGGTGCTTCCGTCTCGACGACACCCTTCAAGATTTTGGCAACGGCAAGTGGTTCAACGGCATCGTCGGTTTCGATCAGGATCGCGCGGTCGGCGCCCATGGCAAGTGCGGTACGCAACGTTTCTTCGGCCTTGGCCGGCCCGATCGAAACGACGACAACTTCCTCAGCCCTGCCGGCTTCCTTCAGCCGCAAGGCTTCCTCGACGGAAATTTCGTCGAAGGGGTTCATCGACATTTTCACATTGGCAAGCTCCACGCCGGAACCGTCCGACTTCACGCGGATCTTCACGTTGTAGTCAACCACCCGCTTAACGGGGACGAGTATCTTCATCGGGTCCTTCCTTCCCAGATCGGTGCTGTCAACATGCGCACTTGCAGGCCGGTCTGATTGTCGATTGGCGACATGGATACGCGTTTTTCCTCCAAATACAACGATTCCATGCCGCAGACAGGCAATTTACCAGCTATATTACGTTGACGTTCACGTCAATATTTTCATCCTGCGAAAGTTTATGCTGCGGTCCTGTGAGCAGCTCAGCGCCGTCAGCGATTCTTTCCCGGTACCCACAGGACGTCGGCCCTGCCTTTGTCGTTGGCGTGGCGGGCGGCGACGAACAGAAAATCGGAGAGGCGATTGACGTATTTCAGCGCATTCGGTCCGACAGCCTCGCCGGGGGTACGATCGAGCGAAACCATGAAACGTTCGGCACGCCGTGCGATCGTTCGCGCCAGATGCAGGTGGGCTGCAGCCGGGTGCCCACCGGGCAAAACGAAAGAGGTGAGCGGGTCAAGTTCTGCATTCAGGCTGTCGATATCGGCTTCTATCCGATCGACCTGAGAAGCGACGATGCGCAATGGCTCGTAACCGTCAGGAACATCCGTCTGCGGATTGGCCAGGTCGGCGCCGAGATCGAAAAGGTCGTTCTGGATGCGCATCAGCATCCCGTCGAGCGGATCGTCTTTCTCTAGATGTAGCCTTGCAATCCCGATGGCCGAATTTGCCTCGTCTATTGTGCCAAACGCCTCAATCCGCAGGTCGTCCTTGCGACGTCTGGGTCCCGACACAAGTGCCGTGGTGCCGTCGTCGCCGGTTTTCGTGTAGATCCTGTTCAGCTTGACCATTTCGTCCCTTTTTTAGTCTCGACTTGCTACCCTGGCCTGCCGCCACCGGTCAGCCAGAGCGTCAACATGATGAGGATGATAGCGACTGCCTGCAAAAGCACGCGAAGCTGCATCAGCCGATTGGATAGATTGGCGTCGCCGCCTTTCGTCATGTTGAACAGGCCGCGGATCAGAACCAGCGCCACTGCTCCCATAACGATGATGGCAAGTACATAGGTAAATGTCGACATGATGCGAGAGGCCTCCTCCTCAATCCACCCAGCGCATCAGACGATAGAAGAGTGCCGAGGGTAAAAGCCGCTTCAGAATCATTCCTTGCCGTGCCGGGACGGTGACCGGATAATGGGGCTTCGGTTGGGGCGCGGTCAATGCGCGTTTCAGCGCGGTATAAACGGCTTCCGGCCCCAACTTGTGGCGGTTTATCGGGCCGGAGCCATCAAGGCGCGCCAGCTGGCGACGATAGGCCGCAGCATGGACCGAACCCTCGAGATCGATATTTTCCCTGAACTTGGCAAGCCCTGTTGTGGTGAAGCGCGAGGCAATTGGTCCCGGTTCGATGAGGCTTACGTGAATGCCGCTTCCCATCAACTCCATCCGCAGCGTAATGCTCAGTCCTTCGATCGCGAATTTCGACGCCGTATAGGCACCGCGAAACCGATAGGGAACGATGCCGAGGATCGAAGAACACTGCACGATGCGGCCTGCGCCGCGGCGACGCATGAAAGGAATGACCTGTCGCGTCAATTCATGCCAGCCGAAAACGTTGGTCTCGAATTGCTCGCGCAACACTTCGGTCGGAAGGTCCTCGACGGCGCCCGGTTGACCGTATGCGCCATTGTTGAACAAGGCGTCGATCTGTCCTTCTGTTCGTTCTCCCGCCGCTGCGACAAAGTCGTTGATGCTTTGCTGGTCACGGTAATCCATTAAGAATGTCTCGATGCCATCGGCCTCAAGAGCAGCCTGGTCTTCGCTCTTGCGCACGGTTGCCAGAACGCGCCATCCATCGCGCACCAGTGCCCTTGCGCAATAAGCGCCGATGCCGGAGGAGCATCCGGTCACAATAACGACGGGCCGGTCTGACATCGGGCGGCTCCCTGTTTACGAAACGATCTTCGTTTCCCATATTCAACCCATCGAGACAATGCCATAGACATGCGAGGTTGGATGGCGAAGTTAGCGCGCAGGTTCTATGACGTGGCATACGATGCCGTCTGCCATCTCATCGATGATGACGGCTTTGCTATGGCGAGCCACATTGCGCTATCGACCTTGCTCGCGGTTTTCCCTTTTCTGATATTCGGAACGGCACTCGCCAACTTTCTGGGGGCCGATCAGTTCTCGTCGACGGCCGTGCATCTTATCTTCGACACATGGCCCGAGGAAATCGCCAAACCGCTGGCCGATCAGGTACTGCAGGTTTTGACGGTTCCGCGCGGCGGACTGTTGACGATCTCCGTCTTGGCGGCTGCCTACTTTGCCTCTAACGGCGTCGAAGCGTTGCGAATTTCGCTCAACCGCGCCTATCGCGTGCAGGAGACGCGTCCGTGGTACGTGACGCGCATGGCAAGCCTTGGCTTCGTCGTGATTGCCGTTTTCATTCTTGCGGCTGTCAGCATCCTGCTTGTCGTTGTGCCGCTCGGTCTCGATTATGCGCGACATTGGCTGCCACTGCTGGCGGACACCCTCGAGGTGATCTTCTCCTGGCGTATTTACGGTACATTGTTCATTCTGACGGCGGGCCTGCTCATCGTTCACCTCTGGTTGCCGGCCGGAAGACGCAAAGTCTATGACGTTATTCCGGGTGTTTTCATCACGCTCATCCTGTGGCTCGCCGGCGCACTGATCTTTGCTTATTACCTGAGCACTTTTGCTAACTACACGGCGACCTATGCCGGCCTTGCGTCGATCATGATCGTCTTGATCTTTCTTTATATGATCGGCGTCATCTTCATTATCGGCGGTGAGATCAACGCTGCTATGATGAAATTTCGCCTGCGCTCGATGCTGTCGCATCGCTTCTTGAGCGGACGCAATCGCAATAAGGCGTCAACAGCCGACAAGGCGGCGGATGTCCGCCGGTGACAGCCCCCGGTGGCGAAGCGCCTCTATGCCGGCATCGCCATCGCTCTTGGAAAGCTTGCGGCCGGTAGCATCTGTGATCAAGCGATGATGATGGTAGAGCGGCTGCGGCAGACCAAGGAGCTTCTGCAGGAGAACGTGGACGGCCGTCGCCTGGAAGAGATCGGCGCCGCGCACGACATGAGTCACGTTCTGGAGGGCATCATCTACGACCACGGAAAGATGATAGCTCGACGGCGCATCGGAGCGCGATAAGATGACATCGCCCCATTTTTCTGGATCAGCAAGGATTATGCCCCGTTCGCCGTCGCCGCTTTCCATCCAGGAAAGGTCGCGGCCGGCATGCTCGATCGCTTTTTCCATATCAAGACGCCAAGCATAACGACGACCGCTCTTCAGCAGCTCCGCGGATTCATACTCGGATCTTTGCCTGTCGTCTTGAGGATAAAGAGGGGAGCCATCCGGATCGCGTGGCCATCGTCCTCCTGCTATCTCGCTTTGCTTGACGCGGGCCTGGACCTCGCCGCGTGTCATGAAAGCCGGGTAGACAAGGCCCATCTCTTTCAGGCGTTCCAATGCCTGGCGATAGTCGGAAAAATGATCCGATTGCCGGCGGACCGGCTTTTGCCAATCGATTCCAAGCCAGGCCAAATCTTCGTATATGCCAGCCTCGAAAGCAGGGGTGCAGCGGGCAAGGTCGATGTCTTCGATGCGCAGAAGTAGTGTCCCCCTGGTTTGCGCGGCCATATCACTGTTCAGAAGAGCAGATAGCGCATGGCCAAGGTGCAGACGTCCATTTGGACTTGGGGCGAAACGGTAGACCGGACTTTGACGTTGGCGATCGAGCATGCTTTCTTCTGACACGAATTTTGCGCAAGGGGGAGCGGGGCTGACCATCATTCGCCATGAAGCTGATATCGCGCTCGGGCTTGCAGAGTTGATGCGCCTCGATCCGCGTCTTATACCCGTTGTCGACGCGGCCGGTCCTGTGCCGCTACGCCTGCGTGCGGCTGGTTTTTCGGGGCTTGCTCACATTATTGTGTCGCAGATGATTTCCCGCGCCAGCGCCGAAGCGATCTGGCGGCGCATGACGTATGGCGGCAACGAGCTGACCGCAGAGGAATTTCTTGCCGCTGGCCCAGAGGCATGGCGTGGCTACGGCCTGTCTGGGGCGAAGGCGAAAAGTCTTGCGGCTCTTGCTGAGGCGGTCGCTGCGGGAAACATCGATCTTTTTGATCTTGGCACCCTCGATGCTCCTCAAGCTGTGCAGAAACTGACGGCCGTCAAAGGTGTAGGCCCTTGGACTGCGGAGGTCTATCTGATGTTTTGCTGCGGCCACCAAGATCTTTTTCCGGTGGGCGACGTTGCTCTGCAAAATGCGGTTGCGGCGGGTCTGTGCCTCACTGAGCGGCCAAAGCCAGCGTTACTCGCCTCCATGGTCATGGCATGGTCGCCGTGGCGTTCCGTGGCGGCCCGACTTTTCTGGGCCTATTATTCAGCCAAACTGGGGCGCGGCGTTCTTCCGGTGGCGTGACTGTGCCTCATACCGCTCTCTGTGGCGCGGTTTTGTCGCAGTCTTCTGCATCCAACGAATGCGTGTGAGAAAGCTGAGATTTTTAAAGAAATTGAAGATTTTGGGCCGATTTTTCTGATCGGGCATTTCAAATCGTCGATTCTGGGTGACAAAATTATTGGGACTTCACAATAGCGTCACAACGCGCCTAATATAAGGATGCAGATGCCGAATCGATCAGGAGGGTTCCTTGACGATTGCAGTCTCTCCCCAGGCCCTTCCGGCGCTCGTGTTGAACGCCGACTATCGGCCGTTGAGTTATTATCCCTTGTCGCTCTGGTCCTGGCAGGACGCGATCAAGGCGGTCTTCCTTGACCGTGTGAATATCATTGCCGAGTACGACCATTCCGTATCCTCACCGAGTTTTTCGATGCGGCTGCCGAGTGTTGTCAGCCTGAAGACATATGTGCAGCCATCGCGGCATCCTGCCTTCACCCGGTTCAATGTGTTCCTGCGCGACCGGTTTCAATGCCAGTATTGCGGATCGCATGACGAACTGACATTTGACCACGTCATCCCACGCGCCCATGGCGGTGAAACGACCTGGCAGAACGTCGTTGCCGCGTGTTCGCCGTGCAATCTCAAAAAGGGCAGCAAGCTTCCGAAGCAAGCCGGCATGTTCCCGGCGCAGAAGCCGTATCAGCCGACCGTTCAGGATCTGCACAACAACGGCCGCCTGTTCCCGCCAAACTACCTGCACGAAAGCTGGCTCGACTATCTCTACTGGGATAGTGAATTGCAGCCTTGATCTCTTGCAATTCAACGCCGTGCCGTCCGGCTCGTATGTCTCAATCTCCGGCGCTCATATCGGCCTTGCGGCGTGAGCGCCTATGACTGACAGTCGAGCGCAGAGCCGGAGCGGCGATGTCGTTCCGCTGCCGGAGGCCGTCAAGGTCTGGGCGCGTGTGGCAGCTCTCAGCTTCGGCGGTCCTGCCGGTCAAATTGCCGTGATGCATCGCATCGTCGTGGAAGAAAAACGCTGGGTGGGAGAGCATCGTTTCCTCCACGCGCTCAATTACTGCATGCTTCTGCCAGGGCCAGAAGCGCACCAGCTCGCGATTTACATCGGATGGCTTCTCAACAAGACGAAAGGGGGCATCATTGCCGGGCTCCTCTTTGTCCTGCCGGGTTTTCTCGCGATTCTTCTCCTCAGCTATATTTATGTGATCTTCGGGAACGTCGCTGCGATTCAGGGCCTTTTCTTTGGTCTTAAGTGCGCAGTGCTCGCGATTGTCGTCCAAGCTGTGTTCAGGATCGGAGGAAGGGCGCTCAAGAACAAAGTCATGATCGCGATTGCGGCGCTCGCCTTTGTTGCAATTTTCGCGCTTCATGTGCCGTTTCCAGCGATTGTTATTGCAGCCGCGATGGCGGGCTATGTCGGTGGGCGGAGCGGGCTGCCTGCCTTCAGGGTTGGCGGCGGGCATCAGTCCGCATCGGACAAGACCCTTGAAGATCGGGACTCGGTGCTTGGCGAGGACATCCCTACGCATGCGCGGCCTAATCTCGCCTGGTCTCTCAAAATCTCGGGCCTGCTCGCATTGCTCTGGTTCCTTCCCGTGGTCTCGCTCATCCTTGCGCTCGGATGGGATAATGTCTTTTCGAGGATTGGCCTGTTCTTTAGCCAGATGGCAGTCGTCACCTTCGGCGGCGCTTACGCCGTGCTCGCCTATGTTGCCCAAGCTGCGGTCAATCACTATGGCTGGCTTCGTCCTGGAGAAATGCTCGATGGGCTGGGCATGGCGGAAACGACGCCTGGTCCCTTGATCATGGTGACCCAGTTTGTCGGCTTCCTGGCAGGCTATAGAGATCCCGGCAGCTTATCGGCACTGACAGCGGCGACGCTCGGGGCGATCCTGACGACCTGGGTGACGTTTTTGCCAAGCTTCCTGTGGATCTTTGCCGGCGCGCCCTTCATCGAAACCTTGCGTGGCAACAGGGCGCTTGCCGGGGCTATGTCGGCCATCACGGCTGCCGTTGTCGGGGTGATCCTCAATCTTGCCGTCTGGTTTGGTCTTCATGTGCTCTTTGCCGAAATCCGATCTGTCGCTTTTGGCCCGCTGATGCTGGACGTCCCTGTCTTCAGTTCGCTGGTGGCGCCTTCCCTCGTTCTCACGCTGCTGTCGGCCTTCGTTATTTTCCGTCTCAGATGGTCGGTCATCGCGAGCCTATGCATGGCCGCTGTGCTCGGCATAGGTTGGCGGTTGCTATCGCCGATTTGAAAAGTCGAAGGCAGTAGTTCCCTCAGGGACAATCGATCGACCTCTGATCACAGCAGCCTCACCTGTCCGGGCCATCGCTTTCGCCGGGGGCAAATGTCAGCGGCCAGATCAAGGTCTCCGGCGCATCCGGATAGAAGCGATTGTAAGCCTTCATGGTCGAAAGCAGCATCTCTCCCAAGCCTGTTCCGAGATCTGAGAGGGAGCAGCGGAAGCAGGTCAGCCTCGGCTGGAGGAATTTTGTGCGCGGCTGCTCGCGAAAGCCGATGACTGCGATATCGCGTCCGGGCAACAGCCCTTCTTCTTCCAGCTTGCGATAAAGCCCGATCGCCATCAGCTCGTAAACCAGGATAACTGCGGTTGGCCGTTCGGCCAGTTGAAGCAACTCGCATCCGGCTTGGTAACCGCCTTGCTCGCTTGCGCCGACGCGGATCACAAGCTCGTCGTTAAAAGCGATGCCGTGCCTTTGTAGGCTGGCGCGATAGCCTTCAAGGAAAACGTGGCCGAGATTGATATCGCTGGACGGGACGACGACGGCGATCCGTCGATGTCCTTTGGCAACCAAACGATCCACGGAAAAGCCGGCGACGCCTTCGAAGTCGAGATCCGCCCAGCGGAAGGGATGTGCGCTTGCGCTCCGTCCGAGCGCGACAAACGGGATCTTCGCCTTCATGAGAAAATCGAAGCGTTTGTCGTTGCGCCGCGTACTGGTGATGATGAAGGCATCGACGATATGGCGCGCGACCATTCGCTTTAGATATTCAAAGCGGTCTTCCTCGTTCGGACAGGGAAGCATGACGAGGTCAAGCTTATGCCGGCTAAAGACGCTTTGCAGGCTCGCCGTCAGGGCAGGAAAGAAGTTGTCGCTGTTTTCGATTGCCTCTGCATTCCAGTCCGTCATCAGCCCGATGACGTTGGTCTTTCCCTGGCGCAGGCTGCGGCCCGATTGATTGGCGACATAACCAAGTTCTTCAGCGGCTGCGAGGACGCGTTTACGCGTTTCCTCGTTGACGTCGTGCTTTCCGTTCAAGGCGCGCGAAACCGTTCCGATCGAAATATCAAGATGCTCGGCCAGCTTTCGAATGCCTGCCATCCGTGTTGTCTCCTCCGTCCGCCTCTTGCTCTCTATTGACATAGCATCTCACTTCCGCATAGTCTCGTAAACGTTTACGGAGCGAGGTTAGGAGGAGACTTGACCTCACCGACGGAGGAAAATTCTTGAGATATAATGCCGTTCTTTGCGGGTGCGGAGCTATGTCGAAAGGCTGGCTCACGGCCATCACGTCGGATCCGATGCTAGCGGGGTCGATCGATGTCGTCGGCCTGGTCGATCTGAATAGATCCGCGGCTGAGGAGTTGGCGGCTCAGTATGGTCTGGATAAGGCAGTAATTGGCTCGGATCTTGCTGATGTTATCGCAAAGAGCGGCGCCAACATTGTTTTCGACGTCGTTATTCCGACTGCCCGCTTCAATGTCGTTTCGACCGCCTTGAAGAGTGGTTGCCATGTCTTGAGCGAAAAGCCGATGGGCACCTCGCTGGCGGAGGCGGCTGCTCTCATCGACCTCGCTGCCGAACGAGGTCAAATGCATGCCGTGGTTCAAAATCGCCGCTTCATTTCCGGCGTCCGGCGCTTGCGTCGATTTGTCGAAAGCGGTGCGATCGGCACGTTAACCGCACTCCACTGTGATTTCTTCCTCGGGCCGCATTTTGGCGGTTTTCGCGAGGATATGGATAATGTGCTGCTTCTCGATATGGCGATCCACACATTCGATGCAGCGCGCTTCATGGCGAACAAGAAGCCGCTGGCTGTTTACTGTGTCGAGAAGAACCCGATTGGCTCCTGGTATCGACATGGCGCTTCGGCCAATGCCGTCTTCGAGTTTGCCGACGATGTCGTCTTTACCTATCGCGGGTCCTGGTGTGCCGAAGGTGAGCCGACGAGTTGGGAAGGTCGCTGGCGGCTGATTGGCTCCAAGGGTATGCTCACCTGGGATGGGGCCGAAGATTTTCGTGCAACGGTCGCCGGCAATGAGCCTGGCCTTTTGCACGGCTTTGTTCTCGCTGACGTGCCGCCGCCTGAACATGACGAAGAGACGCATGGCCATGCCAGCGTGATCGCGAGCTTCGTAAACGCGCTTGATACTGGAAAACCTCCCGAGACTGCCGGCTTTGACAATATCCGAAGCCTTGCCATGGTTTTTGGCGCAATCGAAAGTGCCAAGACCGGGAAACGTGTTGAAATTGCTGCTTAAGGTTTGAACAATGTCTGATCCCGCAAAAGCCATCCGCATCGGCACCATGCTTCAATCGACCAATTCGGATCCCGCAAGGCGGATTACCGAAATTGCCGATATGGGCTTTGAAAGCTTCCAACCTTTCTTCTGGCAGACGACGAATGGCAAAGACCTTGCCGAGCTTGGCAAGCGCTGCCGTGAGGCGATCGGCGACCGCGACATCACTATCCCGACGCTGGGTATGTTCGGTAACCCGCTTGAAGAGACTGAGATGGACCTTCAGACTCTGAAAGGCTGGAAAGATTGTATCGACAATGCTCATCACTTCGGTGCAACCTGTGTCGCAGGCTTTACCGGGCGTGTTCGTGGCCGACCGCTGCCCGAAAGCCTGCCGCGCTACCGGCAGGTCTGGAGCGAGCTTGCCAAGCGCGCCGCCGACAAGGGCGTAAAGATCGCGTTTGAAAACTGCGCCATGGATGGCAACTGGCAGAGCGGCGATTGGAACATCGCCCATAATCCCGATGCCTGGGAGATGATGTTCAACGAGACGCCTGACGACAATCTCGGTCTCGAATGGGAACCCTGCCATCAGATGGTCTATCTCATCGAGCCGTTGCCGCAGATCCGCAAGTGGGCCAAGAAGATATTCCACGTGCATGGCAAGGATGCCACCATTCGCTGGGATGTCATCAAGGAGCACGGTATCTTCGGCAAGGTGCCCTTCGTATTCATGCGCACGCCAGGGTTTGGCGACAGCAACTGGACCGACATCATTTCGGAACTGCGTCTTGCTGGATTTTCCGGATCGATCGACATCGAGGGCTGGCACGATCCTGTCTACCGGGACGATCTGGAAATGACCGGCCAGGTGCACGCATTGCGCCACCTGAAGCAGGCGCGTGGCGGAGACTTTGTTGCCTGACGAGAGGGTATAATCTGACCGCAGTGAAAAGAGGAGCGGTCGGATGATGCTTGAATTGAAAGGCTGAGAGTGCAGATCGGACGCAATCGTTTCGAACGGCGCTCTGATGTGCTGGTGGTAACTGCTGGAGGAGGTGTCGGCGGTTGCAGTCGGCAGACCCTTGAGTATTGGACGATCGATACGATGGGGTGAAGGACAGTGATCTTCCCGGTGCGATCGGGAAGAACGCTTTGGCGGTGAGGCGAGCAACGCCGCTGGGGAAGGTAAGACGCTCAAGACAGTGGAGGAGCACGGATGAGCAAGTTTACCCGCTTGATGGGGGCTGCAGGCGTCACGCTGATGATGGCGGCCGGTGTAGCGCAGGCACAAAGCAAAACATTCAGCGTGTGGTGGTTTGAGCTGCCCGATACGCCGCAAGCCAAGGCTTGGACCAAGGCTGTCGAGGAATTCAAGGCCAAGCATCCCGGCGTCGAAGTGAAGTTTGAGCAGAAGACATTCGATCAGTTGCAAAAAGCAGGCAGCATGATTTTGAACTCGGATCAGGCGCCCGATGTTCTGGAATATAACAAAGGTAACGCGACGGCCGGTCTCGTCGCCTCCCAAGGGCTTTTGACACCCCTTGACGACGTCGTAAAACAACGCGGCTGGGATAAGATCCTGCCCGAAGCCAATCTCCAACTCAGCAAATACGACGAGACCGGCATCTATGGGTCGGGCCCGATTGTGGGTCTTCCAGCCCATGCGGAATTTGTTTCCGTGTTCTATAACGAAGATATGTTCAAGGCGAACAACATCAAGATACCGACTTCGATGGAAGAGTTCGAAGCGGCGCTTGAAGCCTTCAAGAAGACAGGCGTTACCCCATTGACCGTTGGTGCAGTTGATTCCAACGGCCAGCACCTCCTTTATACGCTTGCGCTGACCCAGGCCGACGATACCTGGGTGAAGAACTACCAAGGGCTGAAAGCGCCGCTCGACACGAAGCCTTTCCTTTTTACCGCACAGAAAATCGCCGACTGGATTAAGAAGGGTTATATCTCTAAGGACGCGACCGGTCTGAAGGACATCGACGTGGCAGGTCTGTTTGCCGCGGGCAAAGCGCCGATGCTCGTTGCCGGGACCTGGAATAACGGCAAGTTTGCCGCCGGCATCAAGAATTTCCAATGGAACCAGTTCCTGTTCCCGACGCCGCAATACAGCGTCGGTTCCACCGGAAACCTTTTCGTCGTGCCGAAGAGCGCGAAGAACAAGGAATACGCCTATGACTTCATCGATATCCTGCTGAGCAAGGAAAATCAGAACCTGCAAGCCAATTACGGCGGCGTTGCCGTGGCGGCAGACCCTGCCAATATTACCGATCCGATCGGCAAGCGAAATGTTGAGATGTTCAAGCAGATTGCCGACAAGAATGGGCTCGGCTTTTATCCCGACTGGCCTGTTCCAGGTTATTACGAACTGCTGAACCAAGCCGATACGGGTCTGTTCAGTGGCTCGATCACTCCTGAGCAATTCGTCGAACGATTGAAGAAGGCTTATGATGACGAGCAGTCTTCCCGCTAAATCGCTTCGCGCATCGTCGCAATTGCGGTTTACGCCTTAAGGTCCCTTTTGCATGTCGCAGCCGGTCACAGATGAGAGTTCGGCGCGACATGCATCAAGGCCTTAACCTGAGCGGCGGGCTGTGACCGGCCCGCCTCGTTGCTTCCCAATGGAGAACGACGATGGCGAATGCCAAGGCAACCAGCAGAGCAGGCTATTATCTTTATCTCATTCCCGGCTGTACGGCCCTGATCTTGATCGTGCTCGTGCCGTTGATCGCCAATGTCTTCATCAGTCTGACGGCCTGGAAAGGGATCGGCACGCCGCGCTTCATCGCGTTCGACAATTACGTTCGGCTCCTGAGCGACACGGTGTTCTGGGGTTCCTTCAAGCACGTCGGTCTTTTCGTCATTCCGATGACCATCCTGCCGATCATGCTTGGTCTTGTCCTGGCGGCGGTGCTTTATGATTACGTTGCCGTTCACTTCAGCGAAAGACTGTCGAGCTTTTTTCGCGCCGGCTTTTATCTGCCACAGATTCTACCGCTGACAGCCGCTGGCGTATTATGGAGCTGGATTCTCAATCCCGTCGGCGTCGTCAACGCCGCCTTGAAGGGGATCGGCCTCGACTTCCTGGCACAGAACTGGCTGGGCGATGCCAACTACGCGATCTGGGCCATTTCAGCGATGATTGTCTGGATTCAGGTTGGATATTGCCTCGTGGTCTTCATGTCTGGGCTGGCGCGCATCGATCCATCGCTTTACGAGGCAGCCGAACTCGACAACGCGACCTGGTTCATCCGTTTCCGCTACATCACCATTCCCATGTTGAAGCCGGAAATCTTCGTGGTGGCCCTCACGACCTTGATCGCAGCGCTGAAAATGTTTGCGCCTGTCTATGTCCTGACTTCGGGTGGTCCGGATAATGCGACGACGGTGCCTTCCTTTATGTCCTACTATCACTTCTTCACCACCAACCGGGTCGGTTATGCCGCCGCCATCGCAACCCTGCAAACGGCTGCGACGATCATCGTCGGCGTCTTTTTCCTGCGCGTGCAGTCCCGGCAATCGGAGGAGGCATAATCCATGGCTCTTGTTGCTCCCTTTCCCGCAAAAGAAGCGGCACAAAATTCTGCCGCCCACCGGATCAGCCGGGGTAAAGGTGCCTGGTTCGTGCTCCTGATCCTTTTCGTGCTGCTGCTTGGCACACTCTTTCCCTTCATCCTGGCGGCGATGAACGCCATCAAGGCGCCTGCCGATTATGGCGCGAATGGCCCACTTGCCTTTCCTCGTTCTTTCGACCTCACAGCTCTGCAGAACTTCTGGGTCAACGTGAATTTTCCTCGAAAGCTCTTCAACAGCATTCTAATCAGCGCGTGCACGGCCGTCCTGTCGGTATTTCTCAGTCTTCTTAACGCCTACGCGATCGGCATCGGTCGGGTCCGAGGCGGGCGGGCGCTCCTGGTCGTGCTGATGATTTCGATCATGGCGCCGCAAGAAGCGCTCGTTTATCCACTTTATTACATGGCCAAACAGGTTGGCCTGTTCGATTCGATGATCTCCGTCATCTTGATCCTCGGCGTCTTGCATACCGCGTTCGGGACTTATCTCTTGTCGTCCGTGCTGAGCACCTTTCCGAAGGAGATCATCGAAGCGGCTCTCATTGACAATGCCAGCCGCTGGCAAATCCTCTGGTCAGTGGTGGTGCCGGTGCTGCGTCCGACGCTCGCGGTCCTTGCAACGTTCTTCTTTATCTGGACCTGGAATGAGTTCTTGATTCCGTTGGTTTTTCTCGTGTCGAACGACAATCAGACCGTCTCGGTTTCGATGGGGGTTCTGGTAGGTGCCACCACATCGGATCCAACCGCCATTGCGGCCGCCTCGCTGCTCGGCGTCACGCCAACGATTATTTTCTTCCTGATTTTTCAACGCACGCTCACCAGAGGTGTCGCCGTCGGCGCAGTTAAGTAGCCGCAAGGGGATCCGTAGGAAGTAGGCACCAGAGGACGCTTGGCGTCTTTCATATGAAGGAGACAAGGGTGTCAGGCATACAAATCAAGTCATTGAGCAAGAGCTTTAGCGCGTTTCAGGTATTGAGCGATATCGACCTGACGATCGAGCGCGGCGAATTCGTCGTGTTTCTGGGTGGCTCCGGTTGCGGAAAGTCGACGCTGCTTAGAATGATTGCGGGGCTCGAGAGTGTGAGCAGCGGCGAGATCTGGATCGGTGGGCGGCGCGTCGATCAGCTCGCGCCTGGCGAACGCGGCGTGTCGATGGTGTTCCAGTCCTATGCGCTTTATCCGCATATGTCGGTGCGCGATAACATGTCCTTCGGATTGAAGAATATCAAAACGCCGAAAGCTGAAATTCAAAAGAGGGTTGATGCCGCTGCAAAGATCCTCGAAATGCCGCACCTTCTCGATCGAAAGCCGTCAGAACTATCCGGCGGCCAGCGCCAGCGCGTCGCTATCGGGCGCGCCATCGTGCGAGAACCGGAGGTCTTCCTGTTCGATGAGCCGCTATCCAACCTCGATGCAGGGTTGCGCACGCGCACACGCGTCGAGCTTTCTCAGCTTCACCAGAGGCTTGGTGCGACAATGATCTTCGTGACGCATGATCAGGTCGAAGCAATGACCTTGGCAGATCGGATCGTGCTCCTCAACAACAGGAAAATCGAGCAGGTCGCTACGCCGACCGAGATCTATACGCGTCCTGCTACAAGGTATGTGGCTGGGTTTGTCGGCTCTCCCGGCATGAATTTCCTGCCCATCAAGGCCGTGGCCGACGAGGGCGGCTTTATTGCTGTGACGCTTGCCGATGGCGCGGGGGTCAAAACCTCTATCCGATCCGGCGACGTGCCGCAGGGTTCGCTGACGCTGGGCATCAGGCCTGAACACCTGGTGATGGCAACGAGCGCACCGGCCGACATCAACGGAACGCTTGAGACCGTGGAGCGTCTCGGCGACCGTTCGCTCCTGCACGTTCGCTTGAAGGACGGCTCCAAGCTCATCGGAACCGATCCCGGCATGAGCGGCGCTTCGGTCGACAGCGCCGTCGGTTTTACGATCGATAAAGCGAAACTTGCCCTTTTTGACGATCAGGATATTGCCTATCATCCGGCTCATTAGCGCCGGAGGTTCACGATCAGGCAGATTTGCGAACCCCGATAAATGCAAAGACGGCGAGCGCCAGACTTGCGATAAAATTCCAACCTGCGAAGGACAGGCCGAGGACGCGCAGAGCAGCATCCGTGCAGGACGGTCCTTTGATGGTATTGAGGTCACTCAAAAGGTTGCTGGCATCCTGGGTTACACCGGCAGCCGAGGTAGAGCAGGTCGCTGGCCCTGGCCAGAAGTGCCATTCTACGCCGGCGTGGTAAGCGGCCATGCCTGCATCCACCACCATCAAAAGGCCAACGGCGAGGATAAGTGCACGTGGAATCCACGCGGGCGTACGTGTCAATGTTAGAACCGCAGCAAGCAACGCGATCGGAATGGCATAATAATAGGGCTGGCGCTGCAGCAGGCAGAGCGCGCAGGGGATGTACCCGCCAAGATGTTCAAAGCCAAGCGCAGTCCCGACGACCGCAGCCATGGCGACGGCCAGAATAGCGGCGTAGGTAAAGGTAGGGCGGGAGACAGAAGCTGCAGCGGTCACAATGTTTCTCCAGAACCTTAAGTCAACGTCACCGTAATGGCTTGGGCGAGATCGACAGGTGGCACCATTCAAAGTTTAGAACGCCCGATGTCGAATCAGAGCGAAAATGACGTCAATGAGCAAGAAGTTTGTAGGCGAGGAAGGCTAGGATCACGACGACCGCAGCAATGCCGACGATCTGGCCGAGCCTTTTCTCTATAAAGTGGCGTATCGGTTCGCCATAACGGCGCAAAAGCCAGGCAAGCGCAAAGAATCGTGCACCACGCGCGATGACGGCTGACACGATGAAGAGCGTCAGGCTCATATTGATGACGCCCGAGAGGATGGTCACCACCTTGATGGGCGGTAGATGCGCAAGCCCCGAGGTCACCAGCAGCAGCAGGATCCACTCGCTATCGAAGTAGTTCTTCATCTGCTCGAAGCTGTCGAGCTTGCCATAAAATTCCAGGATCGGCCGCGCAACGCCTTCGAAAAAGTAATGTCCGATAGCCCAGCCAGCAATGCCGCCAAGAACCGACGCGATGGTCGCCACAGTTGCATAGCGGTAGGAGCGTTCAGGCTTGGCAAGAGCCATCGGCAAAAACAGCACGTCGGCCGGAACCAGAAAAACGGAGCTTTCAACGAAAGCAATGACAGCAAGCCAGACTTCAGCCGATTTGCTGGCGGCGAGGGACATTGTCCAGTCATAAAGTCTGCGCAGCATTCAGATCCTTTCCACCGCCTCTTTCGCAGCGCAAAAACTGTTGCTGCGCATGCTCAAAAACGCCAGGAGGAGGTTTAGGGATATGATTGCCCGCTGTAAATGCCCCTCTGTGACATGACAAAAGGCGCGGTCACATTTTTTCGTGAAACGATGTTTCTACAGCTCGCGCAACTTCGCGCTGCCGGCTGTGTAATCACTCTGAAAAGAAGATATGGTGCGGGCGGTCGGACTCGAACCGACATGTCTTTCGACGGCGGATTTTGAGTCCGCTGCGTCTACCAATTCCGCCACGCCCGCACAGGGCCGATGTTGCAAACAGTGTTGCAAAACCTGACGAGGCGGGTCTCTAGCATGGGGCGACGGGGCTGCGCAAGCGGGCGGTTGACCTGCTTGCGCTTTTTCTGTCAATGCCTCTCTAAGCGGCCGCAGGTGTCCTGACGGTTATGCCGGGCTTCTGCAGTGTAATGGCAAGGATTGCCGCGAGAATGCAGAAGGCGCCAGCGATGAAGAACGCCGGAAGATAGCTCGACAGCGCGGTGCGGGAGAGCCCAGCGCCATAGGCTGCCGTTGCCGCCCCCAGTTGATGCCCGGCAAAGACCCAGCCGAAAACAAGACCTGCTTTTTCCCGTCCGAAACGATCGGCAGCGATCTTGACTGTTGGCGGTACCGTCGCGATCCAGTCGAGCCCGTAAAAGATTGCGAAGATCGAGAGGCCATAAAACGTGAAATGGCTGAATGGCAGGAAGAGCAGGGAAAGCCCGCGCAAACCGTAATACCAGAACAGAAGCCAGCGATTGTCGAACCGGTCAGACAGCCAGCCGGAGCCCACTGTGCCGAAGAAATCAAAGATGCCCATGACGGCAAGCACACTGGCGGCGGCAACCGGAGCAATGCCAAAGTCGCCGCATAGAGTCACAAAGTGGGTTTGAATGAGGCCATTGGTGCTTAATCCGCAGATGAAGAAGGTTGCGAACAGGATCCAGAATGTGGAGGAACTCGAAACATCCCGCAGCGTCGTCAGCGGTGTTTTCAGCGCCGCCAACAACGTGCCTCTTGCGGGCGCCGGTGCAATCTGTACCTCACCGAACGGCGCAAGGTTCAGGTCGGATGGTCGGTCGCGCATCAACAACACAACGATCACAGCCGCAACGGCGATCATGGCACAGACGAAAAGCACCGTGGCGCGCCAGCCATAATTTGCCGTAAGGTCCGCCATCAGCGGCAGAAAGACGAGCTGGCCCGTCGCCGAACTGGCCGACAGCATCCCGACCACCAGACCGCGGCGCTTGGTAAACCATCGCGCTGAAACGGTGGCCGCAAGAACCATGGCCGTCAGCCCGGTGCCGAAGCCGACGACGATGCCCCAAAGGGCTAGAAGCTGCCATAGCTGCGTCATGAAGATGGAGCCGATGAAGCCTGCTCCTATCAACGCCAAGGCAAAGATGATCACCCTTCGAACACCGTAGTAGTTCATGAAGGCTGCGGAGAAGGGACCCATAAGGCCAAATAGCAAAAGGCGAACGGCAAGCGCCGAGGAAATCTGCGAAGTTTCCCAACCGAACTCGTCCTGCAACGGCTTGATCAGTACGCCCGGCGCGCCCATGGCGCCCGCCGTTACGAGCATTGTCAGAAAGGTGGCGACGACGATCACCCATCCATAGTGGACGTTTCGCCTCGCGAGGCTGGCAGCAAGCGGCGTGGATAACATTGGCGATCCATTTGTCTGGGTGATCAATCCATCACCTATTTAGATGATGGTCATCATGTTTCTTGCACATTCATGACGTGATCGTGTAGTTTGTCAAGGCTGTGTGTGAGCCTGGAGTTTAGAATGCGTGTCAGCCGCGAAAAATTTGCCGAAAACCGCGAAAAGATCATTCTCGTTGCAGGAAGAATGTTTCGCGAGCGGGGCTTTGACGGTGTTGGCGTTGCCGACATCATGAAGGCGGCTGGTTTTACGCATGGCGGCTTTTATGGCCACTTCCAATCAAAGGATGAGCTTGCAATCGAGGTCTGCAAGGGACTGATTGCAAAGGTCGAGGACCGCTGGAGCGAGATTATCGCAAGCAATCCCGCAAGGCCTTTAGCGGCTTTGCTTGAGCATTATATTTCCTGGTGCATGATCGATGACCCGAGCGATAGCTGTGTCTTTGCCGCCCTGATGCATGAAGTCAGTCGCAGCGAAGGAGAGATGCGAAAGGTCTTCAACGACGGCCTCAGTATGCTGGCTGATCTCCTGGCACAAATTGCGCCCGGTGCGACGACGCAAGAAAAGCGGAAAAACGGCCTGACGACGCTGGCTTCGATGATGGGAGCGATCAATCTGGCACGCGCTGTCGAAGACCGCGCCCTGGCCGCGGAGATCTTGTCCTCCATGCGTGAAAAACTTGGGGCGCGTGCGCTGCAATCGTGAAATTGCCGTCAGCTTCGTCGGGCGATCAAGCCGAAAGTCTCCACATATTCGCAGTAGTCTCCGCCTGAGGAGAGCGCTGCTAATTCTGACCGCAAAGCGGCTTCGAAGGCCTTTGCTCGCCCGCCCAGAGCCTGAACCGAGGTGACTGACATGGAGAACGCGCGGCCGACAATGTCATCTGCTGTCAGATGACGCTTTTCGACGACGCCAATCCGGAGGAGGTCGTTGAAGGGCGATTCCAAAAGAAAGGCTTCGTGTGGCGCCCAATCCGCCGAGCGCCTCTTGTCGCGTTCGGCGGCGCGCTCCGGTGAAAAGCGTGTCGAGAGTTCGTTGAGCAGGCCACGCCAGTCAGGCGCACAACTGATGTGACGATCCCCGAAAAGAACGACCGCGCCGCCGTTCCTTGTCAGACTGTCGAGAGATTGCAGCGTTTGAGCGCGATCCATCCAATGGAAGGAGCGTCCCATGACGGTGAGCGCGAGCGGACCAAGGCCGGGGCCTAAATCATAGGATGAGCCTTGTCGGAATTCTGCCGCAACGCCTTCCTGCCGCGCGGCTTCGCGTGCGGCCTCGAGCATTTCAGGTTCGGGATCCATGCCGATAACTGCAGCTCCTGCAAGACGGGCAAAGGCGATGCCGAGCTGGCCAGGGCCACAGCCGAGATCGAGCAGGCGCTCGCCGGCGCGAAACCCGGTTTCAATTGCCACCTTTTGAATGAGGCTGTCCGGATAGGGAACTCGATAGCGCGTATAGTATGCGGCTGTTGAACGAAAACGATCTGCTTCAAAGGCAACGGTCATAATGGTGTACTCGCCAAGGAATGAAGAAGCAGAAGCCGGTATGAAGGTGCTTTATGGCAATAACATAACAGGCCACCGTTCCGCCAACCCAAGAGGGACGGCGCGCCGTGAGCTTTATCGTGATGGATGGAGCGTTCGGATCAATCCGTTCGCACGCGCGATGCCTTGGCGTTGGCAGCGAGCGATAAGATGCGATCGCGCAGCATTTTGGCCATGTTGCGCGTGCTGCGATACAAATGCAGTTGCCCCGTGACCTGGCGCACGTCCCTGTCGCTGTTTTGGGTCAATCCCACGACCAAAGTGCCCATTTCCTCACGCTCCTGCCAAAAACGGCTCATGATCGGGTGATCGGGAACGGCGCAAGAATCCGAGCGGATGATGTTAGGATCGTCGAGGTGCCATTCCGTCAATTCGGCCATCAGCAGCTTGCCAGGCGAATAGCGCGCATATTCTTCCGCGTAAGCCGTCTTCCAGGTATAGGCCTCGCTGCCCATCATGAGAACGACGACGGCAGCAATGGCCTTTCCATTGAGGTCGATGGTGTGGATACGCACGGCATCGATCGCGGAAAGGTTCGAGATGGCCTCTCTTGCGAAGGCAGTGTGGTAGCGGTCCGTGACGAGCGCGCTTCGGCGTTTACCCTTCCAGCCGCCCGCTTCGAGGGCCAGGAATTCTTCGAACCGGCGGTAAACATCGCGTGGTTGACGCGCAATATTGTAAGCGACCTCGCCCTTTTCTTCGAGAAGCCGCCACTGACGCCGCATCTCGCGCATATGCGAACTCGAAATTGAATCCTTCAAGTAATCGAGAGCGTCTTTCTCACTCTCCAGCATCGGCCTCAGCGCCTTGTCCGTAACGGCCACCGGAAGATTGCGCGCCATCGCAACAGCCTTCAGCATGCGCGAAAAAACGCCATTGAGCCGCAGGTCCGGCAAGACCAGAATTTGCGGCATGCGCAGATCATCGTGGGTCAGCGCCTCCAGAAGATTGTCGAGCGTTTCGGCCGTCCCTTCGGCATCGATCAACGGCGTGCCGAGCGGTGCAAAGTGGTTCGACCAAATACGCGTGATCGAGGGACCAACGGCAAAGCCGGGACGTTCGGTCGAAAACGGCATCAACAGCCGAAGCCGATTTCGCTCCGCGTTGCGGTCACGCATCAGCAGGAAATTCACCCGGCGCTCATCCAGTCGCGGCATGGCGGGAGCTAGGAAGCGTGCGGAGAAAAAGACGTTTGGCTCCAGAGCGCGGTTGGAGAGAAAATCAAGCTCGTCCTGAAGGTCGTAACCGATCTGACCCGGATAGATGCAGAGTTCGCGCCCCTGCCTGCCGATTTCGATGCGTGTTTCCGTTGGGCGAGTTTGTAGATTGAGAGCAGCAAGATCGCTGATCATCCGGTCGCTCGGTTCGGAAAAAGGAAGATGTGGCGGGCGGCTCATCGTCACGCGACTCCTTCACGTCTTGCTGATGCTGGCAGTACAGCGCAAAGCCGGATGCCGAGTGCATGGCGGCAGGCGATGTGAAGCAAAAGCGCCTCGAAGGCCATCGCCGATGCGGTGGCAACCGCCGTGCCGACGATCCCGAAATGCGGAATGAGCACCACGTTAAGCACCACATTGGCGCTGAGCACGGCGGCATAGACGCAGACGCAAATGTTCTGGCGCCCGGCCATCATCAGCAAGGTTTCGGCTGGGCCAACAAGCGCCTTCATCAGGATGCCGCACAGAAGAATGCCCATCAGAACATAACCTGCCGTGAAGGCGCCGCCGAAGAGCGACAGCAGGAGATGCCCGAAAGCGAGAATGACAAGGCCCAATGCAAGAGCTGGCCAGAAGGTCCATCGCGCAGCTTCGCCGGCAGCTTCCGCCAGTTTGCTTTGCGAGCCTTCCGCCATGATGGTTGCAAAGCGCGGACCTGATGCGGCCTTCACCGAAAACATGATGAAGTGGACAAGCGCCATGGTCTTTGCTGCAGCGAAATAGATTGCCACATTGTGCGGTTCGAGAAAGATACCCACCACCACGACGTCGGAATTGGTGAGAAGAAAACCGGCGGCCTCGACGAGAAATATCGGACCGGCCACGCCAAACCAGCGGGCAAGCTCAATCTTGCGTGGTCCGCTGTCGTAGTGCCGCCGTAAGCGGAAAAGCGTTGCCGCATATTGCCCGAGAGCGGTTACATAAGTCGCAAGAAGCGCCACCTGCATTGCTGTGACGGCCGTTGCCGGCGCACCTGCCAAGGCAGCCGCTCCCATGAAGACGATGATCAACAGAGGTCGAACAAGATAGACCGGCCCCAGGGCCATGATCGGCCAGTGATTGGCGCGCGAGGTTCCCTCCAGCATATCGCCGAGCGTCACCATCGGCATGGCCAGAAGGCCGATGAATGCCGGTAAGAGATAATAGGGCTCAATCCGATCTCCGAAAAAATGCAGAAATGCCATGCCTGCGAGCATGAGGCAGGTGCCGGAGACCAGGGCGAAGACCCTTGCAGTTCCTGTCAATCCACGGATTTCGGCAAAGGCTCCGTCCGCTTTGTATTGCGGCAGAAAGCGGATAATTGCGATGTGAAAGCCGAAGCAGCAGAGATCCCCGCACAGAACGATCAGCACCCAGACAAAAACAAAGATGCCATACTGATATTCGCCCATCAGGCGTGCCAGGGCGATCTGAGAGAGGAAGGCAAGGCCAGCGCTGGCAATTCGGATGGCAAATGCGACCAAAGCCATGCGCTGGGCGGCCGCCTTGTCGCCTCGTTCGAATAGGGCGGCGTGAAGAGCTGCAACTGCCTTCTGACCGGCCGGCCGCAAACGCGCCGGTAGCATTTTTTCCGCCGCCTCGATGACCGCCATAACAAACACGCACTACTTTACGTTACGGACAAACTCTCCGTGAAGTCTTGCCGCAACAAAGTTAAGAAAGCGTTCGCCAGCCCGTTTAGCGACAGAGTTTAAACCGCGCAACGGGTTTTGGCCGAGCCTTTTCCAGAGATGAAAAAGCGGCTGCGCCAAACGCAGCCGCCTATTGATCTCAGGACAATCCGCCAGTGGTTCAGAAGTGGCTTTACGCCTGTTCGAAAGCACCGTGGCAGTGCTTGTATTTCTTGCCCGAGCCGCAGGGGCAGGTTTCATTTCTGCCCACCTTGCCCCAGGTCGAAGGATCGTTCGGGTCGCGATTTTCCGGCGGAACATAAACATCGGCAGCGCCATAGGCCGCTTGCGCAAATTCATTTTCGCCGGTCGTCGGATCAAGGTGCTCCGCATGCATCTCAAGCGGCTGCGGTTCGCTCGGCTGCTGCACCAACTCCACCCGCATCAGCTGTGCGGTTACGCCCTGGCGCAGGTTGCCGATCAAGGCATTGAACAGCTCGAAGGCTTCCGACTTGTATTCCTGAAGCGGATCGCGCTGAGCATAGCCGCGGAAACCGATGACAGAACGCAGATGATCGAGGTTGACGATGTGCTCGCGCCACAGGTGGTCCAGCGTCTGCAGCAGGATTGAGCGCTCCACATAGCGCATGATATCGTCGCCGAAACGTTCTGCCTTTTCGGTGAAGGCGGCATTAGCGGCTTCGGTGATGCGCTCGCGAATATCGTCTTCGGCAATGCCTTCTTCCTTGACCCAATCGTCAATCGGAAGATCGAGATTGAGAATGTCCGCTACCTGCTTCTTCAGCCCTTCGGCATCCCATTGCTCGGCGTAGGCGCGCTCCGGAATATGTTTGTCGACAAGCTCTTCGATGACTTCGCGGCGCATGTCGGAGACGGTCTCGGCAATATTGTTGCCGTCCATCAGATCGAGGCGCTGCTCGAAGATGACCTTACGCTGATCGTTCAGAACGTCGTCATATTTCAGAAGGTTCTTACGGATATCGAAGTTGCGTGCTTCGACCTTCTTCTGGGCGCGCTCCAGGGCCTTGTTGATCCATGGATGGACGATGGCTTCACCTTCCTTCAGGCCGAGCTTCTGCAGCATGGAATCCATTCGGTCCGAACCGAAAATGCGCATCAGATCGTCCTGCAGAGACAGGTAGAACTTCGAGCGGCCAGGATCGCCCTGACGGCCGGAGCGACCGCGCAGCTGGTTGTCGATACGTCGGCTTTCGTGGCGCTCTGTGGCAATCACGTAAAGGCCGCCGGCTGCGAGCGCCTTTGCCTTGAGTTCCTTAATTTCCTGACGGATCGCCTGTTCACGCGCTTCGCGCTCCGGGCCTTCCGGAACATCGGCAAGCTCGCGCTCGGCGCGCATGTCGAAGTTACCGCCGAGCTGGATGTCGGTACCACGACCCGCCATGTTGGTTGCGATCGTCACGGCGCCCGGCACACCGGCCTGGGCGACGATATAGGCTTCCTGTTCGTGATAGCGTGCGTTCAACACCTGGAAGTTCGTGAAACCTTCCTTGCGCATGCGATCTGCAAGATATTCCGACTTTTCGATCGACGTCGTGCCGACGAGAACCGGCTGGCCGCGCTTGTGTGCTTCAATGATTTCGACCGTGATCGCCTTATACTTCTCTTCGAAGGTCCGATAGACTTCATCGTCTTCGTCGATGCGCTGAATCGGAAGATTGGTCGGAACTTCGATGACATCGAGGTTATAGATATTGGCGAATTCTTCCGCTTCCGTTTGCGCCGTACCGGTCATGCCGGCGAGCTTGTCATACATGCGGAAGTAATTCTGGAAGGTGATCGAAGCCAGCGTCTGATTTTCCGGCTGGATCTGCACCTTTTCCTTGGCTTCCAGCGCCTGATGCTGACCTTCCGAATAACGGCGACCTGGCATCATGCGGCCGGTAAACTCGTCGATGATGACGATTTCGTCATTGCGGACGATGTAGTCCTTATCCCGCTGGAAGAGCTTGTGTGCCTTCAAGGCGTTGTTCAGATGGTGAACGATGGCGACATTTTCGATGTCGTAGAGCGAGGCGCCTTTGAGGAGACCTGCATCACGGAGCAGGTTTTCGAGCTTTTCGGTGCCGGCTTCGGAGAATGCAGCCGAACGCTGCTTCTCGTCGATTTCGTAGTCTTCAGGCGTCAGGGCCGGGATATAGGCATCGATCGTCGTGTAGAGATCCGAGCGGTCGTCCAATGGGCCTGAAATGATCAGCGGCGTCCGCGCTTCATCGACGAGGATCGAGTCCACCTCGTCGACGATCGCGAAATTATGGCCGCGCTGGACCATCTGCGCCTTCTCGTACTTCATGTTGTCGCGCAGATAATCGAAGCCGAGTTCGTTGTTCGTCGCGTAGGTAATATCGCAGCGGTAGGCTTCGGCGCGCTCTTCGTCTGTGAGCCCATGGACGATGACGCCGGTCGTCAATCCGAGGAAGCTGTAAAGCTTGCCCATGGTCGCTGCGTCGCGCTGTGCCAGGTAATCGTTGACGGTAACGACGTGAACACCCTTGCCGCTCAGTGCATTCAGATAAACGGGGAGCGTGGCGACCAGCGTCTTGCCTTCACCCGTCTTCATTTCGGCGATAGCGCCGGAGTTCAGGATCATGCCACCGACCAGCTGTACATCGAAGGGACGCATGCCCAGAACGCGCTTGGATGCTTCGCGCACCACGGCAAAGGCCGGGATGATGATATCGTCAAGCGTCTTGCCTTCGGCGAGCATCTTGCGGAATTCGACCGTCTGCTGCGCGAGCTGCTCATCGGAAAGCGCGCTGGTCTTTTCCTCGATCGCATTGATGGAAGCCACTTTCGGCTGAAACGACCGAACGCGGCGATCATTGGAAGAGCCGAAAATTTTGCGGGCGAGACCGCCAAAGCTGACCATGCAAATGGTCCTTTCTAAAATAAGCCGTTTCCAGGTCTCGCTCCTTCGAACTTCAGAATTTGGAAGTCTGCCGAGGAACGACCGGAAACTGTTCTGGACGCGAGGTTGCGTGACAGATAAGAGGGGGGTCGAATTATGTCAACGGATTTGGCCGATATAGAAAGGCCACATTCCAGTGCTGATGGCTGTTTTCGAGCCGGTTTGGTCAGATCGACACCGGTGGTTTAACTTGTGAAGGGTTATTGGATGTTGAGCACTCCCAAACTTGCCGTGATGGCAATGGCAGCCTTTGTCGCGCTGCAGGCGCCGGTTCATGCGCAGGACAAGGCAGATCCGGTTGTTGCCAAGGTCGGTAATGTCGAGATCCATCAGTCTGAACTTGACCTTGCCGTCAGCAACCTCGATCCGCAGCTCGCGCAGCTTTCTGACGAGCAGAAGAAGATCGCCGGGCTCTCGGCTGCAATCGACGTGAAGCTTCTCTCCCAACAGGCAGCTGACGAAAAGCTCGACCAGACCGCGGAATTCAAGAAGCGGATGCAGTATTTGTCGGATCGCGAGCTGCACAACGCTTACTTCAAGAAGCATGTCGTCGACACGATCACCGATGCCGAAGTCAAGGCGCGTTACGACAAGGAAGTCGCTGCCCTGCCCAAGCAGGAAGAGGTGCACGCCCGTCACATCCTCGTCAAGACCGAAGACGAAGCCAAGGACATCATCAAGCAGCTGGATGCCGGCAAGGATTTTGCCACGCTCGCCAAGGAAAAGTCGACCGATCCCAACAAGGATGACGGCGGCGATCTCGGCTATTTCAGCCGCGGCCGCATGGTCAAGGAATTCGAAGACGCAGCCTTTGCGCTCGACAAGGGTGCCTACACCAAGACACCCGTGAAGACCGACTTCGGCTATCATGTCATCAAGGTTGAAGACAAGCGCGACGCACCGCCTCCGCCGTTCGATCAGGTCAAGGACCAGGTTCGTCAGCTGATCATGCGCGACAAGTATCTTGCTCTGCTGGCGGATGCCAAGCAGAAGGAAAAGATCGAGATTTCCGATGAGACGCTGCGCAAGGGCTACGAAGACGCCAGCAAGATGCAGCAGCAGGGCGGAAGCGATATTGAAGGCGATGCACCTGGTGCTGCACCCGATGCGGCTGCGCCAGATGCAGCAGCCCCAGATGCCGCGACCCCGGACGCTGCTCCCAAGCAGTAATTCATGATGCCCTTTCGGGCTTCATCGTAATCTTCCAGATGGCCGCATCCTGCAAAGCGAGATGCGGCCATCGCCATTCGGCACGATCGAACATCTTCGGCACGTTCAGGAGACCATCTATGTCTGCGACTGTTTCGCCTCTGGCACCCAAGATTTTTGCTTCCATGCCTGCCCTTCGCGGCGTTCGCATGGCAACAGCTGCCGCGGGGATCAAGTATAAGAACAGGACGGATGTGCTGTTGATGGTCTTCGATCGTCCTGCCGCCGTTGCGGGCGTCTTCACCCGTTCGAAATGCTCCTCCGCGCCGGTCGATTTTTGCCGCGCCAACTTGTCGCATGGCCAGGCGCGGGCCGTAGTCGTCAATTCCGGCAATGCCAATGCCTTTACCGGTCAGAAGGGACGGGCTGCCACGGCTCTGACGGCCAAGTCCGCAGCGGCGGCCGTTGGCTGCAGCGAAAGCGAAGTCTATCTTGCATCGACAGGCGTCATCGGAGAGCCTCTCGATGCCACGAAATTTGCCGGCGTTCTGAGCGACATGCACCAGAAGGCCGATGGTGACTTCTGGTTCGAGGCCGCCAAAGCGATTATGACCACGGACACCTATCCGAAAGTGGCAACGCGGTCCGCAGACATCGGCGGCGTGAAAGTCATCCTTAACGGGATTGCCAAAGGCGCCGGCATGATTGCGCCCGATATGGCGACCATGCTGTCTTTCGTGGTGACGGATGCCGATGTCGCGCCGGCCGCGCTTCAGGCGATGCTATCGGACGGCGTCGGCCCGACCTTCAATTCGATGACTGTCGACAGTGATACCTCGACCTCCGACACTTTGATGCTTTTTGCGACAGGAGCTGCCGCGCAGGATGGGCAGGCCCGCATCGAAGACGCCGACGACAGTCGCCTTGCGTCGTTTCGCGCCGCTCTGAACGATCTCCTCAAGGATCTGGCCTTGCAGGTTTGCCGCGATGGTGAAGGCGCGACGAAGATGCTTGAAATCACCGTCACGGGCGCAGAAAGCGATGCCGCTGCCAAGCGTATCGCGCTTTCCATCGCCAACTCGCCGCTGGTCAAAACGGCGGCCGCCGGCGAGGATGCCAACTGGGGTCGTATCGTTATGGCCGTGGGCAAGGCGGGCGAGGCTGCGGATCGCGATAAGCTTGCAATTTGGTTCGGCGATGTGCGCGTTGCCGTGGACGGCGAACGGGATCCGGCCTATTCCGAAGAAGCGGCCTCCGCTGTCATGAAGAGACAAGATATTCCTGTGAGGGTTGATCTCGGACTGGGGCAGGGGAAAGCCACCGTGTGGACCTGCGACCTTACCAAGGAATATGTCGCAATCAATGGCGACTATCGGAGCTGATTGGATAGTGACCGAGAACGAAATCATTGCGAGACCGAGTCTGCCCCTAGTGCGCCGCCTGGAGGCCGTCGGTTTTCGTGCCTGGCCCGCCTCTACGGTTCAATATGATGGCAGCTGGCAGATCAGACTGACGGCAGGTCATCCGTCAAATCGGCTCAACTCCATCGTGCCGCTCGACCCCTTCGATTGCCGCGACGCGGAACTGCGCCTCGATAAGGCAACCCGCAAGTTCGAGGCCTATGGCCGTCCGGCCGTTCTGCGCCAGACTCCGCTCGCCCCGCCGGAACTCGTTGACATCGTTAAGGCGCGCGCATGGACTCACTTCGATGAGACGATGGTGATGACGTGCGACCTTCTTAACGCGGTATTCCCGGATACGCTCGATCATCTGCCGACCCATGATGTGGGTCGCTTTGTCGATGCCAATCTTACGATTGAAGATGTTTCGTCCAAACTGAAGCCGGCGCTTGCTGAAGTGATTGCTTCGATCAAGCCGCCGAGCGGCCTGTTCATGATCGAGGACCCGAGCACGGGGCCGGTTGCGACTGTGCTTTGCGTGCAAGACAACGATCTGGCCGGCATCATGTCGTTATCGGTGGTCCGGCATCGGCGTCGGCAAGGGATCGGTCTTGAGATTCTAACGTCGGCATTGCGATGGGCGCGCATGCGCGGCGCTCGTATGGCCTGGCTTCAGGTCAAGATCGCCAATGCTGGCGCGATCGAGCTTTACCGTCGTCTGGGCTTCATTGAGGCTTACCACTATAGCTATTGGCGAAAGGCGCAGGGATGAACGAAGTCGGCAAGCCGCTACTCCTCGTTGCAGCCTGCGCTTTGATCGACAGCGACGGGCGCATTCTTCTTGCACAGCGTCCGGAGGGTAAATCGCTGGCCGGGCTGTGGGAGTTTCCAGGTGGCAAGCTCGAGCCCGGCGAGACACCTGAGGAAACGCTGGTGCGCGAACTGGATGAGGAACTGGGTGTGACGACGAAGGTCGCTTGTCTCGCGCCACTCACCTTTGCCAGTCACAGCTATGAAAAATTCCATCTTCTCATGCCGCTCTACATATGCCGACGCTACGAAGGGATCCCGCAGGGGCGGGAGGGGCAGGCCATCAAATGGGTTCGTCCCAAGGCCCTGCGCGATTACCCGATGCCGCCAGCCGATGAGCCCTTAATCCCTATTTTGCAAGATTTACTTTGAATTCATACTTTGCCGTCACGATCATAAATCGTCCTGAAGTGACGCAACCTCCTGTGGATATTAATCGATCGTTTAACACCTTCTGCCAATGATCAGGCTCATCAAGCACGTAACGCGTGAAAAAGGCTTGAGGCAATGGAAGACGATTTTTGGAAAGCAGTGCGCGAAAAGGAACGGCTGTCGGCTCCTCCGACAAGGACTGGCGCGTTGAATATCGCCTTGTTGTTCGGCACAGCTGCTGTTGCGCTGGCTCTTATTCTTACGCCCATGCTTGCGGAGAAGACGAAATCCGGCAGCGTCTTCGCCAGCGCTCCTGAATTCGATGACATCGTCACGGGTTCCGTGCCGAAAGAGCCTTCGGATCATTCTGGAAAGCGCTATATTATCCGCCGCAGCATTCTTCAGGACACTCCAGGATCAGTCTGCATCACGCCGGGCTATGCAGCCGAGCCGGGTTGCTGACGGTCTCTAGCCTCCTGACCTCTTTAAAAGAACAGCGCACTCCCTGGAGTGCGCTGACTTTCTTGTTGGTGCCATCGAAACTCATGCGTTGTCTGCTGCGGCAGTGACGCATGATGCTTAAGACGATGCCCGACGAAAGCTGCCACTCACCATTCTGACCATGGTCTGCATCGTTGCGTCGATGATGTTGCGGCCTATTGCTTGAGCTTGCGCTCCTCCACCTTCAGCGCATCCGCCAATCTGGTCGTTGCCGAGCCTGGCTTCAAAGGTTTTTGCTGGCTTTCATGCGGAGCCCAGCCGGAGAGGTAGATAATCGAGAACGTCGCGCGAATGCGTCCATCCGGATCGGCGTATCGCTCCGCGTAAATCTCAGCAGCCCGCATGAAGACCGCTCGGCTCGTCGGCTTGCGGCTGCGGTCCGCAAGAGGATTTGTCATCCCCATTGAGCGCAGGTCGCGCATCAAGGCAAAGAGCGTATCGTAACGCACGGTATAGGTTTCGGCGTCGACGACGGGCAGGGCAAATCCCGCGCGCTGCAACAGCCCGCCCAGGTCTCGAACATCGGCAAAAGGAATAACACGGGGACTTGCACCGCCGGTCACTTCGATTTCAGCAGCCAAGAGCGCATCACGTAACTCCTGAAGGCTTCCGGAGCCTGGAATGGCGGCAAGGAACAATCCGTCGGGCTTCAGAGCGCGACGGATACGAACGAAGACGCCCGGCGTATCATTGGTCAAATGAAGACAGAGCGGTGCAATGACAAGATTGGCTGCTTGCGGCTCCAGAGGCACATCCTCCAGCGGTGCAATTTGCACAGTATCGCCGCGGGTAGCAAAACCACTTTCGGCTTCGATGCGGATCAATTTATCGATCTTGCCGGTAGCAAGCGCCGCTTGCCCCGCCGCACCCGTCGCGCCATGAAGTTCGACTGCGTTTTCGAAACGTCTTTCAACAATCGCGATACGATCTGCGAGTTCCTCGGCGGCAATATCGAGGAGGAAACTTGCCTTCGGATCGGCAGCAACGAGTGCCCGATGACGGTGCGCGGCAATTGCCGCCGGATCGAAAATGATGTCCATGACCGGCAGATAAGCTGCTCCGCTTTGGCCTGCAAGGGATGATGCCATGCTTATTGCATTTGATTATCCATGAAATCCTGTGCAGCTTTCCCAGGTCACACACCATGATGTAGGCTTTTGAGATGGATGAAAACCGTACCGATACTTCGTGGACATTTGCGCCATTTTGGGTGCGGCGGCCGGTGCGTGCCTTTATTGATCTCCTCTATCCGCCCGTCTGCGCAGATTGCGGCGTCACCATGGGTGGGCATGCCGGCCTCTGTCCAGCTTGCTGGGGTGCGGTCCGGTTTATCGAGCGGCCGTTCTGCGAGATTTTGGGCGAGCCGTTCTCTCACGATCTCGGCAGTGGCATCGTCAGTGCTGCGGCGATTGCCAATCCGCCGCCCTTCGATCGTCTACGCTCAGCCGTCATTCACGATAAAGCCGGGCGTGCGTTGGTGCATGCGCTCAAATATCGTGACCGAACCGATCTTGCTCCCATGATGGCTCGGTGGATGATGCGTGCAGCCGATGGAACGACCCAGGACTGCGACGTGATCGTTCCGGTTCCGCTTCACCGAACGCGGCTTTTCACTCGCAAATTTAACCAGGCAGCCGAGCTTGCGCGCCATGTCTCGCACCTGTCTGGAAAGCCGCTCTTGCCGGATACGCTAATCCGCATCAAGCGGACCGCACGCCAGGTGGGCCTCGGCGCAAAGGCGCGCGAGGACAATGTACGCGGCGCTTTTGCCGTCCGATCCGAATTTCAGAACGAGATCTTTGGGCGTAAGGTTCTCTTGATTGACGATGTCTACACCACGGGCGCAACAACTGCAGCGGCTGCCCGCGCTCTTCGCAAGTCTGGTGCTGCCCATATCGGCGTTTTGACCTTTGCAAGGGCAGTCGCGCAAACTATATGAACAAAAAGCGACAGCGATCTTTGCGGAGATTTTTCATGGTTCCGGTTACGATTTATACGCGGCAAGGCTGCGGCTACTGCAGCCGTGCGAAAGAACTGCTGCAAAACAAGGGCATCGACTTCGTCGAACACGACGCAAGCTTTTCTCCCGATCTTCGCAAAGAGATGATTGCCAAGGCCAATGGCCGCAATACCTTCCCGCAGATCTTCATCGGTGAGGTCCATGTCGGCGGGTGTGACGACCTTTATGCGCTCGAGCGTGCCGGCAAGCTTGATCCGCTTCTGGCGGCCTGAGGCAAAACAATGAGTTTTAAGGCTGCCGCCATTCAGATGTGCTCTGGGACCGACCCGGCGAAGAATGCCGCTACCATGGCGCAGCTCGTGCGTGAGGCAGCGGCAGCCGGGGCAGTCTACGTCCAAACGCCGGAAATGACGGGGCTCTTGCAGCGCGATCGTGCTGCGGCCAAAGCCGTCATTACCGATGAAGGCGCCGATCTCATTGTTCAGTCGGCCCGAGCTCTTGCGCAGGAACTCGGCATTTATCTGCACATCGGGTCCACTCCCATTCTTTTGGATGAGGGGCGGATGGCCAATCGCGGCTTTTTGTTTGCACCGGATGGTGCGATCCTCGCCCGCTATGACAAGATCCATATGTTCGATGTCGATCTTGACAATGGCGAAAGCTGGCGCGAAAGCGCCGCCTACCGGCCAGGGTCGGAAGCGCACGTCCTATCGCTACCCTTTGCCGATCTCGGCTTTGCTATCTGCTACGACGTTCGCTTTCCCCAACTCTTTCGGGCTCAGGCAATGGCTGGCGCCGAGGTCATGAGCGTTCCGGCTGCCTTTACGCGCCAGACGGGTGAGGCACATTGGGAGATCTTGCTGAGGGCGCGCGCCATTGAAAATGGCATTTTTGTCATTGCGGCCGCTCAGGGCGGTCTACATGAGGACGGCCGAGAAACCTTCGGCCATTCGATGATCGTGGACCCTTGGGGCAAAATCCTGGCAGAAGCTGATGGATCGGCTGCGTGCGTCATTTCGGCTGAGATTGACCGACAGGCCGCCGCCTCTGCTCGTCAAAAAATTCCCAATTTAAAAAATGGCCGAGACTTTACCGTGGAGAAGCTCGTCATGGATCCGCTCGGAGGCGTCGTCGCTTGATCCGATATTCGCTTCGCTGTGAAAATGCTCATGAATTCGAAGGCTGGTTTTCCGAAAGTGCCGATTTCGATCGACAAGTTGCGTCCGGTTTCCTGACTTGTCCGACTTGCAATTCCGCCACGGTCACGAAAGTCCTGATGGCTCCCTCTGTTTCGACGGCGCGCAAGAAGGACGAAGTGCAAACGCTGGCAATGGACAAGGCACGGCGCGAGGCAATCACCAAGCTGAAGGAAGCGGTCGCCGCTGTGCGAGCAAATTCTGAGGATGTTGGCGAGAAATTTCCGGAAGAGGCGCGCAAGATCCACTATGGCGAGGCAGATGCACGCGGGATCATTGGCCAGGCAAGCCTTGATGAAGCCCGCTCACTCATCGAGGAAGGCATTGAGATTGCACCTCTGCCGGTCTTGCCGGACGACGTAAACTAGAACGCCGTCCGCTCTTGCGGTAGCGGATCAGCCTGCCTTGCTCAGGCAGGGTTCGATGTCTGCTCTGCCGGGCGCTTGGCCAGCAGCATGTAGTTGACGTCCATGTCTTTCGACAGGCGCCACTGATTGGCGACCGGATGGAAAAACACGCCAGTTCTTTCGGTGATCAACAGGCCGTTGGCGGCCAGGGGGCGTTCGACTTCTTCCGGACGCACCAGCTTTTCATATTGATGCGTTCCGCGCGGCAGCCAGCGCAGGACGTTTTCCGCCGCGAAGATGGCAAGCGCGCGTGCTTTCATCGTGCGATTGATGGTGGCGATGAACATGATGCCGCCGGGTCTTACCATCTTTGCGCAGGTGCTGAGGAAAAGGTTCACATCAGAGACGTGTTCGACAACTTCCATGTTGAGGATGATATCGAAGGTCTCGCCGGCGGCTGCCAGTTGCTCGGCGGTCACGGCGCGATAATCAACGGAAACGCCCGACGCGCGGGCGTGCGTGGTGGCGATGCCGACATTCTTCTCGGACGGATCTGCGCCGACGACATCGGCTCCCATACGGGCAAGCGGCTCTGACAGCAGACCACCTCCGCACCCAATATCCAGTACGCGCAAACCTGCAAGCGGTTTTGCGTCGCGCTGATCGCGGCCGAAATTGGCGGATGCTTTTTCCCTGATGTAGGCAAGGCGGACCGGATTGAATTTGTGCAATGGGCGGAACTTGCCTGCCGGGTTCCACCACTCTGCAGCCAGTGCGGAAAAACGATCCACTTCGCTTTGATCGATCGTGGTCTTTGCCGCTTCGCTCATCGCCTGTCTCCTTCATCCGCGGTGCCGATGCCCTGGGGCCCGTCTTCATTCGTCATGTCGTGCGGATGAAGTCGGACGAAGCCCCCCGGAAGTCAAGGGGCGGGTGGCCATAAGTCGCAATGGCTTGCCGAGATGCACCCTGAAATGGAGGTGTCGCATTCCTTCCGAGCGACCTTGCCACCTCATCACAAAGCCGCTAAGAGACGCCGCAACTTGGAGCCCTTGTTCATCAGGCTTTTTAGAGCGTTTCCAGACTGTGTTCCGGCCGCTCTTGGCAGGCTGTAGGGGGTATGGAATGCCGGCTCGCTCCAGCGGGCAGGCGGCAGTCGTGGTAGAGGCATATGGCACGCATCGTCATGAAATTCGGTGGGACATCCGTCGCCGACCTGGAACGCATCAAAAATGTCGCCCGCCATGTCAAACGTGAAGTCGATGCCGGTCATGAGGTTGCCGTCGTCGTTTCCGCAATGTCCGGCAAGACCAACGAACTCGTCGGATGGGTACAGGGCACGCCGAAGGTCGTCGGCGCCATCTCTCCTTTTTACGATGCACGCGAATATGATGCAGTCGTTGCCTCAGGCGAACAGGTAACGTCCGGTCTTCTGGCAATTGCGCTGCAGGCAATGGATATCAATGCGCGCTCCTGGCAGGGTTGGCAAATTCCCATCCGAACCGACAATGCTCATGGTGCGGCGCGGATCATGGAAATTGACGGCAGCGACATCGTCAGACGCATGGGCGAAGGGCAGGTTGCCGTCATCGCTGGTTTTCAGGGAATTGGACCCGATAATCGCATCTCCACGCTTGGCCGCGGTGGCTCCGATACGTCGGCCGTCGCCGTTGCCGCCGCACTCAAGGCTGACCGCTGCGATATCTATACCGATGTGGACGGCGTCTATACGACAGACCCGCGTATAGAGCCTAAGGCGCGCAGGCTGAAGAAGATCGCTTTCGAGGAAATGCTCGAGATGGCCTCGCTGGGCGCAAAGGTCTTGCAAGTGCGCTCGGTCGAGCTTGCCATGGTGCACAAGGTCAGGACCTTTGTGCGCTCGTCGTTTGAGGATCCCGATGCTCCGGGCATGGGCGATTTGCACAACCCGCCCGGAACGCTGATTTGTGACGAGGATGAAATCGTGGAACAGGAAGTAGTCACCGGCATCGCCTATGCCAAGGATGAGGCACAGATCTCGCTGCGTCGTCTTGCCGACCGGCCGGGTGTTTCGGCGGCGATCTTCGGCCCGCTTGCGGAAAATCACATCAATGTCGATATGATCGTTCAGAATATTTCTGAAGACGGGTCGAAAACCGACATGACGTTCACGGTACCTTCCGGCGATGTGGAAAAGGCTCTGAAGGTCCTTGGCGACAACAAGGAAAAGATTGGCTTCGATGTCATCCAGAGCGAGTCCGGTCTTGCCAAGGTCTCGGTTATCGGCATCGGCATGCGCAGCCACACTGGTGTTGCAGCCAGCGTGTTCCGCACGCTTGCCGACAAGGGTATCAACATCAAGGCGATCACCACGTCCGAGATCAAGATTTCCATCCTGATCGACGGTCCGTATGCAGAACTGGCTGTCAGGTCTTTGCATTCCTGCTACGGTCTGGATAAGAATTGATTCCACGCCTGCGGCCTCGTCTTCCGATCTTTGAAAGATAAAGGCGGACCGCGGGGGTCCGAGCCTTTGTTTTGGAGCCTGAGACGCCATGAGAGACCAGTCCGGGGGTCCGCGCGTATTGCTGAGGCGGTTGCGCGAATTGATGGCGGAGCCGCTGGAACCGCAGGAGCGGCTCGACCGCATCGTGCGCCAAATCGCCAGCAATATGGTGGCGGAGGTTTGCTCCGTCTACGTGCTGCGCGCCGATGGTGTGCTTGAGCTTTACGCGACAGAGGGCCTGAATAAAGAGGCGGTGCACCTTTCCCAGTTGAAGATGGGGCAGGGCCTGGTCGGGACCATCGCGGCCTCTGCTCAGCCCCTCAACCTGTCGGACGCCCAATCCCACCCGGCTTTCCGCTATCTCCCGGAGACCGGCGAAGAGATCTACCATTCCTTCCTTGGCGTCCCGATCCTGCGTGGCGGTCGCTCGCTCGGCGTTCTTGTCGTTCAGAACAAGGCGAGTCGCAACTACCGCGATGACGAGCTCGAAGCGTTGGAAACGACGGCGATGGTTATCGCCGAAATGATCGCTACCGGCGATCTTAAGAAGATCACCAAGCCCGGCCTCGAGCTCGATCTCACGCGTTCGATCACCATTGATGGCGACAGCTACAATGACGGAATTGGTCTCGGCTATGTCGTGCTGCATGAGCCGCGCATCGTTGTGACAAATCTCTTGAACGACGATGCGGAAAAGGAAATTCGCCGGCTTGCCGAAGCCTTGGGAAGCTTGCGCATCTCCATTGATGACATGCTGTCGCGCCGTGAAGTTTCGATGGAGGGCGAGCATCGTGAGGTTCTGGAAACCTACCGCATGTTCGCGCATGACCAAGGGTGGGTGCGCAAGCTGGAAGAGGCGATACGCAACGGTCTGACGGCAGAAGCTGCAGTCGAAAAGGTCCAGAGCGACACCAAGGCGCGCATGATAAGGCTCACGGATCCTTATCTGCGCGAGCGGATGCACGATTTCGAGGATCTTGCCAATCGCTTGTTGCGGATGCTGACCGGTTATACCGGCCGCACGCTGGCAGAAGGTTTGCCGGCGGATGCGATCATCTTCGCGCGCGCCATGGGCGCGGCAGAGCTTTTGGACTATCCGCGCACCAATGTTAGAGGCCTTGTTCTCGAAGAAGGGGCAGTCACAAGCCACGTGGTGATCGTGGCAAGGGCCATGGGCATTCCCGTTGTCGGCCAGGCAGCCGGGGTTGTCGCCTTGGCGGAAAATGGCGATGCGGTGATCGTCGATGGTGAGGAAGGGCATATTCATCTTCGTCCGCTCAGCGACCTGCAGCGCGCCTATGAGGAAAAGGTGCGCTTTCGCGCCCGCCGTCAGGAGCAGTTTCGCGCTCTTCGGGCTGTCGAGCCAGTGACCAAAGACGGCCAGCGCATTCACCTTCTCATGAATGCCGGTCTTCTTGTTGATTTGCCGCAACTGTCGGAATCAGGTGCTGAGGGCATCGGGCTTTTCCGCACCGAGCTGCAGTTCATGATTGCCTCCACTATGCCGAAGGCCGACGAGCAGGAAAGCTTTTATCGCAGCGTCATCAAGCAGTCTGGTTCGCGGCCGGTGACGTTCCGCACGCTCGATATCGGCGGTGATAAGGTCGTTCCCTATTTCCGTGGGCATGAAGAGGAAAATCCTGCGCTCGGCTGGCGCGCCATTCGCCTGTCGCTGGACCGCCCCGGTCTGTTGCGCACGCAGCTTCGTGCCATGTTGCGAGCGGCAGCAGACCGCGAGTTGAAGCTTATGGTGCCAATGGTCACCGAAGTGCAGGAAATCGTCAGGGTGCGGGATATCCTGCGTAAAGAAGTGCAGCATTTGTCGCGCTTCGGTCATGGCTTGCCGCGCAAGCTTCAGGTTGGCGCGATGCTGGAAGTTCCGGCCCTTCTATGGCAGCTTGACGAGTTGATGGAGGCGGTGGATTTCGTGTCGGTCGGCTCGAACGATCTTTTCCAGTTTGCGATGGCCGTCGACCGTGGCAATGCACGTGTCTCGGATCGATTCGATCCGCTTGGCAGGTCTTTCCTTCGCATTCTGCGCGATATCGTCAGGGCAGGCCAGCGCACCGGCACACCGCTGACACTTTGCGGTGAACTCGCCGGAAAGCCTTTGTCGGCGATGGCCTTGCTTGGCCTTGGGTTCCGGTCGATTTCCATGTCGCCTGCTTCCATAGGTCCGGTCAAAGCTATGCTGCTTGCACTCGATGTCGGAGCGCTCTCGAAGGTGATGGAAGACGCTCTGAACGACACGCAAGCTGTGGAGCCGATGCGCCATCTCCTTGAGCATTTTGCCCATAGTCACAATATTCCTCTCTAAGCGGCAGCTGATTTCTTTGGATAAGTTGCCATATGTCTTGCAAAGTTGCGCATCCTGACATGGGTTCTGCATCCTCCTAACGAGACACGACCGCTGCAGGGCGGATGATACGAATAAGAAAAAAGCGGGGTGAAGGGTGGCGAAGCTTCCCGTTGAAAAAATGCGTGAGCTCGAGCGTCGTTTTGCCGAGATCGAAGCGCGAATGTCTGCCGGACCGGCAGCCGATGTGTATGTTAAGCTTGCCGCCGAATATTCGGAACTGCAGCCGGTGGTCGCGAAAATCCGCGCCTATGAAAAGGTCTTGGCGGAGCGCGGCGATCTTGAGGTCATGTTGGAGGATCGCGGTGTGGATCGCGAAATGCGCGATCTCGCCGAAATGGAACTGCCTGACGTCAAGGCGCGCATCGAGGAACTGGAGCATGAGATCCAGCTTGCCCTGTTGCCAAAGGATGCGGCCGACGAAAAAAGCGCTATTTTAGAAATTCGCGCTGGAACGGGCGGGAACGAAGCTGCGCTTTTCGCCGGCGATCTCTTCCGAATGTATGAGCGCTACGCGGCTGCCAATGGCTGGAAGGTCGAACTTCTGTCAGCCAGCGAAGGCGAAGCAGGTGGATATAAGGAAATCATCGCCTCAATCAGCGGACGCGGCGTCTTTGCCAAGTTGAAATTCGAATCCGGCGTGCACCGGGTGCAACGTGTACCGGAAACAGAATCTGGCGGACGCATTCACACTTCCGCAGCAACGGTCGCTGTTTTGCCCGAGGCGGAAGATATCGATATAGAGATCAAGCCGGAGGATATTCGTATCGATACGATGCGGTCCTCAGGTGCGGGCGGACAGCACGTCAACACGACCGACTCCGCCGTTCGCATCACCCATTTGCCGACAGGCATCGTTGTCACGAGTTCGGAAAAGTCACAGCACCAGAACCGCGCCAAGGCGATGGCCGTCCTGCGCTCGCGTCTCTACGACGCGGAGCGCCAGCGCATCGATAGCGAGCGGTCGGCCGATCGCCGCAGCCAGGTTGGTTCAGGCGATCGCTCGGAGCGGATCAGGACCTATAACTTTCCGCAGGGCCGCGTGACCGACCACCGCATCAATCTCACGCTCTACAAGCTCGATCGGATGATCGAAGGCGAGATGGACGAGGTCGTTAATGCGCTGATTGCCGATTACCAGGCGAGCCAGCTTGCCAGCCTCGGTTCTGACGCGTGAGCGTTCAGACACATACGATTGGATCCTGTCTTGCTGAAGCTAGGCAAAAGCTGGCTCATGGCGGCATCGATCACGCTGCTTTGGATGCGCGTCTTCTCATTGCCGGGTTGCTTGGACTGTCCGCCACCGAAATGCTGACCCATGAAGGGGCGGCAGTGTCCAGCGATGATGAAGCGCGAATCGCCGCTGCGCTGGAGCGCAGGCTTTTGCGCGAGCCGGTTCACCGCATTCTTGGTGCGCGTGAATTTTACGGTTTGAACCTTTCACTCTCCGCCGCAACACTCGAACCACGCGCCGATACGGAAATCTTAGTCGAAACTGTGCTTGCGCACCTGCGCGACCTTGTAAGTCCGGCTAGTCCTCTCCATATCCTGGACATGGGCGCTGGAACTGGTGCCATCGGGCTTGCTCTCTTGAGCGCTTTGCCCAATGCGACTGTGGTCGGCAGCGATATTTCCGAGGATGCACTTAAAACCGCGCGGGCGAATGCTGAGACCAACGGTCTTGCCGATCGTTTTCATACGCAATGCGCGAATTGGTTTGACGGTATTGAAGGGCACTTCGACGCGATTGTCTCAAATCCGCCCTATATCGCTTCCAGGGTCGTTGACGATCTCGAGCCGGAAGTGCGGTGTTATGATCCGCGAGCTGCGCTCGATGGCGGGCAGGATGGGCTCGATGCCTATAGAGAGATTGCCGCTGGCGCAGCAAGCTTCGTGCAGCCTCGAGGCCTTATAGGACTTGAAATCGGTTACGATCAGAAAGATGCAGTAACACAAATCTTTTCCGATCAAGGTTTTATGCTTTTGCAGGCAGCGAAAGACTATGGCGGCCGCGATAGAGTGTTGATCTTCACAACGAGTTCAGAACCCGTTTCGGCATCAAAATAGGACTTTTTGCGATTGCGAAGAAAAGGCTTGGATTTCCGTGGGAAGCAATATAGGTTGCCGTCACGCATCGGGCGGCTGGGAGGAAACGGAGATTCGTTTTCTACTTGCTTGACCTCGGGGGCTAACTCTTCTGGAGAGTTAAAAAGGTTGAAAACAACCTGATGCGTGCATTCAGTCAAAGTGACTTGAGATCAAGCGGCAGGTCGGCGCGAAGGCGCAGTATGCTTGCGACAGGAACGACCGGAGGCATTTGGGCCGCCGGGGCGGTCTTTAAAATAAACTCCATCACGAACAGAAAATTGGTGAACGATCTATGAGGCCAGGACAGCAGAACAAGCGCGGTCGAGGGCGTGGTAACAATAATAACGGCGGAAATAACAATAATAACTTTAACCGCAAGGGCGGTAATCCGCTGACCCGGACCTACGACAGCTCCGGCCCCGACGTGAAGATTCGCGGTACTGCGCAGCATATTGCCGAAAAATATGCCCAGTTAGCGCGCGATGCGCAAAGCTCAGGCGATCGGGTCATTGCGGAAAATTATTTACAGCACGCTGAACACTATAATCGCATCATTGCAAGCGCCCAGGCGCAGATGCAGGAACGCTTCCAACGGGAAGAGCGCTCCGATTATCAGGATCGTGAAAACATCGACCGCGATGGTGACGATCTCGATGCGGGCGATCTCGATGACGTCGTCGTCGTTCAGCCGCCGCGCCACCAATACAACGGCAATGGGCAGCATCAGCCGCGCCGCGATGAAAATCGTGGGCAACAGGACCATCAGCCGCGCCGCCAGCAGGAAGAGCAGCCTCGTCAGGTTGCTGCCCCTGCCGTAGCACCACAGGCTGAAGAGGAGGCTGCCGAACAGCCGCCGGTCGTTGCTGAACGCGCGCCACGCCAGTCCAGCAGCGAGCGTCCTGCCCGCACACGCCGCAACGAAAATCGTCCAGCGCCCGCTCCCAAGGAAGAGGCGCCAGCCGCTGTGGCATCGAGCGTTGATGGCAGCGGCCCCCAACCTGATATTGCGGGCATCCCAGCGGAAGTCGTCATGGAAGATCAGGCTGGCGAACAGCCGCGCGAGCGTCAGACGCGCCGCCGCTCGACGGGTCCGCGCCAGCGTCGTCCCCGCCGGAGCGAAGAAGGTGAGGCGTCCGAACCGGCGCTTGCCGACGTCGCTTCTGAATAAGCTTAGTCACGAAACCGGCTGCATCATTTTCTGAGGCAGCCGGTTTTTTTTATCGATTTGCATCTTCGTCCAGGAATTTCCATGACAGTTTTTTCGAAAGCCCTCCCTCGCGTTTGCGTGATGCTGGGGATTTTCATGGCTGCTGTATCCTCTGCCTTTGCGAGTGAAGCACATATCGTCGTTAATGCAGCAACGGGTGAAGTCCTGGAAGCTTCCGACGCTGATACGCTGCATTACCCCGCCTCGCTCACAAAGATGATGACGCTTTATCTTGCATTTTCGGCGCTGAAGGATGGCAAGCTCAATTGGAATGACCGGCTGCCGATATCGGCCAATGCGGATGGCAAAGAGCCATTCAAGCTTGGTGTCGGTGTTGGTAAAGAGGTAACGGTGCGCGAGGCAGTCGAAGGCATGGTGGTGCTTTCTGCAAACGATGCGGCGGCTGCCATTGCCGAAAAGCTGGGCGGCAGCGAGCCGGCATTTGGCGATCTGATGACGGCGCAAGCGCGTCGGCTCGGCATGACGAGCACAGTCTTTCGCAATGCGACAGGACTTCCCGATCCAGCGCAGGTCACGACAGCACGTGACATGGCGCGTCTTGGTATTGCGCTCGCCCGGGATTTTCCCACGGAGTTCAAGATGTTTTCGATGCGCTATATTACGTTTCGCGGCATGAAATTGCGAGGGCACAACCGTCTGGTGCGAAGCTATGAAGGCGTCGACGGCATCAAGACCGGTTATACCAAGGCTGCCGGCTACAATCTCGTGACCTCTGTCAATCGTGGCGGAACACGCCTTGTTGCCGCTGTGCTCGGAGGCAAAAGCGCCCAGCAGCGTGACGATGAAATGGCAAGCCTTCTTACCCGCTTTCTGCCTGCGGCAAATTCCGGAATCGCGACCGCTGCGGGCGCCCATTAACCGTCAGCGGTTGATTTTGATGTGAGACAACGGCGGCTTTTCGAAGCTGCCGTTTTTCATATGAGATCCTCTTTAAACGACTTCGATTTTCCCCCATATCTTAATCGAAATATGGATAGGCACCTGCCGATCCATGCGGCCTGCCTCGAAGAGGGGGCTGATCCCAATCATCGTTCTGTGCCTTGACGGGCAGGGCGATCAAGGAGGTTAAGATATGAATATCGAAAAGTATTCCGAAAGAGTGAGGGGCTTCGTTCAATCGGCCCAAACCTACGCACTCGCTCAGGGTCATCAGCAATTTACGCCAGAACATGTGCTGAAGGTCCTGCTTGACGACGAGCAGGGCATGGCAGCCTCTCTCATCGAACGCGCCGGCGGTGATGCTAAGGCTGCGCGTCTGGCTAATGATGCAGCCCTTGCCAAACTGCCAAAGGTGTCCGGTGGCAATGGTCAGATCTATCTGGCACAGCCTTTGGCGAAGGTTTTCTCGACTGCCGAGGAAGCGGCAAAGAAGGCAGGCGATAGTTTTGTCACTGTGGAACGCCTGCTGCAGGCACTGGCGATCGAGACGACGGCTGCGACCGCGTCGATTTTGAAGAATGCGGGCGTCACGCCGCAGGCTCTCAACCAGGTCATCAATGACATCAGGAAGGGCCGCACGGCTGACTCGGCAAATGCCGAGCAAGGCTTTGATTCGTTGAAGAAATTTGCGCGCGATCTGACCGCGGAGGCACGCGAGGGCAAACTCGATCCGGTTATTGGCCGTGACGATGAAATTCGCCGCACCATCCAGGTTCTGTCGCGCCGCACCAAGAACAACCCTGTCCTCATCGGTGAGCCCGGCGTTGGTAAGACTGCGATCGTCGAAGGTCTCGCGCTGCGCATCGTCAACGGCGACGTGCCTGAATCGCTCAAGGACAAGAAGTTGATGGCGCTCGACATGGGCGCGCTGATTGCGGGTGCGAAATATCGCGGTGAATTCGAGGAGCGGCTCAAGGCTGTCCTGAACGAAGTGCAGTCGGAGAACGGCGAGATCATCCTTTTCATCGACGAAATGCACACGCTTGTTGGTGCCGGCAAGGCCGATGGCGCTATGGATGCATCAAACCTTCTGAAGCCTGCTTTGGCACGTGGTGAATTGCACTGTGTCGGCGCAACCACGCTGGATGAGTACCGCAAGCACGTCGAGAAAGATCCGGCTTTGGCCCGGCGTTTTCAGCCTGTGGTCGTTGATGAGCCGACCGTCGAAGATACGATCTCAATCCTGCGCGGGCTGAAGGAGAAGTACGAGCAGCATCATAAGGTTCGCATCGCCGACTCGGCGCTTGTTGCCGCCGCGACGTTATCGAACCGCTATATTACAGACCGTTTCTTGCCCGATAAGGCGATCGATCTCGTTGACGAAGCTGCGGCTCGTCTTCGTATGCAGGTGGATTCCAAGCCGGAAGAACTCGACGAACTTGATCGTCGCATCATCCAGCTGAAGATCGAGCGTGAGGCCTTGAAGAAGGAAACCGATCAGGCGTCCAGCGACCGCTTGAAAAAGCTGGAAAGCGATCTGGCGGGTCTCGAAGAACAGGCCGATGCCCTGACGGCGCGCTGGCAGTCCGAAAAACAGAAGCTCGGTCTGGCCGCCGACCTCAAAAAGCAGCTCGACGAAGCTCGTAACGAACTGGCTATCGCCCAGCGCAAGGGAGAATTCCAGCGGGCTGGCGAGCTGACTTACGGCGTCATTCCTGCGCTTGAAAAGCAGCTTGTCGAGGCTGAAAAGCAGGATGGCGATCGCAGCGCCATGGTGCAGGAAGTCGTGCATGCGGATAACATTGCCCATGTTGTCTCGCGTTGGACGGGGATACCCGTCGATCGGATGCTGGAAGGCGAGCGGGACAAGCTGCTTCGGATGGAAGATGAACTGGCGAAGTCCGTTGTCGGTCAGGGTGATGCCGTTCAGGCCGTATCACGTGCAGTCCGCCGCTCTCGTGCGGGGCTTCAGGATCCAAACCGGCCTATCGGTTCGTTCATCTTCCTCGGCCCGACCGGCGTCGGCAAAACGGAACTGACCAAGGCCTTGGCTCGCTTCCTGTTCGATGACGAGACGGCGATGGTGCGTATGGATATGTCGGAATATATGGAGAAGCACTCCGTTGCCCGGCTGATCGGGGCGCCTCCCGGCTATGTCGGCTATGAGGAAGGCGGTTCGCTGACCGAAGCGGTTCGTCGTCGGCCGTACCAGGTGATCCTGTTCGATGAGATCGAAAAGGCGCATCCGGACGTGTTCAATGTTCTGCTTCAGGTGCTGGATGACGGCCGGTTGACGGATGGACAAGGGCGTACTGTGGATTTCCGCAACACCATGATCATCATGACGTCCAACCTCGGCGCGGAATATCTTTCGCAGCTTGGTGATGGTGAGGATAGCGATAAGGTTCGCGATCAGGTCATGGAAGTGGTTCGCTCCCATTTCCGGCCAGAGTTCTTGAACCGTATCGACGAAATCATTCTCTTCCATCGCTTGCGGCGGGAGGAAATGGGCTCCATCGTCGATATCCAGTTGCGGCGGCTTCTCGAGCTCCTGGCGGATCGCAAGATCACGCTTGAGTTGGATGATGATGCGCGCGCCTGGCTCGCCAACAAGGGTTATGACCCGATCTATGGTGCAAGGCCGCTGAAGCGTGTGATCCAGAAGTTCGTGCAGGACCCGCTGGCCGAGCAAATCCTCGGCGGGGAAATTGCCGACGGCTCTCTGGTCAAGGCAACGAGTGGAAGTGATCGCTTGCTATTCCGCAGTCGGCCTTCTTCCGTCAGCGTCGCGGCGTAACAAGAGCTGAGCGGGTTTCGGCCCGCTTACTTTTTGCGTTCGAGATACTTTGTTCTGCTGCCGGATCGATTGTCCGGCGCAGGCATTTACGCTTGAAATGATGAACGCGAACAAAGGTAGCTAAGTGCATTGCATGCAGCTAGGTCGCGTTGCTTGTTAGTGGCTTTCGCTCGATATTTCGAGCTTAGGACCGGACGCCGCCTCCATAAGAGAGCGCACAATCGCATTGCGCAGCAAATACGCATTCGATTGCGTGCGCTTCTTATCCAAAGCCTGAGCGGCATCCATCAGAAGATAACCTTCTTTATGGAGAATCTCCTGCGCCCTGCATAGCGCCCAGCGTTCAATTGCCTCACTCGATTCCATTCCGCCTCGCCAAATCATTTAGCAATCGATGTCGAATCACTTGGTACGATCTTAACGAAGATTTCACGAATATGAGGCTTGCAAAAAATAACCCGTAGTTTTTGGGGTATTTTAGACGTTATACGCGCTTTTTGCGGAATTTATCTACTTGCTGGCGACTTGATCGGCTTCGGCGGTGCCTAACAATGTGTCGATGCGCTTGCGCTCGGTCTCGAACTTGGCGAGCGCATCGCCGGTCAAGGACTTGCCGCCGGGCAGGCGAATGCGAAGCGGGTCGACGCGTGTACCGTTGACCAGAAGTTCGTAATGCAGATGCGGACCAGTCGATTCACCTGTCGTGCCGACCCAGCCGATTACTTGGCCCTGTCGTATTTTCGCGCCGGGAACAACACCCTTCGCAATGGCGCTTTGATGGTTATAAGAGGATTCATAGCCGTTAGCGTGACGAATGATCGTCTGGTTACCGTAACCGCCGGAATCCCAGCCTGCTTTTTCGACAACGCCGTTGCCGGCTGCGATGATAGCCGAGCCGCGCGGCGCTGCCCAGTCGACGCCTGTATGCATGCGCGCAAAACCGAGGATAGGGTGACGGCGCATACCGAAGCCGGATTTGAAGACACCGTTGGGAAGCGGGTTGCGCAACAGGAATTGTCGGATGCTTTTTCCGTCCGGGTCGAAGTAGTCGATGGAACCGTCGTCGGGATCCTGATAGCGGTAAAAGCGCGTTACCGTATCGCCGAACCGTGCATTGACGTAAAGAAGCTCGGAATCTTCACTTGCTCTGCCGCTTGCATCCGCCACCGAGAAGAAGGCTTCGAGATAATCAGTGGGCCGCAATTGCGATTGGAAATCGACGTTGCTGGCCAGAAGCTTGATGATCAGCGCCGTCATATCCTTGGTCATGCCGTAGGAAAGAGCTGCGCGATAAATGCCATCGTAAACACGTGGCAGGTTTTGGTTCGCCGGTGTCGATTGGGAGGTATCGTCGAAGGCCGTGTTGATCGCGTCAAGACGCGGTGGTTCCTGCGCAGAGACGAACTTGCCCGTGTCATCGATCGCGATCGTTCCCACATGGCGCGCATCGCGGTAGACGCTGGCGCGCATGATTTTCGCCTGCTCGCCACGCTGGAGAATGCCCATGCGCAGGACATCGCCCTTCTGCACATTTTCGGTGCCGAGGATCTGGGACAGGTAATTTGACATGCCGCGTGCCTGTGGCTCCGGATAACCGGCATCCATCATCGCTTTGACGATGGTTGTATCTTCGTGAACCGGCACGATGTCATCGGCAAATTCTTCCGACTGCGGCGATGTCGCTTCGGGGGCGGATACCGTCATGTTCTGTTCGAGAACGCGCGCCGTCAGGCCTGCTGTCAGGTCGACATCGGTATCATTGTTTGAGAAGCGCTCAGGGTCCACATAATAGAGCGCGGCCACCTGCTTTGTGCCATCGGTCAGAACGGAGCCGTTGGAACGAACATTTTCCTCGACCTCGTCGAGCGTCATTCCGGCCGCAACTTTCAAATTGGTTTTCGTCGTTGGATAAGGAACCGTCTTGAGACTGACTTCGGATTCCACATCAGAGCCGTAGATCGTTCCGGTACGTGCCGCAGGAGCGGGCTGCGGCTCGTCGGCTGAGAAAATCGCGAGCGGATCGAAATCGGGATAATCTTCCGTACTGATGTGATTGGCGGCCAGCATCATTTTCACATGCGCAAAGGGTTGGCGCCGGACAATCTCTTTGTCGCCTTCGTGAACGACCGTCGAAACGTCCATGATCTTGCGATCAGACGGCCGTGCAGCAATTGCCGCCGACACAAGACGACCGCCGCGAACGACGCTGGTATTGTCACTGTGTGGCAGGGAGATATTGGCATAGGCCTCAGCGGGAATGGCAAGTTGCTGGCGCCCGTCTAGGGCAGCAAACAGAGCAACGCCCATCAACACGCTTGAGGTAATGCCGGTCAGAAATGTTCCGCAGAGCCAGCGAAGCGAGACTTCACGGCGATCCGGTGCTCGCCTGCCATCGGCAAGAAGCGGCGGCTCGTTGCCGAGCGAGCGGATCATCATCTTCTCCGTTGTCATCGCTTCACTTCATACGCCTCGTTGGATCCCGCCTTATTATGCTGGCAGGCCGCAAAGATGTGCATCTTTTGGCCCGGCAAGTCAAATAGGTCGCCGTCTTTGTCCATAGCATTGCCAACTTTCGCGGGCCGTTCGTCCTGTAACCACTGGAATGTGAAGAAGTCAGGGCGGGCATAAGCCTATTCGCTTTTCGTGCACAGTTGTGCACTCGCCGGCTCACTGACGAGTATCGAGACAGTTGGTGGAGTCTCCATGGAGGGGGAGAGGGGAGAAGCGTGTGCGAGGGTTTTGCAGTATACGGCTTTATTACTGGACAGGCGCTTAGTACCTTCCTCATCGCGGCCCCGAAACGGCCAGTCCCGAGCGTAGATTTAGAGACTTCGGCGATAATTCTGATATATATCTTTTATAATCAATGACTTGTGAGAAAATTGATTTTGTTCTGTCTTGGACTGTTGACTGATGAGCTGTGGGGGGTCTATAAGCCCGCTCACTGACGAGGGCGGCGGGCGCTGCAAGCGGTTGTTGCCTTTGTTTCTGGTTTCCTTTGATTGGCTGGATTGCTGATTGTGCGGGTTTTGGCTTTTGAGCTGGGACTTGTTGGAGACGGATTGACTGGGATTACTGGTCTGTTTTTTGACAATTGAAGATGAGAAGAAAGAGAAACG
>NZ_JBBBVQ010000011.1:0-189088 GCF_037199735.1 Oryzifoliimicrobium ureilyticum | reverse complement strand
CGGCCATTTCCACAGACCAGATCGCGGCAATCAGCAGCGCTGCTATAGCCGGCCTATCCTCATCAGGCATTGCAGCTCTTTCCACCGACCAGATCATCGCGCTGCAAACAAACCAGATTGCTTCGCTCACACCGCTACAGGTCGAAGCCTTATCGACCCTACAAATCAACGCACTCAGCAGTCTCCAAATCAGCGCTATGACCGTCGCTGGGATAAGGGCGTTGTCCACAGCGGATATTGCGACATTCACCACAGCCGAGATTGCCTCGATAAATGCCGCTGCAATATCCGGTCTATCGACAATCGATATCCTGTCCCTTTCAAGCACGCAGGTCCACGCCTTCACGCACGCGCAATCCGTGGCCATGGATGCAGATCAACTTGCAGCGGTGATCGCTGCCTATCATAACTTCAGCTGATCTACTGACTTAATGTCAGCAAATGCAGACCCATGAGCTGGGTTAAGAACCCGCACGTCGACCTTGACCGCCCGAGCTTATTACACTAATCAACCGTCATGCCAGGAAGCTGGCCGTAAGCGTTTGACGTCAAGCAACGCACTTATCGATCCTCGCCGGTCGGAGTGCGTTTTTTTGTGCCCGTCGGACGAGGAAACCGCCAAGAGGTTATCATGGCTTTCCGTCTTACTGATGATCCCAAACAGAGCCAACTTTTTCTGCTCATCGGGATCTTATTCATCTCATATCTCTGTGTTGCGACGGCCCTTCCCGTCGTTCCCGTTTTCGCAAACGAGAAGCTTGGCCTGTCAAATGGTTGGGCCGGGCTAGCCGTTGGAATTGCTTTTATCGGGACGATCTTCACGCGCGCCTATGCTGGCCGGCTTGTAGATACAAAAGGTGCAAAACATACGGTTTATCGCGGCCTGTTCCTTTACGTTGCGGGGACATGTATCTCACTGTGGAGCGGCATACCCCTGCTTCGGCCGGCGGCTGCCTTTACGATTCTCGTCTCCGGACGGTTGATTATTGGAGTGGGTGAGAGCCTCGTTGCGGTAGGCGTCATAACCTGGGGCGTCAGCCTTGTCGGGCCTGCACGATCCGGCCGTGTCTTGGCGCTGGTTGGCACTGCGATCTATGGGGCCCTTGGACTTGGAGGGCCGATTGGGCTACTGACTTTCGAGCATCTCGGTTTCGAAGGTGCAATGGCGCTCGGGGCAGCATTGCCGCTGCTGGGATTAATCGCCATCCGCAAGCTTCCTTACACGACTGCCAATTCGCACGTTCACGAGCGATCACCTCTTGCTTCAGTCATTGGTCCGATCTGGGGCTATAGTTTGATCATTTTCATGCAAGGAGTTGGATTTGCTGCCATCGGATCGTTTTTCACGCTCTATTTCTTCGATCTCGGATGGAGCAATGCAGGATTGGGCCTTAGCGCGTTTGGTTGCGGTTTCGTCCTCGTCCGTCTGCTTTTTGGACATCTTCCGGATCGCTTTGGTGGTGTGGCCATAGCATCCGTTTCGCTTGCTGTCGAAGCTTTGGGTCAAATATTGATCGCAACAGCACCCAATCCTGCAACAGCATTTGCTGGCGCTTTCATGACGGGCCTTGGGTGCTCAATGATCTTCCCGGCGATGGGGCGCGAGGTTGTTCACGTTGTTCCGGCAGCTCTGCGTGGCACTGCTCTTGGGGCGTTTTCAGCCTTCCAAGATTTGGCCTATGGCCTAACCGGCCCACTGGCCGGGCTCTTGGCTGATCGCACCGGCTACACCACTGTGTTCCTCATCGGTAGTGCGATGGCGGCCACCGGTTTCTTCGTCACTTTGGCGCTGCGAAAACCAGAGGCCTTTGTCCCGAGAAAATAAACGACCTCACATTGGATAAAGTGATGGAGGCGCATCCGCTACGCGCCTCCCCAGCGCATGTACAGTGCTTTGGAGACACTAAAGACGTTTCAAAAGCTCTCGTGTCCGCTCATCCGGCATGCCGTCGAAGAACTGTTCAAGGGCCTCCTGAAATAATGGATTTGCATGCCCCGAGGCTTCGTTGAACAACGTCATTGACGAGCGAAACTTCAGATCGTCCGGCGAGCCGAGTATGTCTAACGCCGACATATTCTTGTGCCCGAGAACGGCGGACGTCGCGACATCAAGGCGCTCTTTCAGAAGGGGATCTTCAAGATAGGCGCTTGCTTCAGCCAACGAACTCAGTCCGTAAAACTGAGCTGTCGGCGAGCGACCCAATCCGCGCAGCTGCGGAAAGATAAACCAGATCCAATGACTGCGCTTTTGCCCTTGCCGCAATTCAGACAGGGCTGTCTCGAAAACGGGCTCTTGTGCAGTCTTGAAGCGCTGCAAATCGAACTCGGTACCTGCCATGCAATGGCTCCTTTCGGTTCAGTTGATCCAAAACCTCCTACAAGGCGATATGTTTCCAGACGATCCGAAAAGGCGCTTTCTCACGTGTGCCTTTGCCCGAGAAGCCAAACTCAACGGTCAAAGACCCGTCATTCCTTATGGACAAAGAGCACCAGGAATTTATGTAGGTAGGGTGCATTTTATCACCTAGGGAGGAAGTTGATGTCGTCTTGGTTACCTTTGATTGCAGCAGGCCTTGTTTTAGCAGCGTTTCCGGCAATCGCTCAGGAGGCTCCCGCCTCACCGCCCGCCGATCAACCCCTGAGCAAATATGTAACATCGGTCGAGAAAGATGGCTCCATCACCTTCCGTCTTTACGCGCCCTCCGCAAAAAGCGTCTCAGTGACCCTGGGGCTTGGGAAACCAATCCCCATGGAGCGCAATCAGGACGGTGTTTGGCTGGTGAAGACGGATCCGCAAAAGCCGAACCTCTATGAATATTACTTCAATATCGATGGCTTTCGCAGCATCGACACCGGCACCAACGCACCGAAGCCGCAGCGTCAGGTCAACACGAGCCTGATCCTCGTGCCTGGCAGCATACTCGATGTTAGGAATGTCCCGCACGGCGACTTAAGATTCGTGACGCTTCACTCCAAGGCGTTGAATTCCGAGCGGCAAATGTATGTCTATACCCCGCCGGGTTACGATAAGGCGTCTCAGCGGCTACCGGTTCTTTATCTTTATCATGGGTTCGGCGACACGGTTGCATCATGGGTCACGCAGGGACGTGCGCCACAAATTCTCGACAATCTTCTCGCCGAAAAGAAGATCGATCCAATGATCGTCGTGATCCCTGACACGGAAACCGATATTCCCGATGCAATTGCAGAAAACTTTCCAGGTGCGACGCGCCGCAAAGACTTTTATCCCCTCAATGCCGCCGCAGCCGATCGCGAGCTCCTAGAAGATCTCATCCCCTACATGAAAGCACATTATCGCGTTCGAGACGATGCAGATGGCCGTGCGATTGTAGGCCTTTCTCAAGGCGGCTATCAGGCTCTGGTCTCGGGCCTTTCCCATCTCGGCACCTTTGCCTGGGTAGCAACTTTCAGTGGTGTATCCACTACGACAGTACCGAACAAGGCGGTAGATGAGGCCTTGAACAATCCGGAAAAAATCAACAAAGCCCTACGCAACTTCACCGTTACCGTCGGAACCAAGGATCAAACGACAGGCAAGGATATTGCCGGTCTTAAAGCGATCCTCGATGAGAAGAAGATCAAGCATGAATATCACGAGTATCCTGATCTTCAGCACGAGATGGACGTGTGGCGCCCGTCCTTCGCGGCGTTTCTGGAGAAAGTCTTTAAGTGAAGCGCGTCAACGCTTTCTGATCGGATGACATGATAAGCAGGCTGAGCAACCGCGCTCAGCCTATCCTTTTGCCGTCAGCATCGAAGGCGTGGATTTTCTCGGCAGTGGCACTGACGGCGACCGTCTTGCCGATCTCCATGGCGCTGCGACCAGGCACCCTAAAGACGAGATCCTGGCCACCAGGCAATGAACCGTAGACATAGCTCTCCGCGCCAACCAGCTCCACAGCACCGACATTCACATCCGCTGAAAATGCCGAGCTGCCGGTTTCCGTTGCCATTACGATATCTTCCGGACGGATCCCGATCGTGGAGGCTGAAGCCGTTCCAGCCAGACTTTCACAACTAAAACCGCCACGCTTGAGATCGAGCAAGTTCATGGAGGGAGACCCGATGAAGGTTGCCACGAACGTAGAGGCCGGTTTTTCATAGAGATCGATCGGCGTGCCGACCTGCTCGACTTGCCCCGCATTCAAGACCACCAGCCGATCGGCCAGCGTCATGGCCTCCATCTGATCATGCGTGACGTAGACGCTGGTCGTTGCAAGCGCCCGTTGGAGGCGCTTGATTTCGACGCGCATCTGGACGCGCAGTTTTGCATCCAGATTGGATAGTGGTTCGTCGAACAGAAAGGCAGCCGGTTCGCGCACGATCGCACGCCCCATGGCCACGCGTTGCCGCTGACCACCGGATAGTTGTCGCGGCTTACGTTCAAGAAATTGCTCGATCTCCAAGGTCCGCGCCGCCTTGGCGATCCGTTCGTTGATGACGGCCTCCGGCGTCTTGCGGTTCTTGAGGCCATAGGCCAGGNTGCCGCTGACCACCGGATAGTTGTCGCGGCTTACGTTCAAGAAATTGCTCGATCTCCAAGGTCCGCGCCGCCTTGGCGATCCGTTCGTTGATGACGGCCTCCGGCGTCTTGCGGTTCTTGAGGCCATAGGCCAGGTTCTGTCGAACCGTCATGTGCGGATAAAGCGCATAATTCTGGAAAACCATGGCGATATCGCGCTCCGACGGCTCGAGGCGATTGACCACCCGTCCCCCAATTGAAATCTCGCCGCCGGTAATGGTTTCAAGGCCCGCAATCATGCGCAGCAGCGTGGATTTGCCGCAACCGGAAGGACCGACAAGAACCAGAAACTCACCATCGGCAATATCGAGAGAAACGCCTTTGATCGTTTCGAGAGAACCCGCATAGGTTTTACGGACCTCTTTAAGAACAATGTTCGCCATTATTTTTCAGTCTCCACAAGGCCCTTGACGAACCAGCGCTGCATCAACACCACAACGATGATCGGCGGGATGATCGCTAAGATCGCCGTGACCATGACATAGTTCCACGGCGTCGACGCGTCGGTGAAATCGACCATCTTCCGCAAGCCGATAATGATGGTGGACATTTTCGCATCGTTGGTCACGAGGAGCGGCCACAAATACTGCGTCCAACCATAGATAAACAGGATGACGAAAAGCGCCGCTATGTTGGTGCGCGACAAGGGCAAAAGAATATCGCGCAGGAAGCGGAACGGCCCGGCATTATCGATGCGCGCCGCCTCAAGCAACTCACCTGGGATCGTCAAAAAGAATTGCCGAAACAGGAAGGTCGCCGTTGCGGACGCCATCAATGGCAAGGTCAGGCCCGCATAGGTATCGATCAGCCCAAGGTCGACGATCACCTTGTATGTCGGGAGAATGCGCACTTCCACCGGCAGCATCAGCGTGACAAAGATCATCCAAAAAAAGACCATCCGCAGAGGAAACCGAAAGAAGACAACGGCATAGGCGGACAGGAACGAGATGAAAATCTTGCCGCATGCGATGACCATCGCCACGACGAAGCTGTTGAACAACATTCGCTCTAGGCTGACACCCACCACTTTCTCAACACCACCCGATAGCGCGCCGGCGTAGTTTTCAGCGAAGTGACTGCCTGGCAGCAACGGGATAGGCGGGCGTAGGATCTGATCCGATGGCAGTGTCGAGGCAACAAAAGTGTAGTAGATCGGAAAAGCCACGATGATGATACCGAGGATCAACATCAGATGGCCGATGAGGTTGGCAAGCGGTCTGTTTTCGATCATGCCAGTCTCACCCATAATGAACGCGCCGCTCGACAAAGCGGAACTGCACAGCTGTCAACCCGACAACAAGAATCATTAGGATGACCGATTGTGCAGCAGATGAGCCGAGATCAAGATTTACGAAGCCGTCATTGTAGACCTTGTAAACGAGGGTTTCCGTTGCTTTGGCGGGACCGCCGCTCGTTACTGCATGAATGATGCCGAACGTGTCGAAGCAGGCATAGACGGTGTTGACGACGAGCAGAAAGAAGGTCGTTGGGGCGAGCAACGGGAATATAATGGTCCAAAACCGCCTCGCACCTCTTGCGCCGTCGATTGCCGCAGCCTCGATCAAGGATTTAGGGATCGCTTGCAAGCCGGCGACGAAAAACAGGAAGTTGTAGCTGATCTGCTTCCATGCCGCCGCGACGATCACCAAGCCCATGGCTTGGTTTCCATCGAGCAGCGGATCCCAGGCGACGCCGTTGCGACGCAAGAGATAGGCGAGCGTGCCCATCGCCGGGTTGAACATGAAAAGCCAGAGCATGCCCGCAACAGCCGGAGCGACAGCATAGGGCCAAATCAGAAGGGTTCGATAAACATTGCGTCCGCGCACCACCCTATCCGACGCCATAGCGAGCGCCAGCGCTACGACCATAGACAACAGTGCCGTGGCGATGCTGAACACCGCGGTCACTTTCAGGGAGTGAAGATAAGATTCGTCGCTCAGCACAAAAGAGAAATTGGCCAGACCGACGAAGCCGCTCTGCAGCCCGAAAGGATCTTCTCTTTGCAGGGATTGATAAAGCGCCTGGCTGGCGGGCCAGAAGAAAAAGACCACCGTCAAAATAATCTGCGGTGCGACGAGAAAATAGGGAAGCACCTTGTTTGGAAAGACGACACGCTGCAAGGCCACCTCCTTCATTGATCGGTAAATGGGCCTCCGCGGAGGCCGGCGTCCTGCGCGGTAGCCGCAGGACGCGTTGAAGGTGCCTTAGCGTTGTGCAGCCTTGATGGCCGCATCACCGCGCTCGACAATACGATCAAGAGCCTTCTTGGCATCTTCCTTGCCAGAGAGCAGCGCTTCATACTCTTCGTTCATGATGTCACGCACTTGCGGAAGATTGACGAGACGCACACCCTTCGAATTGTCAGTTGGAGCCTTGCCCATCATTTGCAGGATCGGCGTTTCACGGCCAGGGTTCTTATCGTAGAAGCCAGAGGCCTTCGTCTCGTTATAAGCGGCAACGGTCACCGGCAGGTAGCCGGACACTTGATGCAAGCGCGCCTGGATCTTCGTTTGCGACAGGAACGAGAAGAATTGGGCGATGCCTTTATATTCTTCATCTTTCTTGCCGGCGAAAACCCAAAGGCTTGCCCCACCAGGGATCGTGTTCTGCGGACGGCCCTCGCCTGGATAGTAAGGCAGCTGGCCAATCCCATATTTGATGCCGGATTTGATGATATCACCCAGTCCGCCAGATGATTCCGTCAAGATCGCACATTCGCCTGAGGTAAAGAGCTGTTTTGCCTCGGATGTCCGTCCGCCATAACGGAAGGTTCCATCCTTGGCGAGGTCGGCAAGGCTCTGGAAGTGCTGAACGAAGAGCGGAGAATTGACCTTCAACTGAACATCCGTGCCGCCGAGACCGTTGGCGTTGGTCCCGTAGGATACGTTGTTCCACGCAGCAAGATTTTCCGTCTGGATCCATGTCAGCCAAGTGGAGGTCAAACCGCAAGAGGCGGCGCCACTCGCCTTGATCTTCTTGGCGGCCTCGAAGATCTCAGGCCAGGTCTTCGGCGCCGCATTCGGGTCGAGACCGGCTTTGCTGAAGATATCCTTGTTGTAATAAAGGATTGGAGAGGATGAGTTATAAGGGAAGGACAGCATCGTGCCATCTGCGGTCGAATAATAGGAGACGATCCCTGGCAGATATTGAGCCTTGTCGAAGGTGTATCCGCCCTTTTTCAGGACGTCTGCAACCGGCATTATGGCGCCCTTGGCACCCATCATCACGCCGCTGCCGGCGTCAAATACCTGGAGAATCGCCGGCGCCTGCTTTGACCGAAATGCTGCGATCCCGGCATTCAGGGTTTCCGGATAGGTCCCTTTGAAAACTGGGACGACCTTGTAGTCGCTCTGGCTCTCGTTGAATTCCTTGGCAAGCTGCTCCACCACCTCATTGTTGGCGCCCGACATGGCATGCCACCATTGAAGCTCTGTTGCCGCAAAGGCCGGAATTGCCGAACTGAAGAGAGCAAACGCAGCGCTAGCTCGTAAGAACATGTTTTTCATCGGCATTTTCCTCCCATCGCCGTTTGCGGGTCTCACGCAGACGCAAAGCTCCATCCCAGCCCGCGCGTCTGTTTAATCAGCCAATGCTCACTTTTGCAAGGCTGTGCATAACTTGAACATGTCTGATTGCTTCCTGTCGCCGTTAAAGGCTCGCCAAGTCCTCTAAGTCATTAAGCGCGCCTGGCCCTGCGGCAAGTACAGGCGCGCCTTTCAAAAAGGCTTCGCCTTCTGTCGGGAAAGGTCTGCAAGTGCCGCCAGCCTCAGCGATGATACAATAGGCGGCGATGCAATCCCAAGCGTGCATGTAAGGCTCGTAATATCCGACCAGCCGGTCCGCAGCGACATAGGCGAGCATCAAAGCTCCGGATCCATTACGGACAAAGCTACCCCCCTTTTCCAGCAGAGTTTCCACAATCTTCCCCATCAACGCAGGTGATACGCTTCCGTTGGCGCCGATCCCGGTCACGCCGTTCTGGACCGTTCGCGTCGGCGTCATGGCGAGGCGACGATCATTGAGGAATGCGCCCTCACCTTTTGTTGCACGATAGGTTTCGCCGAGGACGGGCGCGTTGATAATGCCAAGCACAGGCTCGCCGTCGAAAACGAGGCCGATCGAAACGCACCAGCTTGGCATACCGTTGACGAAAGGGCTTGTCCCATCGATCGGATCGATGACCCAGACGAAGCCGGAGGAACCGGCTTCAAGCCCGTACTCTTCGCCAAGGATACCGTCTTGCGAACATTCGCGGTGAATGTGCTCGCGGATCAGTTTCTCGACATTTCGATCCGCATCGGAGACGACGTCCTGAGGATTGCGCTTTTCTTCAATAATGAGAGTGTCACGACGCTGAAAGTAATCGAGCGCAAGCGCACCTGCTACCTTCGCCATCGTCTCCGCCAGAGTGAAACGCAATTTAAGGTCGTCAGAAAATTTCGAATCCATCTTGTCAAACAGCCTGATTGAAAAAGCTCGAAGCGAAGAAAGCTAGCGCGCGGATCGTGTCGTGCCGGTTCTTCTTTCGAGGTGATGTTGAGGATCTTATTGCAGGCCCGCAAACGTCATAAAGCGACGGATTGCAAGGCTGTGCAGCATGTGGAAGATATTCAGTGTTGTTATCTAACATTCATTGAAGTCATATAATCGCGCTGCATGACAGAAATATGTGCACGCCATTGCACATCATGCCAATGGGAGTGGGAGACAAGATCGTGGCCTCAAAGAGAGACTTCGTCAGCGCTCAGCAGGTCGCCCAACGGGCAGGCGTTTCAAGATCGGCCGTCTCGCGTACCTTCACGCCTGGCGCCAGCGTTGCTCCGGAAACCCGCCAGAAGGTCATCGAAGCCGCTGAATCTTTAGGCTATCACGTCAATCACCTAGCTCGCGGCTTGATGCTAAAGGAAAGCGGGATTGTTTGTCTTGTCGTCTCTGAGGTTGCGACGCCTTACCGTGCGGCCCTGTTGAAAGCGCTGACGCAGAAACTGCAAATCGCCGGCAAGATCGCCATGCTTGTCAATACCGATCGCTCCGACGAGAGCGTTGGCCATGCTTTGAAGCAGGCCATTCATTATCGGGCCGATGCTTCGATCGTATTGTCCGGCATGCCGGACCGCTCGATTGTCGAACTATGCCTGCGCAGCGGTCAGCGTCTCGTGCTGATCAATCGCGATGACGAGCTGGACGGACCGTTGCGGATAAATCTCAACGATGCAGAGGCAGCCGAACGGATCTGCACGGCTTTCGCGCGGGCGGGCTGCCGCCGCGTGGGCTTTGCAAATTCGGAAGCAGGAACAGCGAGCCTCATGGCCCGTGAAGAAGGCTTCCTTGCTGCCGCTGCACGGTTTGGCCTCGAGGCATATTGCATGCGCTACGGCGCGACCAGCTACCAGTCGGGACGGGTTCTCGCCCAGCGCTTTCTGACGATGGACAATCGTCCCGACGGCGTTTTCTGTGCGAGCGATCTTCTAGCCTGCGGCTTCATGGATGAAGCACGCATGGCATTTGGCTTGTCTATTCCAGAACAATTATGCATCGCCGGCTTCGACGATATTGAACAAGCCTCATGGGGCTCATATCAATTGACGACATTCGCTCAACCCGTCGAGTTGATTGCCGGACATGCCGTCGAATGGCTTCAGATGGAAGATGTTGATCCCATCTCCAACATCAAGCTTCAGGCGGAACTTGTCTGGCGAAGATCAATTCGCGCAGGTTGATGCGCGGTTCGTCTTCGGGATATCCATGGGGCATGCGATCGTGAAAGCCGCGCCTTTTTAGGCAGACGCGGCTTTCATCTCTTGTCAGGCAGCTTTCGTCAGATCGCCATGCGGATCGAGCACGAATTTGGTGGCAACGCCCTGATCGAAGCTCTCGTAGCCCTGCACGGCCTCGTCGAGCGGGATGATCTTGGCATTGACGATATCGGCAATCGGCAGACGATCATGCAAGATCGCCTGCATCAGCTGACGGTTATATTTCAACACTGGGGTCTGGCCCGTGTGGAAGGATTGCGCTTTCGCCCAGCCAAGGCCAAAGCGCAATGAGAGGCTGCCTTGCTTGGCCGCATCGTCCACGCCGCCTGGGTCTTCGGTTACATAGAGCCCGGGAATACCGATCGAACCCGCAGCGCGGGTAATCTCCATCATTTGATTGAGAACGATGGCCGGCTGTTCGCCGCCGGAGTGGCCGCGAGCCTCAAAGCCCACAGCATCGATGGCACTGTCAACCTCATTTGTTCCGACAACCTCGGCAATCATGTCGCCCAGTCGATCGCTTTTCGACAGATCGATGGGTTCAAACCCAACCTTGGCCGCATGGGCCAAACGATCCTTATTGAAGTCACCGATCATGACGACGGCCGCACCAAGGATGCGTGCGGAAGCGGCAGCCGCCAAACCGACGGGACCTGCGCCAGCAACGTAGACCGTCGATCCGACGCCCACGCCGGCGCGAACGGCGCCATGGAAGCCCGTGGGCAGGATATCGGAGAGCATGGTAAGATCACGGATCTTTGCCATTGCCTTGTCCCTGTCAGGAAACTTCAACAAGTTGAAGTCTGCATAAGGGACCATCACGTAGCGCGCTTGGCCGCCGATCCATCCGCCCATATCAACATAGCCATAAGCGCCGCCGGCACGAGAGGGATTGACGGTAAGGCAAACGCCGGTGTCCTGTGCCTTGCAGCAGAGGCAACGCCCGCAAGCAACATTGAATGGGACGGAGACGATGTCGCCGACGTCAAGCATTTCGACGTCTGAGCCCTTTTCGATAACCTCACCGGTTATTTCATGACCGAGGACAAGGCCGGGCATGGCGGTCGTACGGCCGCGCACCATGTGCTGATCGGAGCCGCAAATGTTGGTGGAAATAACTTTCAGAATGACACCGTGGTCGATGCGACGGCCATCCGGCGCTTCGAGTTTGGGATCATCAATGTCCCTCACCTCGACCTTTCCGGGTCGCAAATAGACAACGCCTCTGTTCTTGCTCATATCCATCTCCTCTTGGTTGAGCTTCATATGTCCGCTCCTCCGCGGACAGATATGACATCACTCCCGCTGCACAACACCTTTACGCGTCGCGGGCAGGCCAGTAGCAGCGCCTCAGCGTTGCAGTATCGTCAATATCGTCATCGGATCACAGCAAACCACGTCGTCGCCCGATGGACCCTAGAGATTACGACACGCCCAGCGTTTTTAACGACACCGGCGTTCAATTACGCAATTCATAGGTTGAGGCAGTTACGGTGCCGGGGTTTACGCCTGCGCTTGCACAGTGCGGGAAAAAGCAGCCAGAACAGTCCGCTCGGATCGATCGAGATAATCGCTCAGCATTCGTGCTGCATCCTTCGGTCGGCCTGCTTCCAGCAGCCCGACGATTTCCCGGTTTAGATCAAGATAGGGTGAGTGCAGCAATTCAGGATTGTCCAACAATCCGAAGCTAAGCCTGAGTTCAGCGGCGATCTGTGCATAGAAAGCATCCAATCTGCTGCTGTCGGCGAGTTCCACGATCGCGGCATGAAATTCCATGTTGGCACTGCCAACGCCAATCCAATTGCCTTCGTCACGACATGCGAAAGCCTTCTCGACGGCCCGCCGCATCTTTGCGAGTGCGGGATGCTTTGGGTGGCCATCTTCCAGCGCTTTGCATTCGATCATCCGACGTACGCGATAGATGTCGATAATCGACGCAATGTCAGGCACGGCAACGAAGACGCCGCGGTTCGGCTCATAGCGTAAAAGCCCGTCCTTGGTCAGAAGGCGAAAGGCCTCGCGCAGGGAGTTGCGAGACACATTGAAGCTGTCAGCCAAGGACGCTTCCGAGAGTTTTTGTCCGGGCTTTAACACGCCCGCGATCAACTGATTTCGAATGCTCTGTGCCAGTCGGTGTGGCAAGGTTAGATTTTCGTCCTGCTTCGACATTGATCCTCATGAAAGATCTGAAGCAGGCGTTGCCTCCATCGATCCTTTTTCCTTGGCGCTATCTCCTCAAGCGCATCGGCCTATGATTGCGCAGCTTTCCTCTTGAAAATCAATGGGTCGAGGCATTTCGCGATCTGGTTTCGAATGGTCGCAGGGAAGGAGTTAAAACCGCCTAGCCCCAGCAACTTGAAAAATATTGTTCAACAATCTTGACAGAAATGTAAAACAGTTAGACGCTGATTTCCAAGACATCCCCCTTCAAGGGGCGAAGACAAAAACGGAGATGTCACAGTGGAACAGCAATCAAACGCAGCAGCAGATCCATCCCAGCCTCAGACGACGAAATCTGTTCGGCGTCAGGCGCTTCTGGCAGCCATTCTTTTGATGGCGATGTCGGCCGTTGGGCCCGGCTTCATCACGCAAACGGCAACCTTTACCGCCAAGCTCGGCGCAGCCTTTGCATTCGGCATATTGGCATCAGTGATCATCGACTTCATCGTCCAGGCCAATATCTGGCGCATCGTCGCCGTCACAAAAATGCGGGCTTCCGATATTGCGAATGCAGCCATCCCAGGCTCAGGCTACCTATTAGCGATCCTCGTCATTGTTGGGGGTCTTTTCTTCAATATCGGCAATATCGGTGGCGCTGGACTCGGTTTCAATGCGATGCTGGATATGAACCCCAAGCTCGGCGGGTCGATAGCCGCTCTCGCAGCCATTGCAATTTTCCTTTCACGACGGGCCGGGATCGCAATGGATCGTGTCGTGCTTGTCGCCGGCATCGTCAAGCTCGCATTGGTTGCTTACGCATGTTTTGCGGCCGGCCCGCCGGTCGCCGAAGCTCTGCGCCAGACAGTTATTCCAGACAACATCGATTTTGCCACGATCACTACCATCGTCGGCGGTACGGTTGGCGGTTATATCACCTATGCGGGCGCCCATCGCTTGCTTGATAAAGGAACGGTTGGCGTCGAAAATCTCTCCGCCGTAAACCAAGCCGCGTTTACGGGCATCGCGGTCACCGGCGTCATGCGCTACATTTTGTTTCTGGCAGTTCTCGGCGTTGTCGCAAGCGGCCTTGTCATCGATGTATCCGGCAAGGGCGCCAATCCAGCAGCACAGGCCTTTCAGGCAAGTTCTGGACAGATCGGCCTTCGTCTCTTCGGCGCAGTTCTCCTCGCTTCCGCCATGACAAGTATCATTGGCGCCGCCTACACGTCGGTGTCGTTTCTCACGGCCTTCAAGAGCGATCTGTCCGAACGAGCCAGAAATCTTGCAACGGTTGGGTTCATAGCCGTTTCGCTTCTGGCATTCGTGATCATCACAACACCACCGGCTGCAATGCTGGTATTCGTGGGCGGACTGAACGGACTTGTTTTGCCGATCGGGCTTAGCATCTTCATGTATGCCGCATGGGCAAGATCCGATTTGATGGGCGGCTATCGTTACCCGACGTGGCTCCTGGTGCTCGGCATCCTGGCCTGCGGCGTTACCTGGTATATGGGCTATAAGTCCATCGGACCGATCTTTGCATTTTTGAGCCCGTGAGGAGAATGACCATGACGTCAATCGATTTGAACAGCGATCTCGGCGAAAGCTTCGGCGCCTGGACCATGGGCGATGACGAAGCTATGCTTGAGATCGTCTCCAGTGCAAATGTTGCCTGCGGCTTCCATGCCGGCGATCCCAGGGGCATTCTTTCAACGGTCCGGGCAGCTGCCAAAAATGGCGTAGCCGTCGGCGCGCATGTTTCCTATCCTGACCACGGAGGTTTTGGCCGGCGCGATATGGATGTCGCAAGAGACGACCTGGTCGCCGATGTCATCTATCAGATTGGTGCCTTACAGGGCATCGCTGCTGCGGCCGGAACGAAGGTGACCTATGTGAAGCCGCACGGCGCGCTCTATAATCGCATCGCCCATGATCCCGTTCAGGGGCAAGCCGTGATCGACGGTATCAAAGCCATCGATCCTTCTTTGATCCTCATGGGTTTGGCAGGCTCGCCGATCCTGGATCTCGCCCGTTCATCCGGCCTTTCAGTTATCGCAGAAGCCTTTGCCGACCGCGCCTATACCCCCGACGGGCAACTTTTATCTCGGCGGCTGGAAGGCGCCGTCCTGCACGATCCTACTCAGATCGCGCATCGCATGCTGAGGCTGGCAAAGGAAGGGACGCTTGAAGCAGTTGACGGTTCTATTGTGCGCATCGAAGCGCAGTCCATCTGCGTGCACGGCGACAGCCCGAGCGCAGTCGCGATAGCGCGTGAGATTCGACGGCTCTTCGAAGCGGAAGGGATCGCCGTCCATTCATTTACGTATGACAGCCACCGGGGGCGATCATGAGCCGAGGCCACCATCTTCGTACCAATAGACTCCCATCCAGCATTCGAGTGGCTAAACTCGCTGCCGCCGCGTTCCCCGCTTTGGCTTTAACGCCACTGACCGCCGGCGATGACAGACAACCTAATATTCTTTCCTTTCTGTGAGCTTGGACATGCGTTTCCTGCCCGTAAGCTTGACGACAATGCTGGTAGAGTTGGCCGATCTTGATCAGACATTGGCGCTTTTTGCTTCCCTTGAGGCAAACCCGGTGCCGGGCATTCGTGAACTCGTTCCTGCGGCTCGTACGATCATGATCCGCTACCAGCCTCAGGAAACGACGCCTCAAGACATTGCCCGCGAAATCCAAAAGAGAGACTTGGCCCATAGCGCCAAGGCGTCAAGCATCGTGGTTGAGATTCCGGTTCGATATGACGGGGAAGATCTGGTCGATGTCGCTGAGCTGACGGGCCTCAGCATCGAGGAGGTGATCCGTCTTCACACGGAAAGCGAATTCACGGTTGCCTTCTGCGGCTTTGCGCCTGGCTTCGGTTATCTGATCGGCGGAAACGAAGCCCTTCACGTGCCACGACGCAAGACGCCGCGCACCCGCATCCCGGCAGGGGCCGTCGCACTTGCCGGCGCCTTCAGCGGCGTTTATCCGCAAGCAAGTCCCGGAGGATGGCAAATCATCGGGACGACTCCAGTTAAGATGTGGGATCTGTCGCGCGATCCGCCTGCGCTCTTCCAGCCGGGCTATAAGGTGCGCTTTTACGATATCGCCGAACATGGCGACAAGAAAATTACCTACGGAAGAGCTCTTTCCGTTACCGATCCATCTGCCTCTACGGCCACCCACATCGAGAAGATCGCCTCTTTCGAGGTGCTTGCCGCGCCAATGCCTGCGCTGTTTCAAGATCTTGGCCGCTTTGGAATGACAGGCCAGGGGGTATCGGCATCGGGAGCCTTGGATCAGGGCGCTCTTAGAACTGCCAACCGGATTGTAGGCAATCCCACCGGCCTTGCATGTCTTGAAGTCACCATGGGTGGCATCGCCTTGCAGGCAAACTGCCGGGCGTTGATGACAGTAACTGGTGCGCCCTGCTCGGTCGAGATCACTGATGAATCCGGTCATCGTCTTTCGATGCCACCTTATCGTCCAATAGCAGTTGAACCGGGGGACACCATAAAGCTTGGTCCGGCGAGCAGCGGCATGCGGTCGTACATCGCGGTGCGCGGCGGCTTTGAAGTGGAAAAGGTTTTAGGAAGCGCATCGACGGATACGCTTGCCCTGGTTGGGCCGCCCGCCGTTACAGCAGGCCAGATACTGACAATTTCATCCGAAAGACATGGCCTGGGATCCGTGGTCCTTCATGAAGCGCCACCTTTCGAATATCCCTCTTCGCAGGATGTGGTGACGCTCGACGTCGTGCTTGGTCCACGAACGGACTGGTTTACGACAAAAGGTCTTGCCAGTCTTTTTCAGCAAGTTTGGCAAGTCACGCCGCAGTCGAACCGCGTTGGCATCCGGTTGGCTGCGGAAGATCCCATCGAGCGTCGCGACACTCAGGAATTACCAAGCGAAGGCACGGCCGTGGGCGCTATCCAGGTTCCGCATAGCGGACAACCGGTGCTCTTCCTGGCAGATCATCCGCTCACCGGCGGCTACCCGGTCATCGCGAACGTCGCTGACTATCATCTCGATCTTGCTGGCCAGATTCCGATCAATGCAAAGATCAAGTTTCGGCCCATCTCATCGTTTCAAGACATAAATCCAGGGCCGGACGCCGGGGAACATCCATGAAGAAGCTATTGATTGCCAATCGCGGCGAAATCGCCGTCCGCATCATCCGCGCCTGTCGCGATTACGGCATTACAGCGGTTGCAGTTTACTCCGATCCGGACGCAGACGCTCTATTCGTCTCACTTGCCGACGAGGCCTACGCACTTGGTGGTTCGCAGGCTTCGGAAACTTATCTTGATATTAGCAAGCTTATAGAAGCCGCAAAAAGAGCGGGCGCCGATGCTGTTCATCCTGGTTATGGGTTCCTGTCCGAACGCGCCGAGTTTGCAGAAGCGGTTATATCGGCTGGCTTGACATGGATCGGTCCTGCTCCATCCGTCATCGAAACTCTCGGAGACAAAGTGAAGGCCCGGCAGATTGCCGCAAGCGTGGGTGCACCTCTTGCCGCCGGCAGTGATGGTCCCGTTTCATCCTCAGCCGAAGTCATCGCCTTTGCAAAGGCACACGGTCTTCCGGTAGCCATCAAAGCTGCCTTCGGCGGCGGTGGGCGGGGCTTGAAAGTTGCCTGGAAGATTGACGAGATCGAAGAACTCTATCATTCAGCCGTCCGTGAAGCCGAGGCTGCCTTTGGCCGCGGCGAATGCTTTGTAGAGCGTTTCCTAGAGCGCCCCCGCCATGTCGAGGCGCAGGTGATGGCAGATCAGCACGGTAACGTCATCGTCGTCGGGACACGCGACTGTTCCATGCAAAGACGGAACCAAAAACTGATCGAAGAGGCACCAGCGCCATTTTTGACAGCAGCCCAAAGAGATGAGATCGAGGCTTCCGCAAAAGCGATTTGTAAAGCTGCTGGCTATACGGGTGCAGGCACAGTCGAATTTCTTCTCGGCAAAGACGGCACGCTCTCCTTCCTTGAGGTCAACACAAGGCTCCAGGTGGAACATCCGGTGACGGAAGAAACCAGCGGTATCGATCTTGTTATTGAGCAACTCCGTGTGGCGGACGGTCAGCCTTTGTCCTTCATCGAAGCGCCAGAGCCGCGTGGCCATTCCATCGAGTTTCGGATTAATGCCGAAGATCCAGGGCGCGGTTTTCTGCCCATGCCGGGCACGATCACGCGTTTTAACGCACCATCCGGCCCCGGTGTGAGGCTCGACAGTGGTGTCATGAGAGGTTCCGCCGTTTCCGGCTTTTACGATTCGCTTGTCGCTAAGCTGGTTGTCACAGGCAAAACGCGCGAGGATGCCATTCGTCGTGCCCGACGCGCTCTGGCGGAATTTGAAATCGATGGACTGTCGACAGTGCTACCCTTCCATCGCACAGCACTTGAGGCGCCAGACTTCACCGCGGAAAACGGGTTCAAGATATACACCCGCTGGATAGAAGACGATTTTGCATCGACGCTCGAGCCAGCCCGTCGACCGGAAGCGCCCGTCGGAGAGAACCTTATTCGCACGCATATCGAAATCGATGGCAAACGTCATCAAGTCGGAATTCCCGCAACTCTGCTCTCGCATTTCAGCGCACCGTCTTCTCCAATCGTCGCCAATGTAAAATCGGATGACAATTTGAACGACGGTATGGTTGTCGCGCCTGTATCCGGAACTCTTCAATCATACAAAGCGGAAGACGGAGATCATGTTGAGGAGGGCGATCTGATCGCGATCATTGAGGCCATGAAAATGGAAACGCAAGTGCGGGCGATCCGCAGCGGAAAACTCCTTCGGCAAGCCGTCGAAGGCGCTTATATTGAGGCAGGCGCTAGCCTTGGTCGGATTGATTAGGAAACTTTTGCCAGATGGGCAACGGCATCAATCTCGACCAGATATCCGTAGTGAAGCTCGGGTACTGGTACGACCGTGCGCACCGGTCGCACATCTTTGAGACGCTCAGCAAAGACCTTGTCAAACATCGGCCAGTTGACCACGCCAACGATATACGCAGTCACGCGCACGAGATCGGCTGGCATGCCGCCAGCAGCCTTCAAAATTGACAAAACGTTATCGATTGCCTGACCTGCCTGCGTTTCGAAGTCGCTATCATTTAATAACTTCCCGTCCGTTCTGATGGGCAGCTGGCCGGAGATGTACAGCTGGTCGGCCACACGTTTGGCCTGGACGTAATGTCCTGCAGGCCGGGGTGCTTGATCGGTATAGATATCGATGAATCTCGACATTACCAGCCTCCAAATCTTGCCCATCGGGCTTCGACCAGCTGCGATGGTCCACGCACGACATGATAGACGTCGTGCTGGGCACCAGTGGCGCAAGCATGGTTCGGTAAGATCCGTACCCGATCTCCAACCGCTAGATCCGGCAACCGACCGGTCGATCCGGGACGCAGAGCAAGGATGCCGTGCTCCTGATTGGCATCCGACATGATGAGATCGGGATAGACATGCCCCATCAGATCACAGACAAGACCGTATCCCTGGTCAACGGCCTGTTTGCTGGTGCCGCGGTCGCGTGAGAGAGACATCCATCCACCGTCGGTGATAATCCAGCCCTTTTCACGCTGATGCCCGATAACGGTTGCCAGCACGCTCAGCGCGATATCGTCGACCTCACAGATGCCAATCCCGGCCATCACCAGATCGAAAAAGACAAAGACACCGGCGCGAACCTCAGTCACCCCGTCCAAGTTCTGTGCATGATGGGCCGTTGGCGTTGAGCCCACGCTTACCACGGGGCATGGCAAATCTGCTGCGCGTAAAGCTTGAGCTGCGTCCACGACGGCTTTTCGTTCGACTTCCGCATAATGTTCCTGCGCCTTTGCTCCGCCGCCCCGATAGCTGTCACCAGCGTGCGTTAGAACACCACGCAGTTCAGCGCCCGACGCCAGTTCCTTGCCGATGGCAAGCAGGCTCGCTTGATTGCCCGGCGCTACACCGGAACGATGCCCATCACAATCCACTTCGATCATCGCTGGAATTCGTACTCCCGAAGAACGGGACGCGTCGGAAACCGCTTGTGCCTGTTCGACGCTATCGACAACGACGATGAGATCGACACCGCGGGCCCTCAGCCCGGCCACGCGCGCGAGCTTGGAGGGTACGATGCCGACGGCATAGATCATGTCGCGCACGCCAGCTGCGGCGAACTGTTCCGCCTCCTTCAAGGTCGAGACAGTGGCCGGACCTTCCGGGGATGCCATAACGCGGCGCGCAACCTCCACCGATTTTGCGGTTTTCAGATGCGGACGCAGCGTCACCCCAAGCTGACCAAGCCGATTTTGAAGCCTTGCAACGTTACGCTCCATCCGCTCGACGTCCAAAACCAGACAGGGCGTCTCCAGCGTTTCGAGCGACGTCTCCGGTGTCCCGCTGGTTGGTGCGGTGATCGAGTGTGTGTGCATGCGCATGGTCTCCGATTCACGGAAAGCTTGCCATGTCTGCATAAAGATGAGAATTAAGCTAAAGTGAATAATCCATTTAGCCTAAAGTTAATGCTGAATTCGGACGATCTTTCCTTTTTCGCAGTTATCGCCAGTTCTCGTTCGCTTGCTGAAAGTGCGCGAAAGTTGAACGTGACGCCTCCGGCAGTCACACAACGCTTGCAGGCATTGGAAGAAAAGGCCGGGGCCTTGCTTGTCGACCGCAGTGGAAAAAGGCTGGCGCTGACGGCGGAAGGCGCCCTCGTTGCCTCTCACGGCACGCTGGTAACAAGCGCTATCGAGTCACTGTCGGAGGCGCTTGCAGATCGCCGCGGCACAGTCAGGGGACATATGAAGGTCGCCGCCCCTCATGGCTTCGGAAGAAAATACATCGCCCCAGTCCTGAGCGCCTTCGCAAAGGAACACGGTTCTGCAAGCGTCTCACTAGAACTATCGGACCATCCCCTGGCTCTCGTCATGGAAAGTTGCGAGATCATCGTTCATATCGGCGCGCGAGGCCCGCTGGAACAGGTCATCACAACGCTTGCACCCAATCGCAGAATTTTGTGCGCAAGCCCTGAATATCTACGGGCAGTCTCACCAATCCTGCACCCTTCGGATCTTGTCCGCCATCGCTGCTTGGCGGTTCGGGAGAACGAAGAGGATGTGACGCTCTGGCGTTTTCGAGGGCCTCAGGAGCAACTCGCAACAGTTCGCGTCAATCCGAACATGGCTAGCAATGATGGCTCGGTGATCCGCGATTGGGCGTTGGCTGGGCAGGGAATCATGATGCGCTCGGAATGGAGCGTTGCCGAAGATCTCGCCGCCGGCCGCCTCCAGGAGGTGCTTCCCGCTTGGCAGCTTCCTTCTGCTGATATTGTTGCCATGCTCGGTTCACGTCATGGACGAACGGCGCGTTCAACCGCATTTCTTGCGATGCTACGTCAATCGCTGAAACCGCCGCCGTGGCAGACTGACAAGTCCGCGAGCTGACCAAGGCGCGACATGCTAGACCCGGCATCAATAACCGAGAATGGACTTGGTCTCCAGATATTCTTCTAGACCGTGGACGCCGTATTCGCGGCCGTTGCCAGAACGTTTGTAGCCACCGAACGCAGCTGTGCCATCCCAGGCCGGATAGTTGATATGGACCTGACCGGCGCGTATCCGGGCCGCAACCCGCCTTGCCCGCTCGCGATCCGATGACTGAATATGCGCGCCGAGCCCATAGACCGTATCGTTGGCTATGGTGATGGCATGCTCTTCATCCTCATACGGCATTATGCACAGGACGGGGCCAAAGATTTCCTCCCGAGCAATCCGCATTTCAGATGTCACGTCAGAGAAAACGGTGGGCTTTACATAATAGCCAGCGTTTAACTGAGGTGGACGGCCCTGCCCGCCTACCACAAGCTTGGCTCCATCTTCCATCCCAACTTCGATCATCGTTTGAACGCGTTCGAACTGTTGGCGATTGGCGATGGGACCCATAGTGGTCGCAGGATCAAGGGGGCTACCGACAACCATGGCATTGACCGCCTCTAACGCCAGGCCCTCGGCCTCGGCAAGCCTTTCTCTCGGCACCAACATGCGGGTTGGCGCGCTGCAGGACTGTCCCGCATTGCGCATTCCTGCGAGCAGTCCTTTGGGCACGGCCGTGCCGAAGTCAGCATCGTCAAGGAGGATATTCGGTGACTTTCCGCCCAGTTCCTGGACCACGCGCTTCACCGTTGGCGCAGCAGCTTGCGCGACCAGTACGCCGGCCCGTGTCGACCCGGTAATGGAAATCATATCCACCTCGGGATGAGATGAGAGAGCAGCACCGACAGATTCACCCGTGCCGCTCACCAGATTGAAAACGCCTGCAGGCAAGCCGGCGTCATGGATAAGTTCGGCGAACAAATGTGCACTGTAGGGCGACAGCTCGCTTGGCTTGAGAACTATTGAGCAGCCCGCTGCGATCGCAGGCGCCACCTTGGCGGTGATCTGGTAAAGCGGCCAGTTCCAGGGCGTAATGAGCGCGCAGACGCCAATCGCTTCCTTGGCAATCGCCGTTGGACCCTGGACCTTCAGGAAGGGGTAGCTCGAGAGCAACTCGGCCTGGATACGGATATGTTCTGCCGCGAAAGGGACCTGGGCGCTTCGAGCGAAGCTAATGGGCGTCCCCATTTCAAGGACCATCGCCTCAGCAAATGTTTCGGCCCGTTCAAGCACAAGCGCGTGCATTCGCTTGAGCAAGCTAACTCGTTCCGATACCGGCGACTGCGAGAAGGACGCGAAGGCTCGCTGCGCCGCGGCTACCGCCATGTCCACGTGGTGGGAAGCCCCTGCAGCAACATGGCCGGAAACTTCTTCCGTCGCCGGGTCGACGACCGGCAGACGGCTTACATCCGTGAAGGCCTGCCACCTGCCATCGATATAGAAGCTGTCATCTCGTTCTATCAATGAAATATCTCCGTAAGTTTGCCTGACGACATGGGGTGTTCCCAAACGATCAGAAGCTGAAAGGAGGGTGCAGATGGATCTGGATAGCGGGGCAACAAGTTTCAGCCCAAGGTCTGGCTGACGAGAGCATAAGTTGTAGGCGCTTGTGGCCCGGACGCAGTGTAGTCGGACAAACGCTTGCCGTAGGACATGGTGAGAACCGTATCAAAGACGCTTAGTCCACTTCCCACCAGATGAAGGGCAAAATCTCCTGCTTCGAAATGCGTATCGAGCCGCAGGAAATTCCCCACGTGATCGCCGATATGCGGCATGACAACAGCCACTGCATCTTGATCATCTGCGGCAGCAACCGGCCCGACCACATGCCCTCGTCCAAAGGGGCGGCACAAGGCAAAGGCTTGCAGAGCGCCGTCGCGAAAGAGACCGTAGCCGCGAGAGTGCTGAAAAAGCTTTTCTATCAAAATCGAGCGAGCCACGCCGAAGGCGTCGGCATCCAGCGCAACAGCGGCAGCTAGATCTTCCGGCCCCAGCAGTCGTACGTCTTTCGAGAGTGCATGGTCCTCCGGTCGCCTGGCGACGATACCTTGGCATTGGTAGACGGTTTTCTCTGGATGAAAGCCAAGCGACAGATAGAGCCTTTGCGCCGCGCGGGTGGCGTTCAACCTTAAATTCATGCCCGCGACATCCTTCAAAGCATATTCCATCATCCAAAGGCCTGTCCCCTGCGTCTGCAGACGCGGGGACGTGATGACCATACCGATCGTGGCCAGCTCGTTCGAATGGCGAAACCACATGGCCGAGCCCATGATGCGACCGATCTCGTCGCTGGCGATCACGCCTTCGCCGATATCGCGTAAAAACTGCCAGTCTTCTGCACGATGTGGCCATCCCACGGAGATCGACAGCGCATGAAGTTGCGCATGGTCAGCATCCGCCACATCTCGTATCTGCATAGCGAAGGCATCAATTTGCGCCTGTTCGCTCGGCATCAATCTGTCTGCCACCAGTATTTCCCCCGGAAGAATGTCAGTTGTCCTTGCCACACAGCGTGAATGCAGCACGCTCAGCATAAAACGCAATTTGCCGCAGCATTTGCTCGAAAATTCGCTGCAGACACAAGAATCGACCGAAAGACGCAGCAGCTTCGGCAGAGAATCCGGCTGAAAAGCTTCATTCTAAGAAAGATCGAAGCGGGCCGCAGATGGCCGATACCGCAATAGGATGAGCCATGAACGTCACCGACATCTTGGAAAAGCTGGTATCGTTTCCAAGTGTCGTCGGTACACCAAACGGCGAAATTGCCGGTTGGATCAGCGACTACCTATCTAAATTTGGCATTTCGACAGAGATATTGACCGGACCGGAAGGTGACCGCAGCAATATCTTTGCCACCATCGGTCCTCGCGACACGTCGGGCTATATCCTATCGGGTCATATGGATGTCGTACCTGCTGAAGCGGGCGAATGGACTTCCCCGCCCTTTGTTCTGCGCCGCGACGGTGAGAGGCTCTATGGCCGGGGAACGACAGATATGAAGGGATATCTCGCCGCGGTTCTGGCCACAGTGCCACATTTAAGCAAGGCAGATTTGAAGCGGCCAATCCATCTCGCCTTCTCCTATGATGAAGAAGCCGGTTGCCGTGGTGTACCTCACCTTCTTGCACGGTTGCCCGATCTTTGCGCGACCCCGTTGGGAGCCATCATCGGCGAGCCAAGCAATATGTCTGCAGTGCTTGCCCATAAGGGCAAGTCGGCAGCAAGGGTCACAATCCGTGGAAAGGCGGGGCATTCCTCGCGGCCCGATCTCGGGATGAATGCGATCCATGCGATGGCCGATGTCCTCAATGCTACCATTTCTGAAGCCGGGCGGCTGACCCAAGGTCCCTTTCAGGACGCCTTTGCACCCCCTTATTCGACCCTGTTGGCAGGTGTGATTTCGGGTGGAAAGGCGGTCAATATCGTGCCGGATCTCGCGACGCTGGAGCTTGAGGCGCGCGCGATCTCCGACGTCGATCCTGGGTCCCTGCTTGGACCCATACGGGCGGCGGCTGACAGATTGAAAGCGCTGGGGTTTGCCGTCGAATGGGAGGAACTGAGCGCCTATCCGGCTCTCGCGCTGTCCCCGCAAAGCGCGCTTGCGCAGATTGCATCGGAGTTGACGGGGCATACTCCAATCGATGCCGTCAGCTATGGTACGGAAGCTGGCCTTTACCAATCCGCCGGCATTGAGGCCGTGATCTGCGGTCCTGGCGACATTAGCCGTGCGCACAAACCGGATGAATTCATTCTCGAAAGCGAACTTCTCACCTGTCAACGCTTCGTGGAAGCGCTTGGCCGCCGCTGCGCCAAGGCATGAGCCGTTACATTGAGAGAGAAGGTCCATCCCCAAATCCACACCATGCGAAAGGTTCGATATGTCCCTCCTCAAAACGCTCGACCCAAACCCCACGTTCGCCCCACGGGAATCTGGCCCTCTGCCTGAGCGGCTGATCGCTGGCGCACCTACGTTCAAAACCTGGGCCGTGGATGAGGCAAAAGACGGCCAGGTTCGTTCCGGCGTCTGGGAGGCAACCCCGGGCGAAACAAAATCGATCAAGGGCGAAACATTTGAATTTTGCCACATCCTCTCGGGCGTCATTGAGATCACCCCGGACGGCGGCGATCCGATTATTTACAAAGCCGGCGACAGCTTTGTCATGAAGCCGGGGTTTACCGGCGTATGGAAGACCATTGAGACCGTGCGAAAAATCTACGTTGTCGTGAATTAAGCCGGGTCGGATCAGGACCAGCCAGATTGCATCATTTTCAACAATTGGAGCGGTAAAACGGATGAACACTCACCGGATCGCGTTGATTCCCGGCGACGGGATAGGTCAGGATGTCACCGAGGCCGCTTGGTCCGTACTGCAAACTGTCGCCAAGCACTCGGGTTTCGTCCTTGAAGCTACAGTCTTTCCTTGGTCGTGCGCCTTTTACAAGGAAACGGGCCAAATGATGCCGGACGATGCGATCGAAACATTGCGCAAATTCGATGCGATTTTGCTTGGCGCGGTTGGCTGGCCTGCCGAGGTGCTAGACTCTGTTTCCTTGCATGGCCTCTTGCTGCCCATCCGCAAGGCCTTCGTGCAATATGCGAACATCCGTCCTCATCGGCTTTTGCCGGGGGTACAAGGCCCTCTGAAAGCGGAAAGCTTCGACATTCTCTGCATTCGCGAGAACACGGAAGGCGAGTATTCGGGCGCAGGCGGGCGTATTCACCAAGGGACCAAGGATGAGGTCGCGATAGAAACCGCGATTTTTACACGCGTCGGCGTGGAACGCATTCTTCGCTTTGGCTTCGAACGAGCGCGGTCGCGACGGGGCAAGCTCGCCTCAGTCACCAAGTCCAATGCTCAGAAATATTCCATGGTTTTCTGGGACGAAATCACCCGGACGCTCGCTACCGAGTATCCTGACGTCGAAGTGACGAGCTATCATGTCGATGCGATGTCAGCACGGATGGTCATGGCCCCCGAAACTCTCGATGTCATTGTCGCCTCCAACCTGTTTGGCGACATTCTGACCGACCTGGGTGCGGCCATACAGGGCGGATTGGGTTTTGCGGCATCGGCAAATATCAATCCCGATCGTTCAGCTCCTTCCATGTTCGAACCCGTCCATGGGTCTGCGCCAGACATCGCCGGCAAGGGAATTGCCAATCCCATAGCGGCTATCTGGTCCGGCGCAATGATGCTCGAACATCTGGGCGAGACCGACGCCGCGGCAATGGTGATGAATGCGATTTCAGCGACCACGGCAAGCGGCATTGGAACCGTACCCGGAAAGCATACGACAGAGGCCATTGCCATGGCCGTCGCCGATGCCATCACAACCTTGGAAAGATAGTTCCATGCTGAAACTCGAAGACCAGGACCTTTTCCGCCAAACTGGCATCATAAATGGTGAATGGATCGCTGCTCGATCTGGCAAGACGGTGGAAGTTATCAATCCCGCGACACAAGCAGCAATTGGCAGTGTTCCGGATATGTCTGAGATAGAAACCCGTGCAGCGATATCTGCGGCGGAAGTCGGGTTTCACGCTTGGAGGGCAAAGACCAACGCGGAGCGTGCCGGACTTCTGGAGAAGTGGTTCGATCTGATGATCGAGAACCTGGAGGACCTTGCCCTCATCCTGACGTTGGAGCAGGGCAAACCGCTGGATGAGGCGCGCGGCGAAATCCGCTACGGCGCCTCCTTCGTGAAATGGTTTGCAGAGGAGGCCCGCCGCATCAAGGGCCACAGCATTCCCGCTCCCACGCGTGATCGTCGTATTCTCGTCCTCAAGGAGCCGGTCGGCGTGTGCGGGATAATCACACCATGGAATTTCCCGAATGCGATGATTACTCGCAAAGTCGCGCCCGCCCTCGCATCAGGCTGCACCGTTGTCATCAAGCCATCGGAATTCACGCCCTTTTCTGCACTCGCGCTCGCCGTACTGGCTGAACGCGCAGGGATTCCTTCAGGGGTCATCAATATCGTCACCGGCTTACCTGCACAGATCGGTAAGGAGTTGATGGCAAACGAAACCGTTCGCAAGATTTCCTTTACTGGGTCGACCCGGGTGGGATCGCTATTGATGCGCGGCGCAGCCGACAGCGTGAAGCGTCTTAGCCTCGAACTCGGCGGCAATGCTCCGTTCATCGTCTTTGAAGATGCCGATCTCGACCTTGCCATCGACGGGGTTCTGGCGTCTAAGTTTAGAAATGGCGGTCAGACCTGCGTGTGCGCGAACCGCATTCTCGTTCAAGATGGGATCTACGATGCCTTCGCTGCCAAACTGAAGGCGAAGGTGGAGGCAATGAGGGTCGGACCGGGTACGGTTGTAGGCGTCTCGATCGGTCCGATGATCAACCAAGCGGCCATCGAAAAGATCGAGCGGCATATCGCCGATGCGCTGTCGAAGGGAGCGAAGATCATTAGCAAAGCGCCTGCACTTCCGGACGGCAGGCAGTATACCGCGCCCGTCGTGCTGACCGATGCAACAACGGATATGCTTCTCTCTAAGGAAGAAACATTCGGTCCGGTCGCACCGCTCTTCCGTTTCAAGACCGAAGAAGAGGCCATCGCCATTGCCAATGGCACACCCTTTGGCCTTGCGTCTTACTTCTATACCGAAAATATGAAGCGCGCCTGGCGCGTCGGAGAATCTCTTGAATTCGGGATGGTGGCGCTCAACACAGGGGCTATCTCCATGGAGGTCGCTCCGTTCGGTGGCGTCAAGCAATCCGGACTGGGTCGAGAAGGTTCCGAAATCGGTATCGAGGAATATCTCGAAACCAAGGCGTTCCACATAGGTGGGCTCTGCTGAGTTTTCTTCCTTGAGCCAGTTGAATATCCCAGGTGGCGCGGATTTCTGCAATCCGCGCGTCAGGCCTCGGCAAAGTGCTCACTGAAATCTATCAAGCATCTTATAATATTGACCGACAAGCGGCAGGAACCACGGCTTGCCGAAGTGGCCGGGAACAGCGTTCCATGGATAATTGCGCATCGGATTGCGATCAGCGCGGCCAAGGATGGCGTCGGCGACGATCATGCCAAGATGCGTTGAAAGCTGCGCGCCATGGCCCGAATAGCCCATCGCGTACCAAAGGCCGTCGTGGAAGCCGGCCCGCGGGAAACGGTCAGCCGTCATGTCGATCGCCCCGCCCCAGCAGTAGTCGATATCGATCCCCGTGAGTTGCGGAAACAGACGCTCCATGGATTGGCGCAGAATGACGCCTCCCAGTTCGTCCGAGCGCTGGTCGGAGACAGCGGAAAAACGCGCTCGGCCGCCGAAAATCAGTCGATTGTCCGGCGAAAGGCGCCAATAATTTCCGACATTCATGGTGTTGACGCAGGTGCGGTTACCCGGCATGACCGAATGCAGCTCATTGTCGGTCAGAGGTCTGGTCGCGATGATGAAACTGCAGATCGGAATGATGCGGCGACGGAACCAGGAGAAGTTCTTCGTCGTGTAGGCTCCGGTCGCCACAATGACATTCGCGGCAGTGACCGTGCCACGCGCAGTCTGCAGACTATGAAGACCATTGTTGGCCTGATGCGCGGTGACAGTTGCCGCCTCAACGATCGTCGCGCCATGGCGAGTAGCCGCTTCGGCAAGCCCCGCAACATAGCGACCCATATGCATCATGGCGCTTTTCTTGGAGAGCATTGCGCCGTGGAATGGGGCGCCGACCTCCGACTTCAGATCCTCGGGCGTCATGAGTGCGGTCTCGGGGTCGCACTCCCGATGCAGGGCTTCGAAGTTTCGGACCAACGCCTCAAAATGCTTTGGTTTAGAGGCAAGCTTGAGTTTGCCCGCGCGCCGAAAATTGCAGTTGATTCCCTCCTCGGCAATGATCGATTCGATCGTGTCAATGGAATCGTCCAGTGACTTGTACAGCGCGATAGCACGCTCCTTGCCAAGCTCTGATTTCGCGGCAAGGTAGCTGTGCGCCAAGCCGTTGTTTAAATGTCCGCCATTGCGACCCGACGCACCAAAGCCGACATGTTCGGCCTCGAGAACGATCACCTTCGCTCCTGCCTTGGCAAGTTGCCGTGCAGCAGCGAGGCCTGTGAAGCCTCCGCCGATGACGGCAACATCATAATGACCGTGAACCGGTCCTTGTGCGGCACCTGCAAAGCGCGGTGCAGTATCGTGCCAGTAGGAAACGAATTTCATCAGAACAAGCTTCCCTTAAAGACCCACCACGCCCGGCAGACCGGAAATATCAGCAATCTCGGTATAGCCGTAGAAGGGATTGGCGGGCTCATGACGACGATTGACCCAGACCTTGTTCTTGATGCCGAGATCATGTGCAGACATGAGATCGTAACGGAAAGACGAGGAGCAATGCAGCACGTCTTCGGGACCACAACCTAGCATGTCGAACATATATTCGAATGCTTGAAAGCGCGGCTTGTAGGCCTGCGCCTGTTCGGCTGTATAGACCTTATAGAATGGCGCCCCGAGCTTCTCGACGTTCGACATGATTTGCGAATTCATGGCGTTGGAAAGAATGACGAGAGGAATTTCCTTGGCGACTTTAGAAAGACCCACAGGCACGTCCGGGTGCGGACCCCAAGTCGGCACTCGTTCATAGACTAGACGGGCATCCTCATCCTTGAACATGACGCCATTTGCCTTGCACGCGCGCGAGAGCGAATTGTAGACGACTTCAGAATAGGGTTTCCAAGCACCCATGACCTCATCAAGTCGATAAGCGGAGAAATTCCAGATAAATTTCTCCATCGCTTTTTCATCAAGCCGGTCGCCGTAAAGGTCGCGGGCCGCTCCCGCCATGTCAAAGTTGATAAGCGTGCCGTAACAATCGAAGGTGACATACTTCGGGCGAAAGGGGGCCATGACGTTCTTCCTCTGGCTTTCTGTTCCGTTGGAAAGATCATAGGACGGTGATGGCAGGCCGAGCAGACCAAATTGCCCCCTCCGAGAAGCATAAAGTTCTTTATCTGTGCTGCCCGTGGCAGACTATTGTGAAACCCTCGCCCTCCTATTTCCAATCCTGGCCATCTTGCGCAAGATGTCGGTGGACGCACCAGCATAAGATGCGGCGCCACCCTGCTGCTTTGGCGGAAGATATTGCGCCAGGCTCTTCTTTCAGACGAATAGCTTTCTCCTCGTGCACCACACTTTGGCGCAGGAAAGGATATGCCAATGCAAAACCAGATCGACATCGCTGCTTTCGGGCCTGAGCATCTTGACGGCGCAGTGGCACTGTCGCGCGGCGAACACTGGCCGCACCGACACGAGGACTGGATGATGCTGCAGCACTTGAGCGAAGGCGTCGTAGCAGTGGATGCCGATGGAAGGGTCGTGGGAACGACTTTCATGACCCCTTACGGTCAAGATTACGCGATGATCAATCTGGTCATCGTCGACAAAGCCATGCGCGGCCTAGGACTTGGTCGAAAGCTTATGGAGCATGCCATCGCTCTAGCAGGGAACAGACCGCAGCGTCTTACTGCAACCCAGGAAGGACTCCCGCTCTACGAGAAACTCGGCTTCGTCGCGACGGGGACGATATGCCAGCACCAAGGAAAAGTTCAGTCTATCGAATGTCCTGATGGGATCGAAATCATGTCGGGCGAAGATATTGATGGCTTGAAGGCCCTTGACCGTGAAGCTCTCTCTGCTGACCGATCCCGCCTGATCGATGCGATTATCAAGTGCGGCGAGGTTGCTGTTGCTCGCAGGGACGGCAAGACCGAAGCCTGGGCGGCAATACGCCCTTTCGGGCGCGGAGAAGTCATTGGTCCTGTCATTGCCAAGGACTTCGAGACCGCCCGCTCGTTGATTGCCTACCATGCTTCATCGCGCGCCGGCCGGTTCCTTCGGGTCGATACAGGAAAAGAAACGGGCTTATCCGCCTGGCTCGATGCGATCGGCCTCCCGCACGGCGGCGGTGGCGTTACCATGCGTCGTCCCCTTTCAAACAATCTTGCGCATGACGGGCCAAAAGTATTTGCGCTCGCCAGTCAGGCTCTCGGCTAACGCTCCTCACAACCGGTGTGGATCGACACAACAGAAGATCGTGCTGCAGGAGGACGGGTAGAGCACTCTGACACACCCTTTAAGACAATGAGGTCCATGAGTTTCCGAGAAGCTCTGTTCCTAACCCCGCTTAGACAATTCGGAGACTGAGAAATGCTCGCTAATTCCCTGATCGAACTTGATCGCGCCCATCTTATCCATCCTGTGGCCTCGTATCGAGGACATGAGCGGCAGGGTGTTCGCGTGCTTAAGTCCGCGCGCGGTGCAAGGGTCATGGAAGCAAATGGGCATGAGTTGGTCGACGGCTTCGCAGGTCTTTGGTGTGTCAACGCCGGCTACGGTCATGAGAGCATTGTGGAGGCGGCAACCCGACAATTGCGCGAGCTTCCCTATGCCACGGGCTATTTCGATCTTGGCTCAGAACCTGCGATCAGGCTTGCCTCTGAACTGGCTGAACGCGCTCCGGGCAACATCAACCGCGTCTACTTCACCCTCGGCGGTTCGGATGCGGTGGATTCGACAATCCGGTTTGTTCGGTACTACTGGCAAGCGAAGGGCAAGCCTGCACGCGATCAGTTCATCTCGATCCAGCAAGGCTATCACGGCTCTTCGACCGTCGGCGCGGGTTTGACTGCCCTTCCAGCTTTCCATGCCGGCTTCGGCGTTCCTCTCGACTGGCAGCACAAGATCCCCTCGCCCTATCCCTATCGCAACGCGGTAGGATCAGATGAGGCGGTGATCATCGCCAATTCGCTGTCTATCCTGAGAGCAAAGATAGAAGAGATTGGCGCAGACCGCGTCGCGGCATTTTATGCTGAACCAATTCAGGGCTCTGGCGGCGTTATCGTGCCGCCGAAAGGCTGGATCAAGGCCATACGCGAACTTTGCTCAGAATATGGAATCCTCTTTATTGCTGATGAAGTGATTACCGGCTTCGGTCGCACCGGACCGCTTTTTGCTTGCGAGGACGACGGCATCGTGCCGGACATGATGACGATCGCGAAGGGTCTGACATCCGGTTATGTGCCGATGGGCGCGGTACTGATGGCCGATCATGTCTATGATACGATTGCAGATGGTGCCGGCGATGCTGCCGTAGGACACGGCTTTACCTATTCCGCCCATCCGGTCAGTGCAGCTGTCGCACTCGAAGTCTTGAAGCTCTATGAAGGCGGATTGCTCGAAAACGGCCGGAAGGCCGGAGAACGATTGCGTTCTGGCCTGGAGAGCCTGAGCGACCATCCTTTGGTGGGCGATATCCGCGGTCGCGGAATGCTCTACGGTGTTGAACTCGTAACTGATAAAGCGCGAAAGACTCCTCTTCCGACATCGGCCATGCCGGCCCGACGCATCTTCGATCGAGCCTGGGACAATGGTCTCGTCATCCGGGCGTTTCCACAAGGCGTCCTCGGCTATGCGCCGCCGCTTTGCTGCACGAGCAGCGATATCGACGATATTGTCGAGCGTACACACAAGACACTTGATCAGACTTTGGAAGACCCGGACATCCGAAAGGTGATTGATTGAGGCGGCAAGCTTCACGGACGAAAGTCGCGCGAAATACCGTCACCGTCGGTAATTCGAAATTTTATGCTGCGGACCAAGTTGAATTCGAACGATACGCCCCGGACGACGTGCCAGACTGAACGTAGGAAGACTGAAGTTGGGAAAACTGGGAGTTTCCCATCGGTGCAACCGATCACGAATGGTCGCCACCGGTCAGAATGTACGAAGGTTGGGAATGTCCGCAGCAAGATGGATGACAGCCTGAAATCCAAAAAAAGGGGAATGACATGACTGACGACATCACCAATTGGACAAAAAGCGACGATGGGCGCGTCGAAGACGCCATCCGGCGCGGAGCCTCGCGCCGCGACCTCCTGAAATTGATGCTGGCGAGCGGCGTTGCCCTGTCGGCAGGCGCCGCAGTCTTCGGTCGCGCCGAGCGTGCGGTGGCGGCAACGCCGGTTTCCGGCGGCCACCTGAAAGTCGGTGGTATTTCCGCTTCCAATGCAGATACGCTGGATCCGGCCAAGGCATCACTCGGCACGGACTATGCGCGCTGTTGCGCGCTCTACAATCGCCTTACCTTCATTAATGCCAGCGGCGTCCCCCAGATGGAATTGGCCGAAAAGCTCGACACGAAGGACGCGAAAACATGGACCGCGACCCTTCGCAAGGGCGTGACCTTTCACAATGGCAAGGCACTGACGTCTGCCGATGTGGTATTTGCTCTCAAGCGCCATCTCGATCCCGCGGTCGGCTCCAAGGTCGCCAAGATTGCTGCGCAGATAACCGAGGTCAAAGCCATCGACCCCAGTACCGTTGAGATCGTCCTCACCGCAGCCAATGCCGACCTGCCATATATTCTAGCGTTGCACCATTTTATGATCGTTCAGGACGGGACTACCGACTTCTCGAAGGGCGTGGGTACCGGCGCTTTCGTGCTGGAGACCTTCGAGCCCGGTGTGCGCTCCATCATGAAGAAGAACAAAAACTACTGGAAGCCTAATCTGCCACATATCGACTCGTTCGAATTCTTCGCGATCGGCGACCAAAGTGCCCGCGTCAATGCCTTGCTGGCTGGCGATATCCAGGTTGCTTCGGCGGTCAATCCGCGTTCGGCCAAGCTGGTGAAAGCTCAAAGCGGCTTCGAGCTGATAAGGTCGACGACGGGCAATTACACCAACATGAACATCCGGGTGGATAAATACAATTCCGACTTTGTCACCGGCATGAAGTACCTCGTCGATCGCGAACAAATCATTGCGGCCGCATTGCGAGGCGACGGTGTGGTTGGCAATGATCAGCCTATTTCTCCGGTTAACAACTACTGCAACAAAGATTTAAAACCCAAAGCATTCGATCCCGACAAGGCGAAATTTCACCTCAAGAAGGCCGATGTCATGGGACAGTCGATCCCGGTTATTGCCTCCGAGGCTGCAGACGCATCTATCGATATCGCGATGATCGTGCAGGCCTCCGCCGCCGATGTGGGCCTCAAACTCGATGTCCAGCGCGTACCATCGGACGGCTACTGGGACAAATACTGGCTGAAGGCGCCGATCCACTTCGGTAACATTAACCCTCGTCCAACGCCGGACATCTACTTTTCTCTGCTTTATTCATCGGACGCTCCCTGGAATGAGAGCCAGTACAAGTCTGAGAAATTCGACAAGATGATGCTCGAAGCACGAGGCCTGTTGGATGAAGCCAAACGCCACGACATCTACAACGAAATGCAAACGATGATTTCTGAAGAAGCAGGTACGATCATCCCTGCTTACTCCATCAACTCCGATGGCATTTCGACAAAGGTCAAGGGCCTTGAGACCAACCCTCTTGGCGGCATGATGGGATACGCCCTTGCTGAATATGTCTGGCTGGAAGCCTGACCGGATTGGAGACGCCGGGAGGCGACAGCTGCCTCCCGGACCAGCTACGCATTCGCTTTGCAGCGCCTTTCGAGACTGTGATGTCTTTCCCAAAAGACGACGGATGGCTTAAGTTTGCAAAGATCGCATGATGGGCAACCTGTATGTCATGAGACATCAATTTCGCCATCGCGCGAATGTTTAATGGAAGGGCTTTGGCTAGGCTCACCCCAACGCGCTGGAGGTCCAGCATGAGATCTGTAATCCTGACGATGATCGGCAAACGGCTCTTCACTGCCGTCATAACCCTGATCATCGTTTCTTTCGCCGTCTTCTTTGCGACCAACATGCTCCCTGGTGACACAGCGACTATTCTTCTCGGGCAGGCCGCAACGCCTGAGGCTGTCGAAGGATTACGCAAAGCAATGCACTTGGACGATCCGGCTATCCTGCGTTTCATCCACTGGGGCTTCGGTATGCTGACGGGGGACCTCGGCAGATCTTATGCAAACAACATGGAGATCTCCGCGCTCATTTCGGATCGCTTCATTAACACCATGGAGTTGGCCGGCCTGACCACAATCATTGCCGTTCCGTTCGCCCTCACCCTTGGCATCACCTCCGCTGTGCTGCGCGGCACGCTGTATGATCGTCTCATAACGATTTTTACGATCGGCATTATTTCGGTGCCGGAATTCATGATCGCGTCCACGGCCGTGTTGGTGTTCGCCGTGTACCTGAAATGGCTACCCGCTATCTCCTTTGTCAACGAGGTGCACTCGCTCTCAGACGTGTTCAGGATGTATGCGATGCCGGTCGTCACACTCACCTTTGTCGTATCCGCCCAGATCATTCGTATGACCCGTGCCGCCGTCATCGAAACACTGTCTACACCTTATGTTGAAATGGCGCTGTTCAAGGGCGCCTCCCACAGCCGGATCGTGCTGCGCCACGCGCTGCCAAATGCATTGGGACCTATTCTAAATGCACTGGCTTTGTCTTTGTCCTACCTGATCGGCGGGGTGATCATCATCGAAACCATTTTCAACTATCCCGGCATCGCGAAACTGATGGTGGATGCAGTTGCCACCCGTGATCTGCCATTGATCCAAACCTGCGCTGTCATCTTCTGCGCCGGCTATCTGTTGCTGATCACGGTTGCGGATATCATCGCGATTATCTCCAATCCGAGGCTCCGCTGATGAAGCCAAGCATCTCGCTCCCCTCTACCGGGCTGTTCGGCTACACGTTCAGCCCGCTCGGGATGATAGCCCTCGCCATTATTCTTTTCTGGGCCGTCGTTGCACTTTTCGCATCGTCAATTGCGCCCTATCCGATCGGCCAGATCGTCGATTTGGACTATTTTGGTCCGATCAGCGCCAAACTTTGGTTAGGCTCGGATTATCTGGGCCGCGATATGCTTTCCCGTATCATCCTCGGAGCGCGCTATACGCTCGGCATTGCGCTCGCAGGTGTGCTGATAGCCTCCATCAGCGGTGTCATCCTCGGCATGGCGGCCGCTGTCATTGGTGGCTGGTTCGATACGCTGCTGAGCCGCTTCATGGATGCGATGATTTCCATTCCAAGCAAGCTTTTCGGGCTAGTCGTCGTTGCCGCTGTGGGTTCATCGCTGCCAGCGCTTATCCTCACGCTCGCCTTTATCTACACTCCGGGTTCCTATCGTTTTGCACGGGCACTTGCGGTCAACGTCAACACGATGGATTTCATCATGGCGGCGCGTATCAGGGGGGAAAGCACGCTTTATTTGGCCATTTCAGAAATCTTGCCGAACATCATTCGCCCAGTGCTCGCCGATTTCGGTATCCGCTTCGTCTTCATTGTTCTGCTTCTTTCCGGTCTGTCGTTCCTCGGCCTCGGCGTGCAACCACCAGCCGCGGACTGGGGCGCGCTGGTGCACGAAAATATTCAGGGCCTCTCCTTTGGCGCACCAGCGGTCATCGCCCCCTCAATCGCAATTGCCAGTTTGACCATCAGCGTCAATCTGCTGATCGACAATCTACCTCGCAAGATCAGGGATCGGAGCGCCGGACATGAGTGATGACGCAGCCAAGCTCGTTCAGATCAAGAAGCTAAGTGTCGAGGCAAAAACCGATTCAGGACGGTTGATCGAGATTATCAAGGAAGTCGATCTCCAAGTTGCGAGGGGCGAGATCGTTGCACTGATCGGCGAGAGCGGTTCTGGAAAGACGACAATTGCTCTAACCCTAATGGGCTATGCGCGCCCAGGCTGTCGGATCTCCGCTGGCTCGGTCCTTGTGGATGGCAAGGACATGGCAAAGCTCAGCAAGCCCGAAAAAGCAGCGATGCGTGGGACGGAAGTTGCCTATGTGCCGCAAAGCGCTGCGGCGGCCTTCAACCCATCACAGAGCATCATGGATCAGGTCATCGAAGTAACCCGCATCCATGGACTGATGTCGCCAGAAAAAGCACGGAAAAAAGCGATCGAACTTTTCGCTGCCCTCGCACTGCCCTCTCCTGAAACAATCGGGGAGCGCTATCCTCATCAGGTGTCGGGGGGACAATTGCAGCGTCTTGCAGCCGCTATGGCGCTGATCGGAGAGCCGAAGCTCCTTATCTTCGACGAACCGACAACAGCCCTCGATGTCACGACACAGATCGACGTGTTAAAAGCATTTAAGTCCGTCATGCGCTCCGCCGATATTTCCGGTGTTTATGTCTCTCACGATCTTGCCGTAGTGGCCCAGATCGCAGACCGGATCGTTGTGCTCAAAGGCGGCGAAGTCCAGGAAGAGGGAGCAACGGAAACGATCCTATCGACGCCGACCCATCCCTATACGAAGGAATTGCTGGCGGCTTTCGAGCCGAAAGAAACAGCGTTTGCTGGAGAAAGAGCTGAAAAAGCGCCCCCCCTCCTGAAGATTGAAAAGGTGATCGGCGGCTACGGCCCGATCCAATCCGATGGGCATCCATTCGTCAAGGCTGTCAACGCAGTCAGTCTGGCGGTGGAGAAAGGTCGAAACCTTGGCATCATCGGCGAGTCCGGCTGCGGAAAATCGACGCTGGCCCGCTGCATTGCCGGCATACTTCCCGCCGCCTCCGGCAATATGGTGCTCGACGGGCAGGAACTGCATCCTTCGGCGAGAAAACGACGGCACGAGCAACTGCGTGAAATGCAGATCGTTTTTCAATATGCAGACACGGCCCTAAACCCTGCGAAGCCTATAGAGGACATTCTGGGCAGACCCCTGAGGTTCTATCACGGTCTGAAGGGCGCGGAACAAAACCGCCGCATCGACGCCCTGTTGGAGATGGTACGCCTGCCGAAAGCGCTCCGTTATCGGCATCCAGCAGAGCTATCCGGCGGACAAAAGCAGCGTGTCAACTTTGCTCGGGCACTGGCAGCAGACCCTAAACTGATTATCTGTGACGAGATCACGTCGGCGCTCGATACGGTGGTTGCAGCTGCAATCATCGATCTCTTGAAGGAGCTGCAGCGCGAACTCGATCTTTCGTATATTTTCATCAGCCATGACCTTTCGGTCGTCGAAGCGATCTGCGACGAGATCATGGTGATGTATCGCGGCGAGAAGGTGGAACATCTGACCCGGGAAAGCGTGAAAGCACCAACGCATCCCTATTCGAAACTGCTCTTCTCATCCGTTCCGAAGCTTGATCCCAACTGGCTCGATAGACTGGTGCTGGAGCCAGAACTCGTGCAGCAATATGGAAGGACGTAATAAAATCCCAGCGCTGGTCGCCACTCTTAAACTGAAAACAGACTGGTCAGCGGCAGGTGCGATTTGACGATCGGCGACTTGAGGACCACGAAGCTGAAATACTTGTCGATGCCGATTTCCATATCTGTCAATCGCTCCATGATAGTCTGATATTCGCCGATTCCGGCCGTGACGAATTTGATCAGATAGTCATAGCCGCCCGAAACAAGATGACACTCGATGACTTGATCGACCTTTTCAACGACGGTGAGGAAGCGGGCAAAATCGACCTGACGATGATTTTTCAAGGTGATTTCCGTAAAGACGGTCAACGTTTGACCGAGCTTGCCGAGATTGATTTGTGCCGAATAGCCCTCAATGTAACCCTCCGACTGAAGGCGCTTCACCCGCATGAGACAGGGGCTCGGCGACAGATGGACGAGTTCGGCCAATTCCACGTTGGTGATGCGGCCGTTCTTCTGCAACTCATACAAAATCTTGATGTCGGTTCGGTCGAGTTTCATCATCAAGATACCGCCTGTGTTATCAAACGCATGCAGCATAAAATGCTGCACGCCATTGGGTCTGAAACTACCACAGCATTGCGTGCTGTCTATCCAAGATAAGGGCGGCAATTGACGCAGAAGATTTCAATGTGGACGTAGGCTCAAGAATTTTCTGCTGTCTCTGACGAAATTGCGGTGCCGCATATCTGGAAAGGGGGCTTACTCTTGCCGATGAACTGGAGAGTAATATGCCTGCGCCCTTGACCCAAATTGAAACCACGCCGGATTTACCGAGAACGGCTGATGTCGTTATCATCGGCGGCGGCATTATTGGCGTGTTTGCCGCCTATTTTCTGACGAAACGCGGACTGAAGACCGTCTTGCTTGAGAAAGGGCAGATCGGCGCGGAACAGTCCAGCCGAAACTGGGGCTGGTGCCGCCAGCAGAACCGCGATGCACGCGAGCTCCCTATTGCGACCAAGAGCCTTGATCTTTGGGAGCAGTTCGTTGCGCAAACCGGTGAAGACATCGGCTTCCGACGATGTGGCCTTCTTTACCTCAGCAATAACGACGCCGAGATTGCCGGCTGGGCGCGTTGGCGCGACTTTGCAAGAACCGTTGGCGTCACGACACACATGCTGTCTGCAGCCGAAGCCACCGAGAAAGCGAGAGCCACGGGCAAATCTTGGAAAGGCGGCGTCTTCTCGCCGACAGATGGTATTGCCGACCCGTCCAAAGCCGCCCCGGCCGTTGCCCGCGCCATCATGAAGATGGGTGGGACTGTTATGCAGAATTGTGCAGCCCGCGGCATCGAAACGGAAGGCGGTCGCCTCAGCGCCGTCGTCACCGAAAAGGGTGTGATTCGCGCCAAAACGGCCGTTCTTTCCGGCGGTGCGTGGACCTCTTCCTTCTGCAGGCAATTGGGCATCCGATTTCCGCAGGCGACGATACGCTCTTCGATCGTCGCTGTTTCAGGCGCCGAGGGCATACCGCCGGCGCTGCATACTTCAGCTGTTTCGCTGACGAGCCGCAGTAATAACGGCTATACGATTGCCATCAGCGGGCGGGCCAAGGTCGATATCACGCCGCAGCAGATGCGTTTCGCCCCGCAATTCCTGCCGATGTTCGCCAAACGCTGGAGACTGTTAAGCCCTGGCGGGCTTGAAGGGGTCCGGAGCGGTCACGAGTCGTTGACACGTTGGCGATTGGACCGGCCGACTCCCATGGAGCGCATGCGCATTCTGGATCCCGCCCCAGATGCCGTGACTGTGAAGTTGATGCATCGTCGTGCACTAGAACTGATTCCAGCCCTGAGGAGCACGAAGATCACAGGAACCTGGGCGGGCTATATCGACTCCACGCCGGATGGCGTGCCTGGTATCGGCGAGGTCGAAAGCCTTCCGGGCTTCATCCTGGCTGCCGGCTTTTCTGGCCACGGGTTCGGTATTGGCCCCGGAGCAGGCCATCTCGTCGCGGATATCGTCTCGGGGGCTGAGCCGCTGGTTGATCCCAGGCCTTACCATCCGTTGCGCTTTCAATCGTCTACCTGGGGTAAAGTCGCTGATTTTTAAGACCTTAAACCCAGCTCATTGGACATCTTAGCTTACTATTCACAGACGGTTCCGAAGAGATAAACCTTTGCCTCTTCATGCCGGAACGTCTCTTGCTCTGCACGTTCTCGCTACTATCTTTCCGAAATAACAACTGGGAGAGGTAGATGCAAACCGAGGACCTGCAAGACAGCCCTGCAGCAAGGATTGCTCTTTACGACTTTGCTTTCGAACATGCCCCTATCGGACTTGCAACCGTCGATACCAAGGGACGGATCATTCGCGGCAATCAGACCTTTTCCCGCCTTGTGGGTATTGAGCAGGAAAAACTTTCCGGCACACCATTCGCCGATTTCACGCATCCTGACGATCTTCACGCCGATATTACTCTGTTCAATGAGGTCTTATCGGGTCTCCGAGACGGATATACGATTGGAAAGCGCTATGTACGTCCAGAGGGAAGCATCGTCCATGTGGTGATCCATGTCGCAGCGATGCGAGACGCATCGGGAAAGGTCGTTCGCTTTCTGTCTCAAATCGAAGATGTCACTCTGCAAAAGCAACAGGAGCGGGATCTCGCAGAAAAGGCAGCACAGCTCGAACTTGCCATGGAGGCAGTGCAAGGCGGCTTTTGGCATATGGATGTGGCGACCGACCGGTTCGAAACCTCTGATCGACTTGCGCAATTTATCGACGGTCCAGCCGCAGCAAAGCTTGATCTTCAGCATTACCTGGACAAGGTGAATCCGAAAGATGTGGGCGCTGCCGACCTATCGCTGCTCTTATCCGGTCAAGTCGATCAGTCGGTGGCGGAATATCGTCTGCAAACGGTGGATGGTGAGAAATGGATCCGGTGCGACAGAAGGCTTCTGCGGGACGTCGACGGCCGGCCGCGCCGCATTGTCGGCGTCGCTATAGACTTTACGACCGAGCGTCGTCGTATTGAAGCATCGGAGCGCAACTCCGAAACGGACGCATTGACCGGGCTTTTGAACCGTCGCGGGCTCTACAATCGTTACGGTCTGATGACGTCGACGGGCGGTTGGTCGGTTCTGGCAATTGATCTGGACGGCTTCAAGGAGATCAACGACACGACCGGCCATGCAGGCGGCGATAGGGTCCTCGTAGAAGCGGCGAAAAGGCTGACCGAAACGGTTGGGCAAACCGATCTAGTCTGCCGAGCCGGCGGCGATGAATTCGTCCTCGTCGTGTCTGGCACGAAGCAGCACGGGGAAGAGGTTGCAGAGCGGTTAGTTCAGATTTTGCGCAAGCCTTTGGACGTCGGTCTCGGACCGACGCGGCTCAGCGCATCCGTCGGCGTGGTGTGGTCACCGGGAAAGTCAGACATTCAGGAACTGAATGTGCTTGCCGATGCCTTGCTTTATCAGGCAAAAGCAGCCGGTAAAAACCAATGGAAGTCCTGCAATAGTCAATAGACCCGTCAGGTGATCTCACATAGTCATCGGATCGGCTCCGATTGCCAAAAGCCCTGCCCTCGCAACGTCCTCGTCCTGATTGCCGCTGCCGGAACCAACGCCAATACCCCCGACCAACAGACCGCCGATGCGGATCGGAAGACCGCCCTTCAAACCGGTGACCTCCCCCTGCGTAGCGCCCGAAATAAGCAGGCGCGCCTCTTCGGGAATAGCCCTTGAAGGCCCGTTGATCGAAGCGGCGGTTCTCGCCTTCGCAAGTGCGCTCTTCAGAGAAAGAAAACGCGCACCCTTCATGCGGAAAGAGCAGAGTACGACGCCGCTCGCGTCAACGATGACGATGCACTGGGGCTGGCCCATCACCGCGGCTGCATCGATTGCCGCAGTCAGCATAGACAGGATACCCTTATCCGTCAGCTGTGCCGCAGGTTCGATGAAATTGCTCATGCATGCCTTCTCTCGCCACGCTGTTGTTTGATCTATCGCAGCAGCCGGCACGGTAAAGCCGCGCCGGCTCAATATGCGAGATCTATTTACCCCAGATCTTTGCATATTGATCCCGGTAGCCGTTACCCGGATCAAAGATGTTTTTGTCGCCACCGTCGGAATTGATGTTGGCCTTGGTGACGACATGCAGGGGCGACGTATAGCCGGACCATTTGGCTTTGCTGATGGCGCGGTTCAGTTCATCGATCAACTGCCAGCCCTGGAGATTGAGCGGCTCAGCGACTGTCACGGCTTGATACTGTTCTGAACGGATACGCTGATAGGCTGACTCCGATCCATCGCCCGCGGCCACTGCCTTCGGAGCTCCGTCCCCAGGAATACCGGCGGCAGCAAGGCTTGGTCCCATAAAGTCAAAATAGATATCGTTGATCGCCAGAGCATGCGTCCACTTGGCACCATACTTTTGCAGCAACGAAGTGGTTAGCGTCGGCATCCGGTTCGATGTGTCGGCAATCGGGGTATCGACATATTCAAGCACCGTGCCGCCGAGTTTTTCGATCGTCTCCTTGATCTTGTTCGCTTTGGCGATAGCAATCGCATAGGTCGAGTCAGTGAAGATCACCACACCCGGCTTGCCGCCGGCATCGGCAAAAGCCCATTTGGCGGCAGCGGCGGAAACTTCCATCGCATCGGTCGAGACATTGGCGAAGAGGCAGTTGGCCTGGTCGGGGCCGATAACGGGGCTGGCATGCCAGCTCACCATCGGAATACCCGCATCGCATGCCTGCTTCAGCGAGGCCTGCTGCTCGACCGCATCAAAACCGTTGATGATGATGCCATCAGGTTTCAGGGCAAGCGCCTGACCGAACGCGCCGGCGCGGCTTTGCACTGAACCTGCACCATCCAGCACGGTTACCTGCCAACCGATTTTAGCCGCAGCCTCCTGGATGCCATTGGTCACGCCAAGGATACCGCCGTTCTTCATATCAGCGGCCAAGACGACGATCTTTTTGCCCGCAGCAGCGGTCGGACCGCTTGTTGGGCCATCCCAAGTCTTCTTCTCACCAGCATATTTTTGTACGTCCGCCATCGCGTCCGAAACGGCATCCGCAAAGGCCGGCATGGCGGCCGTCAACACCAGAAATGATACTGCTAGGGCTCTCTTCAGCATGGTTTCCTCCCGATAAAGCTGAATGAACTATTTGGTTTGCGCGCCTTTTTTCCGTTGCGCGTAACCGGCAATTCCAATGGCGATCAGCAATGTCACGCCGTTAAACAGCGGCTCGACCCAGAAGCTGCCTCCAAACTGCTGGATGCCTGAAATACCGACGGCGAGGATCATCACGCCGACAATGGTGCCCCAGACATTGACCCTCCCGGGCTTAATTGTCGTAGAACCAAGAAAGGCACCAACGAGCGCAGGCAGCAGGAATTCAAGACCGACCGAAGCCTGACCGATGCGCAGCTTAGAGGCGAGCAGGACACCGGCAAGCGCCGTCATCAGTCCCGAGGTCACGAAGGCACCGATCACAAACTTGCGTGTTGGAATGCCGTTAAGCTCGGCCGCGCGCTGGTTCGCACCGATTGCGTAGAGATAGCGGCCGATTGGCGTATATTCGAGCGCGATCCACAGCGCGACCGTAATGACCAGGACATAGATTGCCGTGATTGGCAGGCCGAAGACAAAAGTGCCGTTGATCGCATAAAATGCGGTGGGCAAGGCACCGACCATCTGGCGCCCGCCCGTGTGCCAAAGCGCAATGGCGTAGAGAATCGTACCCGTGCCCAGCGTGGCAATAAAGCTATCGATGCGCGCGACCTCGACCAACAGACCGTTCAACGCGCCGATCAAAACGCCGAGCACGAGCACGACGGCAACCGCTAACGGCCATGGAAAGCCGTAAAGCGTCTGCAGGCTGATGGCCAAGATGTGCCAGAGCACGATGCCGTAGCCGACTGTCAGGTCGATGCGTCCGGCGACCATCGGGATCATCGCGGCCAAGGATAGAAGCGCGATGATCGCCTTGTCGGAGAGGATTGCCCTTAAGTTGAGCATGGTCGGGAATGTGGCTGGCAGGAGAATGGAGAAAATGACGATCAAGCCGAACATCAGGATGACGAGACCGTAGGTCGGCGCAAGCCTCACCAATTTGCGGGCGGGGGAAAGGCCCTGCAGTTCATCTTTGGTGGGTTCGACAGCGTTGGATTGAATACCGGGCATGGCGGTCCTCAGGCGGCTTCACCGGCCGATGCGGCCTGGATCAGGGATTCGGTTGAAAGTTCGACGCCACTCAGTTCGGCCACGGGCAGGCCGCGACTGAAGACGATCGCGCGATGGCAGATGTTGGCAGTTTCTTCAAAATCGGTGGACACCACGAGGACGCCCATGCCGCTTGCAATTGCCTCATAAAGAAGATGATAAATCTCGGCCTTTGCACCGACGTCCACACCCGCCGTTGGATCCTCTACGATCAACAGACGGCGCCCGGAATCAAGCCACCGGCCGACAACTACTTTTTGCTGATTGCCTCCGGAAAGGGCCTCAATCGCGAGTGTCGGATCGTTCGGCGACAGCGCAACCCGTCGGCCAAGCTCGTGGGCGACAGCGTCTTCGGCCTTGGGCGATAAAAAGCTCAGAAGACTTCGACCCGTCGCAGAAGGGTTGAGAAAGGCGTTCTCGCGAATGCTCATTCCCGGCGCCACGCTTTCGGCAACGCGGTCTCGCGCCACCAGACCGATGCCAGATCGCATCGCGGCTCCGGCATGTCGGAGATCCGGGGTAGCGCCGTTCAGCGTGACTTCTCCCGCGTGCGGAATGACACCGAAGAGCGCGCGCCCCACATCTTCGTGACCGGCGCCGCGAAGGCCGGCAAGTCCTAGCAACTCACCGCGTCGGATTTCGAAGCTCACGGGACCAACAGTTCCAGTTGTAAGCCCCGAGACTTTCAAGATTGAAGCGCCCTCAAGGATTGCCGGCCTTGAGATTTCCCGCGCCTTTCGCCCGACGATCAACCCGACAAGTTCTTCAGGTGTGGTGTGCTCGATGAGCCTCATGCCAACCATCTGGCCATCGCGCAAAACAGCAACACGATCGGCAATGCGGAAGATCTCATCCAGCCGGTGACTGACATAGATCATCCCGACCCCGCGCCGCTTCAGGGGACGCAGTGCAGCGAACAGCCGCTCGACCTCATCCGCCGGTAGACTTGCGGTCGGTTCATCTAGGACGAGATAGTCGCAATCGGCAGCAAGAGCGCGCGCGATGGCCACGAGCGACTTCTGCGTTCGGGTCAGACTCGAAATGCGAGCACTCGCCGAAAAATCAGCCTCAACCAGTGACAGCGCTTTGTCGGCCAGAGCTTCCGTTGCGGCCCAGTCGATCCGTCGGCCCTTTTTCACATAACCAAGGGAAAGCGCAACGTTCTCAGCCACGGTCATCCATTCGATCAGGCCAAGATCCTGGTGAATGAAGGCTACCTTCTGGCCGCCTCTTTTTCCAGCTTCGTGGGCATAAGGCATGCCGTTAATGAACACGCCGCCTTCATCGGGGCGGTAAATACCGCCAAGAATCTTGATGAGTGTCGATTTGCCGGCTCCGTTCTCGCCGAGCAACGCGACGATCTCGCCGCGCTCGACCTTTAACGAAACACCCCTGAGGGCCTGCGTGCCGCCAAAGGATTTCGCAATACGATCAAACAGCAGGCCGTCTGCGGACGGTTGCATAATGTATCTCCTCCCATGCCGGATCCAGATCTTGCTTCTAGGTTACCGGTAACGTAAAACAAACTACTTCCAATATCCGCCGAGTCAAGAAAAAAGTTATCGATAACATGACCTCTCTTTCCCATATCGCATTGGCCGGCCATCGTCTGCAATGAAAGCCAATCTGGAAGACATCGCGCGGGCCGCAGGCGTGTCGAAAATGACGGTTAGCCGCGTCCTGCGCGGCGGTTCCGGCTTCTCGGACCAGACGCGCGAAAAAGTCATGGATATCGCTTCTCAGTTGGGATACGTGCCAAACCGGCTTGCGGCCGCCTTCGGCTCCGTCCAGGCAGAAACCTTGGTTGGGATGTGCGTGCCTCGGCTAACATCTGGCCTGTTCGGTCACGTGCTTGATGGGGTAGATCGAGCGCTTGGACGTCTCGGCTACCAATTGATCATTGGCGCAAATGATCATTCGATGACGGAGGAAGAAGCCTGGATCCGGCAGGTGGTAAGCTGGCGGCCGGCAGGGCTTATTCTGTCTGGCCGCAACCACACACCGGGCACGATCGGACTTCTACACGCCGCCTCTATTCCGGTCGTTGAGATCTGGGATCTGACGACACGCCCTATCGATATGGCTGTCGGCTTTTCCCATGTCGATTGCGGGGCAGAGATGGCGCGGCATCTCCTATCGCGCGGACGCCGAAAAGTAGGATATGTCGGCGCCCTAGCTCGTTCCGACGTCATGGGTCAGGCGCGCTTGGAAGGATGCCGGGATGAACTCGCGCGTGGCGGCCACCCGTTGGTCGATGCGGAGATGCTGCATGATGCACCCGGTTTTTATGCTGGTTACTATGGGTTGGAAACCTTGCTGAGCCGCAAGAACGACTTCGATGCGGTCTATTTCCATAATGACGAGATGGCGATCGGCGGCCTTGCCTTCTGTCAGGCACGCGGCCTTCGTGTGCCCGACGATATCGGCATCGCCGGCTGGGGCGGGATGGAAGCCGCGTCCATTCTTGAAAAACGCCTGACGACAACCGTCGTGCCGACGACAAGCATCGGCAAAGCTGCCGCCGAAGCGCTTGTCGCCAAGCTCAAAGGCGAGCCTGTCCAAACCGTCACCTTTGTGCCGACGCGGCTTGTTCCAGGCGACACTGCCTGACGCTCTGTGTTGGGTCAGGGCGTCTGGATCCCACGTCGATTGAGCACGACAGAATAGATGCTCGTGGTTGCCGTCATGAACAGCCGATGCTTGGCATGCCCACCGAAACAGATGTTTGAAACCAGTTCCGGCACGAGGATCTTGCCCATCAGATGTCCATCGGGCGCAATGCAATGAACACCATCGGCGGCAGACGACCATAGATTTCCATCGCTGTCGACCCGGATTCCATCAGCGCATCCCGGCGAGATGGTGTGAAAGACACGGCCGTTAACCGGCCGACCACCAACCATATCGTAGACACGAATATGCTGCGGATCGGAGGAGAACATTCTGCCGGTATCAGCGACGTAAAGATGGGCGCCATCCGGGCTGAAGGCGAGGCCATTGGGGCATTGCATATCCGTGATAACGGCTTCGATAGCGCCGTCAGGCGAGACGCGATAGACAGCGCACGGCAATTCCTGCTCGGATTTTGTGCCCTCATAATCCGTCATGATTCCATAATGCGGATCGCTGAACCAGACCGCACCATCAGACGCGACAATCACATCGTTGGGACTGTTGAGGCGCTTACCCTGGTAGCTATCGGCAACTAGAGTGATTGATCCGTCCCATTCAGTCCGCGTTACGCGGCGCGTTCCATGCTCGCAGGTGACGAGCCGCCCCTGACGATCGCGGGTATGGCCATTGGCATGGTTGGACGGCTGGCGATACGTCGTTACGCCATCCTCGCTCCAGCGAACGATCCGGTTGTTGGGAATGTCGGAGAACAGTAGGCAACCGGCATCACCGAACCAGACGGGACCCTCAGTCCAGTCAAATCCCGTTGCCAGCCGTTTGACCGGCGCATTGCCAAGGACATACGTGCTGAAGACAGGATCGATCACTTCGAAAAATGACATAGCGGAAACCTCTCTCTCAACACTGCAGCGCTCAGGCCGCAAACTCGATCTGCGCCTTCATGGCCTGGCTTCGGTCCGAAGCGAGCTGAAAGCCTCTCTCCGCCTCGGCGATGGAAACGGTATGGGTGATCAAAGGTTTGACGTCAATCAGTCCCTTTCGCATCAGCTCAACCCCGATTGCAAATTCCGTGTGGAAACGGAATGAACCTCGCAGTTCGAGTTCCTTGGCCGTAATTGCCATCACAGGCAGTGTCATGTCACCCCCAAGCCCAAGTTGCAGGATGATGCCACGCGGCCTCAGCGCCGGGATCGCGCCGGCAAGCGCTGCGGCGACGCCAGTGCATTCATAAAGCACATCGAAGGTTCCTTTGTCGCCGGTATATTCAGACAGCGCATCCGGCTCCTTCGCAGTATTGATGACTCGATCCGCCCCGACTTTCGCTGCAAGCGACAACGTGAAATCTGCAAGATCGGTTGCGACGATCTCCGCTGCGCCCGCTCTGCGGGCCGAAAGAATCGACAAGACGCCGATCGGACCGCATCCTGTCACGAGCACACGCTTTCCAAACAGGCTGCCGGCGCGGGTCGTAGCATGCAGCGTGACGGCGAGCGGCTCGGCCATTGCAGCCTCGCCCGCCGATAAACCAGTCGCATCAACGCATTGATAAGCATCTGCCACCAGGCTTTCCCGGAACGCGCCCTGAATATGGGGAAAGGGCATGGCACTCCCGTAGAAACGCATGTTGAGGCACTGGTTCTGCAGCCCCTCGCCGCAATAGCGGCAGTGTCCGCATGGTCGTGATGGCGAGACCGCAACGAGCTGGCCAATCTCGAAACCAGACACACCGGGACCAATCGCCTCGACCCTGGCCGAAACTTCATGCCCTAGAATCATCGGTTCTCGCAGCCGGACGGCGCCAAATCCACCGTGATTGTAATAATGCAGGTCGGAACCGCAGATACCACCTATCGCGAGGCGCAGGCGCAATTGACCTGCCTGTGGTTCTTCTACAGGACGATCTTCGATCCGCAGATCACGAGCGGCATGAATAACAATTGCTTTCATCAGAGCACCGGAGTGAGGAGAGGTTCACCAGCGAAATGCGCGGCGAGATTATCACGAACGAGTTTACCCATGGCCTTTCGTGTTTCCACTGTGCCGCTGGCATGATGCGGCTGGAGAAGCACATTGGGCAATGAAAGGAAGCGTGGGTTTAGCTTAGGCTCGCCCTCGAAAACATCAAGGGCGGCGGAACCCAGTTTGCCGGTCTCCAGAGCATCCAGAAGAACCTCCTCATCGATGTTGGAGGCGCGACTGATGTTGATCAGCATACCTTCCGGCCCAAGTGCCTCAATGACCTTGGCTCCGACGATATGCCGGGTCGCGGCAGAGGCCGCCAGCGTCACGAAGAGAAAGTCGGAGCGCGCTGCAAGAGCGACTGGATCGGCGATGAAATCCCACCCTGCAGCAAATTCCTTGGCCGATACGTCGCTATAGGCAATCTCCATATCGAAGCCAGCGAGCCGCTTTGCCACTTCAAAGCCAATTCTGCCAAGGCCAAGTATCCCGGCGCGCCGTCCCCAGACCCTTCGCTTCAGCGGATAAAGTCCCTTGGTTGCCCAGGATCCGTCCTTCACCCACGTTTCCGCGCCAATAATGCCGCGCGATTGCACAAGCATCATTGCTACGCCAAGATCGGCGACGTCGTTCGTCAAGACATCGGGCGTGTTTGTCACCCTTATTCCTCTTTCTCGGCAAGCAGCAAGATCGACTGCATCAAAGCCAACGCCATAGACCGAGACGACTTCGAGCTTGGGGCAGGCTTGGATGATGTCCGCGCTGGCCCCGAGCTCACCGCGGGTTGCGATACCTGTTATTTTCGGACCCACTTCCCTTAGAAAGGCTTCTTTATCGGCAGCCTCGAAATATCGATGCATGTTAAAACTTGTTTCGAGGGGAGCCTGATCCCACTCCGGATAAGGTCCCATTTGAAGGATGTCGGGCTTGATCATGGTGTCTCCCAAGAATGCTTGACTTTCGATTGTTATCGATAACATATACAAATCATCCGACGCTTGTCGAGAGAAACTTGAAGGAGAAAGCCGTGGCACTGAACCTGTTCGACCTGAGCGGCAAACGCGCCCTGATTACGGGATCATCGCAGGGCATCGGCTTTGCACTGGCCGAGGGCTTGAGGGCCGCTGGCGCAGACGTCGTCCTCAACGGCCGAAACGAATCGAAGTTAAAGGATGCCGCGAGACGGATTGAGGGCGCGGATGTGCTTGCTTTCGACGCCACTGACCATGAGGCAGTCCGCCGCGCCGTCGATGCTTACGAGGCCTCGAATAAAGCGATCGACATCCTGGTCAACAATGCCGGCATGCAGCATCGTTCACCTCTCGAAGACTTTCCGGCCGACGCATTCGAACGCTTGCTGCAGACCAATATTGCCAGCATCTTTCATGTCGGTCAGGCGGTTGCCCGGCATATGATTGCTCGCGGTCGGGGCAAGATCATCAATATCGCCAGCGTTCAGACCGCTCTCGCACGTCCCTCGATCGCTCCGTATACAGCAACCAAAGGAGCCGTTGGCAATCTGACCAAGGGCATGGCGACGGACTGGGCCAAGCACGGACTCAACTGCAATGCGATTGCGCCTGGCTACTTCGACACCCCCCTCAACGCGGCTCTTGTTGCAGACCCTGCTTTCTCGGCTTGGCTGGAAAAACGCACGCCGGCCGGCCGGTGGGGTAAAGTCGAGGAACTTCAAGGTGCATGTATTTTCCTTGCTTCTGAGGCGTCCAGCTTCGTCAATGGACATATCCTTTATGTCGACGGCGGGATCACGGCGTCGCTATGAGTCTGCGCCTCGTCATTATGGGCGTTGCGGGCTGCGGCAAGTCGACCGTGGGCGCTGCACTGTCGCAAAGCCTCGGTATTCCCTATAGAGATGGCGATCATCTTCACAGCCGCGAAGCGGTTGAGAAAATGCGCGGCGGAACGCCATTGACTGATGAAGATCGGTGGCCATGGCTCGATCGGATCGCACAGGCGCTGAAGCATGACGCGCCTTTAATTATTGGATGCTCGGCGCTGCGCAGGGCCTATCGCGACCGAATTCGTTCCGGTGCTGGCGGACCGGTGATCTTCGTTCACCTTGTTGGCGATCGCGACCTCATTGCGTCCCGAATGGCCTCACGATCTGGTCATTACATGCCGCTATCGCTGCTCGACAGCCAATTCGCGACCTTAGAGTGGCCTGGTCCGGACGAAGCTATTGAAGCGGCAATCGCACAACCGATAGACGCCATCGTCGAAAAGGTCCTTTCCCATCTTCAAGGAGTTCCCCAATGACAGACAAGATCGCCTTGATCGGAGCCGGCGCCATGGGCGGCGCAATTGGCGCTCGCCTTGTTGAAACTGGAACGAATCTCGTCGTCTATGATCGTGACCCTGACAAGATAGCAGCCTTGACATCGAAGGGCGCTGTCGCCGCAGTCTCCGCGGCTGACGCAGCAAGCCAAGCTAAGGCTGTTATCCTTTCGCTCAACTCTGCCACCATTGTCAGAGCCGCCGTTTTCGGCGATGGCGGCGTTGCCGAGGGGGCTAAGTCCGGAACCTTGATCATCGACATGTCATCGATTGACCCCGAGACGACGAAGTCACTGGCCGACGAAGGTGCGGCAAAGGGTTTGCGCTGGGTCGACAGTCCGCTTTCCGGCGGCATCCCCAAGGCGGCCGCGGGTCAATTGACGCTGATGCAGGGCGGCTCGGAAGAGAATGTTCGGGAAACGCAGTCCATCCTCTCGAACCTTGCAGGGAACCAGACGCATATGGGTGGCCCTGGCGCCGGCCAGACGACGAAAATCATCAATCAAGTCCTCTGCGGCCTTGGCTTTCTTGCCGTGGCAGAAGCCACTGCACTTGCAGAGGCGGCCGGCGTCGATGTCGAGAAAATCCCTCAGGCGCTAAAGGGCGGCCGCGCCGATAGTGCTCTGCTGCAGGAATACATGCCGCGCTTTGGAAAAAGAGATTATCGCCGGACAGGCCGCATCGACAACATGGTCAAGGATCTGAACGCCGCTCAAGACCTCGCAAGGCTGAGCAACACTTCGATGCCGCTGACGGCAATCTGCGCCGAGGTGCATCGCATGCTGACGGCAGCCGGCCTTGGCGGCGAGGACCAGGCCGCATTGATGGAATACTTCACGGGACCCAACAAGGAGTTTGCCCCATGATTACTCGCTACGCCTTCTTCGAAGGCCAGATCCACGCTGGTCAGACAGATGCGTTTCGCGCTGCCGTTTTATCGGAGATCCTGCCGAAATGGCGCGCTTTTCCGGGTGCCTTGTCCGTGCGCGTCACGTTCGCTGAAAGTCGCGATAACGGAGCACAGGAATATCCACTGATCCTCGCTATTAGCTATCCTGACCTCGCGAGCGTCGACGCCGCCCTCGCAAGCCCGGTCCGCGCCGAATCCCGTGCGGCCACCGAAGCTGTTCTGTCGCGTTTCTTCACCGGAAAAATCCATCATCATGTCACCACGGCTCACGAATATGCTCCCTTGTGAAAGGCGACTCGCAACACTGGATTTTCATAAGAGATAACGATAACAAAAGGTGATGAGCACGCCCCGAAAAGCACCCACTATGGCCGATGTCGCCCGTTTAGCGGGCGTTTCGCCCATGACGGTTAGCCGGGCGTTCAAGCGGGATGCATCTGTCAGCGATGCAACCCGCAGCACTATCCTGGAGGCAGCCGACTCGCTCGGCTACATGTTTGACAGCACCGCATCGAACCTCCGTTCGCAGCGCACCGATTTCGTCGCGGTCACTATCCCTTCGATCAACAATGCCAACTTCGCCGATACGGTTCGCGGACTGTCCGAAGGACTGAAGGAACGTGGTCTGCAGATCCTGCTTGGCTACACCGACTATGACATACGCGAAGAAGAGCGGTTGATAGAGCAATTGCTTCGACGGCGCCCGGAAGCCATCGTCATCACGGGAGGGCGACACACGCCTCGCGCGCGCAAGCTGCTGGAAAATGCAGGCATTCCCGTCATCGAAACCTGGGACTTGCCCGAAGCCCCAGTTGGACATGTCGTCGGCTTTTCCAATGCAGGGGCGGTTCGTTCCATGGTCGATCACTTCGTGTCGATCGGTATCACGCGCATTGCCTTCATCGGCGGCGACGCCGACCGTGACACCCGGGGAACGGATCGCCGCGCGGGTTTCATTGCAGCCATGCATGCCCATGGCCTTGATGCCGATCGGCTGATCGCCGCCGGGACGCCGCCGATTTCCATGCGGGAAGGCGCTGACGCCATGAGCCGGCTGCTGGATACGCTCCCCGACACACAGGCCGTTATCTGCGTGTCCGACCTGTCCGCCTTCGGCGCCTTGACCGAATGTCAAAGGCGCGGCGTCAAAGTTCCCGAGCAGATTGCCGTTGCCGGGTTTGGTGATTACGAGATCGCAGGGATCTGCGTACCCTCGCTCACCACGATCAATCCCCTGCCGCGCGATATCGGCAGACGATCGGCCGAACTCATCCTAGACGTGTTGGACGGCCGGCAAAAAGACGCAGCGACGATTGCGATAAAACCGATCTTGATGCTGCGCGAATCCAGCCCCTGATCAGATGAACTGGCGCGAGAGAGACAAAATTCGTCTCAACGAAAAGGCTCCTGCACTCCGATAAAGAAGTTGAGAAAGCGATCCGTATCGTTGTAGCAATCCGGTATCAAAGAGAAATCGATATGACCGCTGCAAAAATCAATTCCTTCGTCTCAACGCTTTCGGCTCCGCCTATCCCCTCAGTCATCGCGTGGGGCCGGGAATATAATGGAGCAATGGGATCTCTTATTGATCTGTCTCAAGCCGTGCCCGGTTATCCCACACATCCTGACATGCTGCGTCTCCTCGGCGAAACCGCTGCCCAGCAGGCACTGACGGGATATGGGCCGATCGAGGGAGAGCCGTTGCTGCGCCAAACCTATGCCGCGCATGTCTCGGAAGTCTACGGTGCCAAGATCGCGGCAAGCAATATTCATATCACGGCCGGTTGCAATCAGGCATTCATGTGCACGGCAATTGCACTGGCTGGCCCTGGCGATACTGTAGCGCTCACCAATCCCTTTTATTTCAATCACGATACGACCCTTTCCATGTTGGGGATTGGGCGGCGGCTGGTCGATTGCGATCCCGTCGGTGGCTTTCTTCCCGATCTCGGCTCTGCCGAGGCCGCGCTCGCCGCCGGTGCAAAGATGCTTGCCGTCGTCACGCCCAACAATCCGACGGGGGCAGTTTACCCGCCTGATCTGCTGCACGCGCTTTTTACGCTGTGCCGGAAATACGGAGCGTGGCTCGTCGTTGACGAGACTTATCGCGACTTTCTCGCCGAAGACCACGGTAGGCCCCATACCCTCCTGTCAGAACAGGGTTGGGAGGAGACGCTTGTTCTTCTGTATAGCTTCTCTAAGTCCTTCTGTATCCCCGGCCATCGCCTAGGTGCCATCACCGCCGGTCCGCAACTCATCACTGAGGTTGCGAAGGTGATGGACAATATGCAGATCTGCGCACCCCGCTCGGCTCAAATCGCTGTCGCTTCGGCCTTGCCGATCCTTTCAGGCTGGCGTGCCGGGAACCGGCTTGAAATCGCACGGCGCGCTGAGGCCTTGAAGCAGGCGGTGTCGGAATTGCCGGGCTGGGAGATTGCAGCTCTCGGCGCCTATTTCGCCTTCATTCGCCATCCCATGGCGAACCGATCTTCTTCCGAAGTTGCCGAAAAACTTGCGAGGGAGCGCGGTGTGATCTGCATCCCCGGCGCATATTTTGGAGAAGGGCAGGAGCAATATCTTCGATTTGCGTTTGCCAATGTTGATGCGGCGTCCATTGGATTGCTACCTGATAGGCTTCGCTAGCAGCCGTATTAGCTGCGTTGAGCCGCGAGCGGAAGCTCATGATAGCCGCCCCGCCAATAAAGGAGCGGCCCAATGCCATGCCGGATTTCCATAGCGCAAATGTGCCCGATCAATATCGCATGGGAATGGTGATGGAAGGCGGCGTCGAGCTTGCAGTCGAGTGCCGTCAAGGCTTTGTCGAGGACGGCCGCGCCTGTCTTGAGCCGATACCACCCGAAGCCATCGTAGCGTTCAGCACCTTTGCGTCCATCAGTGCCGGAAAAGGATTGCGCGACATCTTGCTGATCGGCTGCCAGCACATTGACACAGAAACTGCCATAGCGTTCGAACGCCGGCCAGGAGGACGAGGCTCTGTTGATGCTGACGAGCACAGAAGGACGATCGGCAGAAAATGAAGAGACAGACGTCGCGGTAAAGCCCGTTCGCTCTTGGCCCTCACCGATCGTCACGACACTGACGGCCCCGGCAAGGTGACGCATCGATAGCTTGAATTCTTCGTCGCTGATTAAAACCTCGTCATTCATTGCCCCGGCCTCAGCGTTTGGCAAAACGGTTTGCCGGCATGGAAATGCCAAGGTTCTCACGCAATGTCTTGCCTTCATATTCCGTGCGGAACAGTCCCCGGCGGCGAAGTTCCGGCACGACCAACCGCACGAAATCATCGAGACTGGCCGGCAAGGTGGGAAACATCAGGATAAAGCCGTCGGCAGCACGTGTCTCGAACCACTCTTCCATGTAATCGGCAATTTGCGTCGGCGTGCCTGTTATGCCGTTGCCAGTATGCTTTTCGGCATAATGGCGGATCAGCTCGCCAACAGTGTGACCGCTTTTGACGAAATCGACCAGTTCGTCGAACAGAGCGCTTGATCCTTTTGGCGCCGCCGGCAGTCGCTCCATCGGGAACGGCGCATCGAGTGCCACATCACGCAGATCAGCTTCCAGGAATTCAGAGAGCATCAAGCGACCGACGTCCGGATGCATTTTGTCAATGAGATAGTCAACCTTGGCCTTCGCCTCGGCCTCCGTTTCACCGACATTCACGACAATGCCGGGCATGATCTTCAGATCATCCCGATCGCGGCCATAGGCGGCCATTCGGCCTTTGACATTCTCGTAGAATGACCGATTTCGGTCAATGTTAGAGGCAAGGCTGAAGACGATCTCGGCGGTGCGCGCCGCCATATCCATTCCCGGCTCGGATCCGCCCGCCTGTGCGATCACGGGTCGGCCTTGAGGGGACCGGGCGATATTGAGCGGCCCACGAACCTGAAAATGTTTGCCCTTGTGATTAAGCGTATGGTGCTTGTCCTTGTCGTAGTAGATGCCGGATTCGCGATCGAGAAGAAGAGCGCCTTCCTCGAAGCTGTCCCAAAGGCCAAAGACGACATCGACGAATTCGTTGCCCCGCTCGTAACGCAGCGCGTGCGGGTCGAGCCCCTCGCGGTTGAAGTTGTAGCCTGTTTCATCGTGGTCGGATGTCACGACGTTCCAGCAGGCACGGCCATTGCTCAGATGATCGATCGAGGAAAAGAGGCGCGCCACATTGTAAGGCTCGTAGTAACTTGTGGAAACCGTTGCCACGAGTCCAAGATCATTAGTCGTCACTGCCAATGCCGAGAGAAGGGAAAGCGGTTCGAAGCGGTTCATCTTTGTTGGAATGCGAGCGAGCGCATTTGGATCCCCAACGGCGGCTGCCGGAGAATCAGCCATGAACATGAAATCAAACTTTGCGGCCTCGGACCGTTTGGCAACATTGAGAAGATGTGAAAAATCATTGGCGCCGTTGACGTCGCTTGCCGGATGCAGCCACGAGGCGGGATGAAAGCCAAAGGTATAGACGAACGTTCCAAGCTTCATCTTGTCAGTTCTTTTCATCGGCCTCTCCGTTGCTTGTACATGCCGCCCTCTCAAGGCGAATGAACAAATTATCGCCAAGCGTAAAAATTCATCAATGCCCTATCATTGAGTTCCGTTTTAGTTTTTCTAAACTTTGTTGCTCGGCGCCGATATAAGACCTTGCTGGCGCGAAATGGCGACGAGCCAATCCCGAAATTGACGCCCATTCGGCTTTTGCAGGGCAGCGCGATCCCATGCGAGAAAATAGCTTTCAGGGAGGGGAATGCGTATGTCGACCGGGATGACGAGGGTTTGCGCCTCGAGTTCGTCGGCAATCATCGACATCTGGGCGAGGACGACGCCGCGCTTGTTCACGGCTGCGTCAATGGCGCTGCTCGACAAGGTGAACGACAGTCCAGCTGCAGTGTCCCTGAGTATCGTGCCAGCCTTCTCAGCGAAATCGGACCAGCTTGGGTAGGGCGTGAAATGTCGTTCCCATTCGACATGCAAAAGCGGATATTCGAGAAGTTCTGCAGCAGAGGGAGTCTCGCCCTTGATCAAAGCAGGCGAGCAGGCGGGAACAACCCAATCTCGAAACAGCTCCGTATAATGCTCATGCTGCAGGACGTCCGATCCGTAGCTGATACGAAAGTCAATGTCGTCGAAACCCATGCGAGGTTCCTTGTCGCGTCCGACGATCCGCACGTGTGCATTGGGATGAAGCGCCTGCCAGTCAAAGATCCTGCGCCCAATCCATTTGTTGACGACGGAAGACAGCGCGCTGAGCACAAGGCCGTTTTCGTTACGTGCGCGCTCCAGAATCTGTTCAGCCAGTGCGAACTGTTCGAACCCTTTGGAGACCTCCTGATAATAAAGCCGCCCCCATTGCGTGAGCTCAACTGTCCTGCCATTGCGCTCCAGCAAGGTGACACCCAGGAAACTTTCGATCTTGCGGATCTGCTGGCTGATTGCCCCGGGCGAAACCTTGAGCTCAAGCGCCGCAGCACTGACACTTCCGCAACGGCCGACACTTTCGAAAGCTTGCAAACCCCTAAGAGGAACCGCCCTGCTGATCCGTTTATCGTTCAAGAAATATCTCCCTGACGCGGCGGATCGGCGACAGTTGCGTCGTGAGGATAAAAGTCTCCAGCGAACTGAAACCGATCACCAGGATGGATAAACTCGACGAAGGTGACTGTTTTAGTGTCGTTCCATGTTTGCCGGATAAGGGTAAGACAGGGCTTGCCGCGCTCTGTATCGAGCAGGCGCGCCGTCGCCGAATCGGCCGAAACGGCCCGAACGACGTGCCGTGCCTTCGACCAAGGCACGCAGTCCAGCAACCATTTGCCGGGAGGAACCGTCGCAAAACTCTCGTATCTCGCTGATGGCACAAGATCGAGCATGATGATACGGCGCTCCAGCGCATTCGCCTTGCCGTCCACCGCATGAAGGCAGTGAAGCCGAAGGATTTCCTGCCCGTTGGTTTCACCAAGCCGCATCGCAGTGGCCGTATCCAGCCTCTCGATTTTCCGAAGCAGGATCGTGTGGCTGTGATGGTGCCCCGCCAGCTCCGCTTCGGTCGAAATGTCCTTGATATCCATGACGGTGCGGTCGATCTGCCGTTCGGTGACAAAGGAGCCGAGCCTGCGGCGCCGGACGATCATGCCTCGCTCGACCAACATAGACAGTGCCTTGTTCACGGTCATGCGCGAGCATTCATATTCTTTCAGAAGCTGATGCTCGACAGGAATACGGTAGCCTGGCGGCCATAGGCCGCTGACGATCCTGCTTTCGATATCCTTCAGAATTTTCTGATGAATGGGGACCAACGTTCGCCTTGCTCCGACACTGAGTTCAGCATTCAATGGAAAGCGCACTCGCCAATCTCAGCAGCATCATGCGGCATATTTCTTGCGTTCGTTCTGTTTTCTATTTGACAGTGTAGGCTAGGCTGTATCTATTTGTATAGACAAAAACACCAATAAAAGCGGCCCCAAGGGCCAATGCCTGGGAACCTGGACCTTCCATCGGAAGGGCGTAAAACTGGAGAGCAAGACATGAGAAGAAATTCGTTTTTGAAAGGGCTGGTCGGTGCCGCACTGTTATTCGGTACGACGATAACCGCCCATGCAGCCGATACGCTTGCCGCCGTGAAAGCTGCCGGCACGTTGAAGGTGGGCACTGAAACGGCCTTTGCGCCCTTTGATTTCATTGATGCGGGCAAGCATGTCGGCCTCAACGTCGACCTTTTCGACGAAATCGGCAAGGAACTGGGCGTAAAGATCGAATGGGTCACACTTCCCTGGGACGGCGTTTTCCCGGCGCTTGAAGCCGGCAAGTTCGATGTCGTCGCCGGTCCAGCAACGATCACGAAGAAGCGCATGGAGCGCTACCGCTTTACACCCCCCTTGGCAGAAGCAACCATCGCAATCCTGAAAAAGGCCGGTGATACGACAATCAACAAACCGGAAGATATTGCCGGCAAGAAGATCGGCGTCGGCAAGGCCACAGCACAGCTCGATCAGCTAAAGGAATTCTCTGAAACTCTGCCAAAGAAGGTCGATATTCGCGAATATCCCGCCTTCACTGAATCTTACGCTGATCTTGCGGCGGGCCGCATCGCGGGTGTTGCCAATTCACTGCCCAATATCGCGTTCGTCGCCACACAGCGTAAGGGAACGTTCGAAGTCGTTCTTCCTCCATTCGGCAAGAAGTCTTATTTCGGCTTCATCGGCCTGAAGGATGCTGATCATGCCCCACTGATGGACGCCATCGATGCTGCCATGTTGAAGATCAAGGCCGACGGCCGCATGGCGACGCTGCAGAAGAAGTGGTTTGGCGCAACCTTCGACACGCCGGACTCGGTCAAGGATCCTGCATTCTAATTTGTGCTCGTTGACCGGCTGTGCCCCCGTTCTGGCGGGCACAGCCGGTCAACCGAATTTCCGCTCTTTTGATCATCACGCGGGCAAACCTCAACAATGTCCATCGAGCTCTTTGGATTGCTTTTGCAAGCGTCCATCTACACGGTGACGATAAGCTTTGTGTCGATCTTCATCGGCTTTGCAATCGCCATTCTGATTTCAGGAATGCTCCTGACGCAGAGTAAGCTTTTTGTGCTGCCTGCCCAGTTTTTCGTCAGCTTTTTCCGCGGTGTGCCGCTCTTGGTGCAATTGCTCCTGATCTACAACTTGCTTCCGGCCATCGGCATCAACGTGCCAAGCATCGTTGCCGCAATTATTGGGCTCTCACTGTGCACCGCCGCTTATCAGGCAGAGAATTTGCGGGGCGGTTTTGCCAGCGTTCCGGTGGGTCTTGTGGAGTCGGCAGAGATGGTCGGCTTGACACCGCGTCAGATCTTTCGCCGCATCAAGGTTCCAATTGCCCTGCGCCTCACCTTTCCGGCGCTCGTCAACGAGGCAATCCTTATTTTGAAGGCGTCCTCATTGGTCTCTGTGGTCGGGATCGTTGAGCTCACTCGTATGGCTCAGGATTTAGCTGGCAGCACCTTCCTGCCGTTGCAGATCTTTGCGTCGGCCGGCCTTATCTATTTTGTGATCAACTGGGTGGTCGCGCTTGCCGGCGGGCTGATCGAAAGCAGATTGCCCGGAGTGGCGCGATGACCTTTGACATCAATGTCCTGATCGGCCAATGGCCCGAAATCCTCAGCGGCGCCGGTGTCACGATCATGATCTGGATCATAGGGACCATTGCTGCGGCCATCATCGGTTTCCTGGTTGCGGTCGCTCGACAATATGGCGGTGTTATCATCGACAAGGTTCTGGGTGTCGCCGTTGCCGTTCTACGCGGCACGCCATTCCTCATTCAGATCTTCCTCGTCTATTATGGTGGCCCATTCGTTGGCCTTGAGCTTGATCCGATTCCGGCGGGACTCATTGGCATTTCAATCTATGGTGCGGCTTACTTCAGCGAAATCTTCCGTTCTGGGTTTCGCGCCGTACCAAAGGGCCATATCGAGGCTGGCGAATGCGTGGGTTTGAATCGTTTGCAGATCATCAGGCGCATTTTGTTGCCTGAAATGACGATGCTGGTGCTGCCCCCTTGCGTGAACATGGTCGTTATCTTGATGAAAGAAACAGCGGTGCTTTCCATCATCACCGTGCCGGAATTGACGGCGACGCTCAGTGCGATCGGATCCCAGCAATACGCCTTTGTCGAGGCACTGTCGGCGCTTGCGATCTTCTACTGGGTGCTGGTCGAACTGACGGGTTGGATTGGCAACCTCGCCGAAACGAAACTTTCCAGATTCAGGTTTTTTAACGCATGAGCGTACCCGCTATCGCAGTCAGAAATCTCGTGAAGACGTTTGGCGAGACAACAGTGCTTCACGGTATCGACCTTGTCATCGAACCGGGACAGGTCTCCTGCCTTATCGGTCCGTCCGGCTCCGGCAAGAGCACGCTCTTGCGATGCATGGCTTTCCTGGAAGAGGCAACGCGCGGAACAATCTCCATCAACGGCGAAGTGCTTGGCTTCACGGAGGATACGCAGGGGCGGCGAGAACGCATCTCGGCCGCAACCAATCGCTCCATCCGCGCCCAGATCGGGATGGTGTTCCAGCAGTTCAATCTTTGGCCCCATATGACAGCGCTCGGTAATGTCAGCGAGGCATTGAAAACGGTTCACAAGATGAGCCGCAAGGACGCCGAAGATGCGGCTATGGCACAACTCGTCAAGGTTGGACTTGAGGCCAGAGCCGGGCATTATCCCTCCCAGCTGTCCGGCGGACAGCAGCAACGCGTTGCGATCGCTCGCGCCTTGGCACTGAAGCCGAAGATCATGCTCTTTGATGAACCGACATCATCGCTCGATCCGGAGCTGACCGGAGAGGTCTTGAACGTGATGCGTGATCTGGCTGCCGAAGGAATGACTATGGTGGTCGTATCGCACGAAATCGGATTTGCCGCGACCGTCGGCCAGCAGATCATCTTCCTCGATCATGGCAAAGTTCTCTTCAGCGGGCCGCCGCAGGAGGTTTTCAAGAAGCCGAGAAATCCGCGTTTGGAGCAATTCCTCGATACCTATCTCGACCGAGGAGCCTCAATGTTGCTGTAGCGCGCGACTTCGTCGGTCGAATGGATATCCGAGCGCTCTTAGGCAACGATGCGCTCTTCCAAGAAGGAGTTGGCGACAGACTCTAATGAAAAAAGGGCAGCGCCGCGCTGCCCTTTCCTCTTTCGTTCTTCAGCCGACGAGACGTTTACTCCGCTGCCACGACCGCACCGGCCACAGGTCGCAGCGTTAACATGCTGAACAGCACGACCATCATTGAGCAAAGGCCGATGCCGGCAATCATAGGCAAGGACGTGCCGTCAAAGAATAGCGAGACCAGCGCCGTCACCAGCGAGGCGGCCACAAATTGCAGCGTTCCCATCAAGGCAGAGGCGGTACCCGCTATACGACCATGCGCTTCCAGAGCCAGTACCGCCGCAGACGGAACCACGAGGCCGAGGAAGCCGTAGCCTGCGAGCAGAAGGACGGTCATGACCGCAAAATTGTCGATACCCGCAAGACGCGTCGCTAGAAGCAAAACCATCATGGACGAGTAGAGCAACGCGGCTGTGCGCACGACGCGGCGCAAGCCGTAGCGCTTGGCGAGCCGCGCATTCATCTGCGAAAAGACAAAGAACGGGATCGCGTTGAGAGCGAACATCATTCCGTAGGCAGACGGCGAAAGGCCGAAATGCTGGATAATCACAAAGGACGAATTCGAGACGTAAACCATGTAACTGGACATTCCAAAGGCGGCTATGCCGACGATGCCCAGAAAATAGGGATCGACCAACAGTCGTCCGTAATTGCCCAACGCTCCAGATAGACTGCTTTCGAGCCTCTTCTCACGGGTGCGCGTCTCGTTGAGAACAAAGGTGACAAGAAACATGCCGAGCAGCCCAAAAACGGTCAGAACCCAGAAGATGTCGCGCCAAGTCGCCATGGAAACGATCAAGCTGCCTGCCAGCGGGGCAAGCAATGGCGAGATACTGAAAACCAACATGAGGAGCGACATCAATCGGGCAGCCGCCGGACCGGTATGTAAATCGCGAACAATGGCGCGGGCGATGACGGCCCCGGCTCCGGCCCCTAAGCCCTGAATAAACCGGAAGGCAATCAGCGCATGGACGCTCGGCGCAAGCGCACAGCCGATCGCGCCAATCATGTAAATGGTCATGCCTGCAATGAGGGGTGGACGCCGACCGAACATGTCGGATAGCGACCCATAGACAATCTGAGCAATCGCCATGGCGATAAAGTAGGACGTCAGGCTTAACTGCAGCGTGCTGCCATCAGTATGAAATTCCTCCGCAATCGAAGGCAGAGACGGCAGGTAAATATCCAGCGCCGAAACGCCAACAGCGGATAGAAAGCCAAGAATGAGAGCATAGTAGAGCGTTGAGGACTTCATGGAAATCTCTCCGGATTTTTTGGAGGATGGCTGCAGCCGCAATAAGCATTCGCGGCCACCATTGTTAACTGCATTTTAGACACTAATGTCCAATTGGACAAGACTGTCCAATTTGAAAATTTTCGATGCAAGGATTATCTTGGCGCCATGAGCACAGAAGCAGTTGAAACACCGGCGCTAGCCAAATCCAAGCGTGACCGCATCATAGAGGCGGCAGCGACCATTTTCTGTCAGGATGGTTATGCCGGTGCCAGTATTGACGCTGTGGCAACAAAGGCCTCGGTCTCGCGGCAGACCATCTACAACCACGTCGGCGATAAAGATGGGCTCTTTAAGGAAGTCGTTTCTGCGCTCACTGAGAAGAGCGCGGCCCGTTTCGATAGTCTACTGCAAACATTTCCGACCAAACCGCATGACCTCAATGCCGAGCTGACGGAATTCTCTGCCCGATTCCTGAACCAGCTGACCCAAGATAAGACGAGCCGATGGTTGCTGCGCCTGGCGGAGAACGAAAGTGGGCGCTATCCAGAATTGTTCACGATATGGCGCGAATATGGCTCGGGCCGTAAACGTTCGCTGATGGCGGCGCGTATGTCGGAACTGGCGTCAGGTGGCTATCTTGAATTTGACGATCCGGTTCTCGCCGCACGCCAATACATGGCGCTTTTGACCGCCGAGTGGCGTGCCGAATTTCAACTTGGCCGCTTCCCGAGCGAAGAAGAATGCACCCGTATGGCGGAACGGGCTGCAAAGACATTTTTGCGCGCCTTTGCTCGGCGCTGAAGAGAGGCAGTGCCTATATGGCCGCCAAAGCCGAGATGGCATCCCAGGCAAACTTTTCAAGCCGTTGCCGTTCGCAGGGCGCATGGGCTCGCTCAGTTAACCCTTGACGGACCCAAGCGGCAAGATCCGAATTTCTTTTGGATGCTGCTTGAGGATGCGGAGCAGAGGTCGAGCAGACCCTCCGGCAGCATGAAATCTAGTGACCGGCGAAGCCGCCGACACTTGCGGCATGGCTGATGCGGAAACGCTTGCGACCAGATAGCTCCGAAGCCAAGCATCTCCCTTTGGCCCGTCTGCAGCCAGAAGCACGCCAAGCGTATAGATCTATAGTTGCATCAATTCTGAGACAAGCGCCGCTAGTACACGCGTACTATTGTGAATCTCCTGCTTTTCTTATTTTTGGACACTGCAATCAGAGATCATCACCTTTCCTGAGATGACCTGATTTGAAAGCAGATGTTTCGAAGAAGGAGACTGATATGAACACTTCTGTCAGACTGGATGACACCACTCAATCAGCCGTGCGTGAGCTGGATCTTCACGAAATGGAACAGGTCAGCGGCGGAGCCATCGAATTCACTGTACTCGGCTACACGTTCTTTCACGGTGGCATTGCAGGTGGTGGATCGATGACGACGATCACTCACAATGGTGGCTACGTTTACTATGAGACCTGCTGGCCTAAGAACTAAGGCCTGACAGGGTTGCATGACTTGGAAAACGCAGCGTCACCCTGCGTCAAGTCATGCAAGCCATCGGTTCACAGCGGAAGTCAGCGCTCGTCAACTATTTTCGCCTTTTCCAAAGCCAGTAGACGACGCACAGCATCCATTACCACAAGGCAGACCTAAAGCGGGAGCAATGCCCTGAAGCACCAACCGGCACACCTTTTCCGACCGGAAGTTCGGGAAGCGCAATCGCTTGCATGGCTTGGTCGGCCGATCGCCGTTCAGAGCGTACCTCTTGAGCTCAGTTCGCTCGTATCTTTAATCATCGTTGGACTTGCTGTCCTTCTCCTCACCTTCGGGCAGTACACCCGTAGGGTCAGGGTTGAAGGCGTCATCATGCCGTCTGCCGGCATTACCCGGCTCCTCGCACCCAATAGCGGATGGATTAGCAAACAATGGGTGAAGGATGGCCAGCCCGTGCACCAAGGCCAACCACTCTATGCGCTGCGGCTGGATAATGTGACATCCGACGGCTCGACTGGCCAGAGGATGATCGCGCTGCTGAAGGACAAGCGAAGCGTCCTGGAAAACAAGATTGAAAGACAGGACGCGCTTAACAGGGAAAAGAAGGCTGCTTTAGTGGCTGTCCGCAATGATATCGAGGCGGAAGGCAAACAGATTGATTCCCAGATCGCTCTTGCAACAGAACACCTGCAGCTTCTCAACGAGATGGCGGAGAAGCAGAAAGCAAATCTCAAGCGCGGCTTCGCGAAAGACTCTGACTATGAGCCAAGGCTGCAAAGTTATATGGCGCAGCAGGCGCAGCTCGAACAACTAAGGCGGGACAAGGCCGAGCTTCAGACACGCCTTCAGGATACGACGTCCCAGCTTGCTTCGTTTGATCTGACTGCAGCTTCCGATTTGAGCCAGACGCGTCAGGAAATTATCGACGTTGAGCAAGGCATCGCGGATGCCCAGTCGAAGTGGGAGATCACCGTGACGGCTCCGCGGGATGGTGTCGTCTCTGCAATGATCGCACATGAAGGGCAGTCTGTTTCAAGCGGCATGCCTCTTCTTTCCGTCATTCCCAAAGGCGATGCATTGTCCGCCCAGTTGCTGGTTCCCAGCAGCGCCATTGGATTCATAAAGCCGCAACAACGCGTTCTGCTGCGCTACGACTCATTCCCCTATCAGCGCTTCGGCCAATATCTTGGAACCGTCGCGGCAATCTCCGGGTCCACAATGTCGGCTGACGAACTGCGCGTTGCCGGGCTTGAAGTATCTGATGGTGAGCAACGCGATCAACTGTACCGCGTTACGGTGCAGCCCGATCTCACCGGTGTCGAGGCCTATGGAAAAACTATGCCGCTGCAACCCGGAATGCGCTTGGAGGCAAGCATTCTGACCGATACTCGCCCGCTCTATCAGTGGATCCTCGATCCCCTCTATAGCCTCACTCGAACCACCGTCTCCCGACCGTGAGGTTTCCATGAACATTCCGCCAGTTCTATCCCTTTTCTTCGAGAAGACTGCCGGCGCGTTGCGCTCACGCACTCCAATCGTTATCCAGTCGGAGACGACGGAATGCGGCTTGGCATGCCTGGCGATGGTCGCCGGACATCACGGATACTCGATAGACCTGCCCGCGATGCGGCGCAAATTTTCGACCTCCCTTCAAGGCTCGAGTTTGCGTCATCTGACCTTGATTGCCACTGCCTTGTCTCTCGCTACGCGGGCTCTCAAGGCTGACCTTCCTGCGTTAAAGACACTGAGGCTTCCGTGCGTTCTGCATTGGGATCACAACCACTTTGTCGTCCTCACCAAGGTCGATCGAAAGGGCATTGTCATTCACGATCCCGGCCTCGGCAGACGATGCCTCAGCTTGGACGAGGCTTCCAAGCATTTTACCGGTGTCGTCCTTGAAGCTTGGCCGACCGAGCAATTTGAGCGCAAGACCGAAAAGGAAGCCGTCAGTATTTGGGAAATGGTCAAGCGCACCAGAGGCCTTTCTCGATCTGCCTTTGTCGTGCTGGGCCACTCGCTTCTCCTCGAGGCCGTGACGATTGCAATGCCGATTGCCTTCCAGCTCGTCATCGATCAGGTCGTCGTCACGTCAGACCACGATCTCTTGACGCTGATCGTCCTTGGCCTGTTTCTCCTGTTGATGGTGAAGGTCTTCACCAGCTTTATCAGGTCAAGGATTGTCCTGATGGTCGGCTCGACCATTGCCATGCAATGGAAAGTCGGCCTCTTCGATCACCTAATGCGCTTACCGCTCGATTTCTTTGAAAAGCGTCATGTTGGCGATGTTGTTTCCCGTTTCGGCTCGTTGGACGAAGTCCAGAAGACGGTGACCAATAAAGCAGTCTTCGCGATCGTTGACGGCCTGATGTCGATCGCGCTCGTCTTCATGATGGTCTTGTACGGCGGGAGCTTAATCCTCGTCGCTGCGATCTCGACGCTCCTTTACGCTTTGCTTCGCTCCTTCACCTATGCACGATACCGCTCTCTTTCTGATGAAGTGATTGTCCATGAAGCACGGGAAAACTCGCACTTTATGGAAACGGTTCGGGGTGCCGCCAGTCTCAAGGCCCTCAATCTTGAGGCGCAGCGCCGAAGCCTTTGGATAAACTATCTCGTTGAACGCGTCGGGGCCAAGGTTCAGGCAGAAAAATTCAATATCGTCTTCCAGGCCGCAGGTCAGATCCTGTTCGGTGCAGACCGGATCCTCATGATCTATCTTGGAGGCAGCGCCATCCTGAGCGGCTCGCTCTCCGTCGGAATGTTTATCGCATTCCTATCTTATAAGGATCAGTTTGCCGACAGGATCAACAATTTCCTCGACACATTCGTGTCGCTTCGCATGCTTTCTCTGCATGGCGAGCGCATCGCCGACATTGCCCTCACAACGCCGGAAGAAGACGATCTGCCGTCGCCCGCCATCATCATCGACAGGAACGCTTCGAACTATGGCTCTCTTTCGCTTCGCAACATTGGCTTCCGCTATTCCGAAAATCAGCCTGACATCTTGAAAAATGTCAGCATGACAATCGATCAAGGTGCGAGTCTCGCCATCATCGGCCCGTCTGGCGCAGGAAAGTCGACATTGCTCAAGATCATGGGTGGGCTGATCAAACCAACGCACGGAGAGGTGATTTTTTCCGGCCAACCCGTTGACGCGATTGGCAGGGCGAACTATCGCGATCATATCGGCTTCGTCCTGCAGGAGGACCGTCTTTTCACCGGATCGATTGCCGATAATATTGCCGGGTTCGCCAGCGAGATGGACAGAAACCTGGTGCAGTTTTGCGCACGTTTGGCAGCTATTCATGACGATATCATGCAGATGCCGATGACCTACGAGACGATGGTCGGCGATATGGGTTGCGCCTTATCGAGCGGGCAGCGGCAGAGGATCATTTTGGCGAGAGCTCTTTACCGCAAGCCCAAGCTACTTCTGCTCGATGAAGCAACAAGCCATCTGGATGAAGACAACGAAGCGCGCGTCAATGCCGCTCTCAAACAGCTTTCGATTACCCGCGTGATAGTCGCGCACCGTCCGTCTTCAATTGCCGTTGCGGACCATGTGTTCGAGATTGCTGGGGTTTCGATGTCGGCTACTATGTGATCACTTCGTGATCGGCATTTTTTCCCAGATGCCGGTAGGGGATTGGCCCGACAGCACCGGCCCGAAATTCGGGATCGCGTTTCGCTAGTCTTATGCGGGAGGAGATAAGCCTTGACCAAGGACCTCAGACAGCCGATCCGCCACGTTACCCTCCCATCGCAACTTTCGAGAACATCAAGAGAGCATCATCATCTCCAAAAGCGCCGATAAGCTGAGCTCCGATGGGTAGACCGTCCTTGGATGTCGCGACGGGAAGGCTGATGGCTGGAAGTCCAGCGATATTTACCCACCCAGTAAAAACGGCGTGACCTCTTGGCCCGGCAGTTTTTCCGTCAATCCGATCCGGATAGGCATCCTCTGCAGGCCATGGAAGTGCTGCGGCGCTGGGCGTAAGGATGAAATCGTAGTCTGCAAAGACATCTCTCATTCGAGCTCGTAGCGCAGCGACCCCTTCGAGCGCCTCGACATAGTCTGCACCGCTGATCGTGTTCCCATCTTCCGCCATTACCTGAGCAGACACGCCGCCCAGCGAAGCGAGATTAGGGTATTGACGCATGAGATAGGCGACACCCGATCGGGAAACAATGCGCCAAATTTTATTTGCAAGATCGAGATCGAAAACGATCTTACCCCGCACGAGATCACCCCCTAGACCCGCCAGGCGCTCTGCGAAATCATCGATGGCATTGGTGATTTGTGGATCGACCGGGCTGTCGCCAAACCGTGGGATATAAAGGATTTTTGGATTGCCGGAACGTCGAGAAGGAGCTTCTCGAAGCAAAGATCGACGGTCCAGGGGATGCGAGCCCTTCAAGACACCGTCGAGAAGGATCGCGTCAGCAACATTGCGGGTCGCCGTTCCAATTACTTCGAAATCGAGCAGGATGGCGGGAAAGCCCAGGGCCCGCGCAACGCGTCCTGTTGAAGGTTTCCAGCCGACAAGTCCCGTGTGGCATGCCGGTCTACGGATCGAGCCACCGCCATCCGTGCCGATGGCGGCTGGCACCAGTCCTGCCGCGACGCCAGCCACCGCGCCGCCGGACGAGCCGCCTGGGGTCAATCGCGTGTCCAAGGGGTTGCGAGTCACACCGAAGAGATCGTTTGCGGTATATCCCTCCAGCGTCAGTTCCGGCACGTTGGTCTTGCCGATCAGGATAGCACCGGCTTCTCGCAACCGCGCAACCGGCAGTTCATCCTGTTCGGGAACGAATTCCTTTAGCGCGCGACTGCCCCATGTGGCAGGCACGCCTTTCATCAAAAGGTTGTCCTTGATCGACAAGGGAATGCCTTCCAACGCGGAGCGTGCTTTGCCTTGCGCCAAGTGCTTGTCACTCTCGCGGGCAGCATTTTCTGCGCCCGCATAGTCGATCGCGACGAAGCTGTTGAGAACGCCATCCAGTTTCTCGATCCGTTCAAAGCAGCGCTGAAGCAGAGCTTCAGCCGTCAAGGCGCCGCTTCGCAGCGCCTTGCACAGGTCGCCGATATCCTCCGGCATGGTCATTTCCTTTCGTCAATCAGAGAGGTTTGCCGATGGACGCCGGCAATTTGCTGGAACGTCCGAGCCCAGCGAGCACGGCAAGTGCGATGACGTAGGGAGCCATCTGCATGACATAAGAGCTGACGGGAACGCTCATCGACTGAAGTCGGAGCTCGAGTGCCTCCGTCGCGCCGAACACAAGACAAGCAGCAGCCGCACCCCACGGGTTCCAACGCCCGACAATCAGGGAGGCAAGTGCCAGATAGCCACGACCCCCTGTCATTCCGTCGGTGAAAGTTCCAACCTGCTGAAGGGAAAGAACTGCTCCGCCCATACCAGCGATAGCACCGCATCCGATGACTGCAGCGATGCGGATTTTCATGGGGTTGCTACCCGCCGCAAAGACAGCTTCAGGATTTTCGCCCGTCGCGCACAGCATGAGGCCCGTTTGCGTCCTGTAAAGAAGGAACGAAAGGATCGCACAACCGGTCAGCGCCAGATAGGTCAAAGGGGGCTGGATGAAAAGCAGGGGGCCGACAACTGGGATCTTCGACAGGCCGGGGATAGCCCAGGATGCCAAGGGGTCGAGATGGATGGCGATTGGGCTGCCGCTGCCCGACACGATGCGCATGATGTAAGTGGTCAACCCCAGCGCCAGGATGTTGCAGGTCAGGCCCGTCACCATATTATCTGCCCGGTGTCGTACCGTCACGATGGCAACAAAGGTGGCCATCACGCCACCGCCAATCGCCGCGAATATTACGCCAGCAGTTGAAAAGCCGGTCAGCCAAGTTCCGAGAACTGCGGCGAATGCCCCGGTCAGCATCATGCCCTCCAACCCCACCGCAAAGACACCTGCGCGTTCGGACAAAATCCCCCCAAGCGCAGCAAAAATAAGGGGTGTGGCGATACGAATGGCGGCAGCAAGAAAATCGATCATGTTCGACGCACCGTTGCGGCTAGGATAAAGAGCATGGTCGCGGCCTCGATGACTGTGACAAGCGATGAAGGCACGCCGATTTGCCTTTGCATGGCAAGGGCTCCCGTTTCGAGAAAGCCGACGAAGAGGGCCGCAGGAATGGTCAGCGCAGGCTCCAGCGCGCCCAGCAAGGCGACGGTAACGGCCTTGAACCCAAATCCGCTGGAAAACCCTTCGATCAGCCGATGCTGCAGTCCGAGGATTTCCACGCCGCCGCCAAGCCCCGCCATAGCGCCTGCACTCAGCATGAGCTGCCAAGTAATGCCGGCGATCGAGAAACCGGCATAGGCCGCAGCGGGTCTGGAACGGCCGGCAACACGGACGCCAAAGCCAAAAGTTGTTTTCCATAGGAGGAAGGAAACCAAAGCTGCAGCAAGGACGGCGAGGACGATGCCGATATGAAAATCGAAAACGGGAATGCGCGGCAACCAAACGGTCCTTGGCATCAGAGGGGACTGAAGAAAGCCCGCGCCTGGTTGGCCGAGTACGCTGGAAAGCAACAATTGAACAAGCAGCAGCGCCACGAAATTCAACAGCAGCGTCGCCAGGACCTCATGCACGCGTCGAAAAAGGTGAATTGCCGTGGCAAGTCCCGCCCATAGACCGCCCGCCAGAGCCGCCACGACGAGAGCCGTTATGGCGGCTGCGGGCCCCGGTATGCCCGGCCAGGCGAGGATCGTCGCCGTCGCCCCGATCCCGCCCATGGCGATCTGACCATCAGATCCCATGTTGATGACGCCGGCCCGGAAGCACAAAGCAAGACCAGCGCCGGCAAACAGATAAGGTGAGGTGCGATTGAGGGCAACGCCGATCTGGTGCGGCGAACCGAAGGCGCCGGCCAACAGCGCCGAAAAGGCTTCCAGCGGATTTTTCTGCGCAAGCAAGATAAGCACGGCCGCTACCACGACAGACAGGCCCAGTGCGACGAGGATCCGCGGCAGAAAGCCGTCCTTTTGTAGCCGTAGGGAAAAGCGCTGCGGCGCTTCGCTCGGCGTTAACGCACTATTGCTCATGCAGCCCGCTCCGACATCCACAAGCCGATTTGCGGCATGTCGACGGCCTCGCGTGCCACGACACCGGCAAGTCGGCCTCCTGCCAAAACTGCAACGCGATCGCCCACTGCAAGGACTTCTTCCAGTTCGGAAGAGATATAGATCACGGCAGATCCAGCATCCCGCAAAGCGATGATCTGCTCAAGAACGAAGCGCGTTGCGCCGGGGTCGAGCCCCCAGGTCGGCTGGTGGGCCACGAGCACTGAAGGGCGACGAGCAAGCTCGCGTGCAATCACGATTTTCTGTTGGTTGCCGCCAGAAAGACTGCCAGCCTTCGTAAGCGGCGATGATGCCCGGATATCGAACTCCTGCATCAAAGCCTCCGCTCTGCGGCGGGCCGGCATCATCGTCAATAAACGTCCTAAGCTATAGGGCGGGCGGGCGACATCCCGCAGCATCAGGTTTTCCATGATCGTCATAGTCTTGACGAGAGCCGTCATCGAGCGATCGGCCGGCATATAGGCAAGCCCAGCGCCTGTCCGATCTGACGGTTTCGCAAGCGTAATATCGCCATCGTCAAGGGTCACTCGTCCGGCAGTAAGAGGCCGCAGTCCCGCCAGCGTTTCTGCCAGCTCCAGTTGCCCATTTCCATCAACGCCGGCTATGGCTAAGATTTCGCCGCCGCGAACCTCCAAATCGAGGGGACCGATGCCGTCTCCTGTCAGTTCGCGCACGGAAAGACGAATGGGGCCTTTCTCCTGCGCTTTCACCACGTAAGGCGTGGTGACGTCCCGGCCGACCATCATCTCGGCAAGCTGCGCCTTATCGGTATTTGCGACCACGGCCTTACCAGAAACCTTTCCGGCCCTGAGAACAACGACCTTGTCGCAGACTTCGATGACTTCCGGCATTTTATGCGTGATGAAGATGATGCCCTTTCCCTCGCTGCGCAAACGCTTCAGGATGATGAGCAGATCACGCACCTCCACTGGCGCAAGATTGGACGTCGGCTCGTCAAGAATGAGGAGTTCAGCGTCTCGCAGCACAGCCTTCAATATCTCGACGCGCTGCCTTCGTCCTAAAGGCAGGTCCGCTACACGCGCATCGGGATCCAGGTCAAGGCCAAGCCGACGGTTGGTTTCCCGGATTTTCTCGGCGATCGCCTGCCGCTTCAATAGCTTGCCCGCTTCCGGCCATCCTAGCATGATGTTTTCCAGAACCGTCATGGCGTCGACAAGCATGAAATGCTGGTGGATCATTGCGATACCAAGCGCCATGGCCTCGCGCGGGCGATGGTCGGAAAGCTCACGGCCACGGAATACGATGCCGCCGCCGTCGGCTTCGACCATGCCGAAGAGCACTTTCATCAGCGTGCTCTTTCCGGAGCCATTTTCGCCCAGCAAGCCAACGATCTCACCTGCAAAGACATCCAGATCGATACCGTCGTTGGCGCGCAGGGTGCCATAGACCTTCACCATGCCGCGCATTTCCAGAAGAGCCGCCATCGAAATCCTCGATTAGACAAAGGTGGAAGCGCGAAGCATGTCGCGCCCCCGCTTTAGCATCAGCTGCCGCTACGGGCATCCTTGTCGGTCGGTGTGATCTTGAGTTTACCCGAAGCAAAATCGGCAGCCATGGCCTCGACATCTTTAGCAACCGCTTCAGGCACAGCCGGTCCAAACGCCTTGTCTGCGCTGTATTTCAGCGATGCACCTGTGGTCTTGCCGCTATCGTAGCCATACTGCACGAAAGTGCCGAAGAGCTTACCCGCCTTGACCTCGTCCGCTGTGCTGCCGATCATTGACGGCCAATCTTCCACGATATTTGTCAAAACGAGATCGGGTGCGATGGCTGTCTGATCGAAACCGCGCCCGGTGACGAATACCTTCTTTTCCTTTGCGGCTTGAACAAGACCTGCCTCGGCGGCATTCAACTTGCCGGTCAGAACATCTGCGCCATTGCCGATCAGCGAAAAGGCAGCTTCCTTCGCCTGTGCGGCATCTTCCATATCCTTGATGTAGAGAATGGTGACCTCAGCGCCTGCCTTTGTCGCGCAGAGCCTGAAAGCGCCCGCTTGCGCCGTGATGTTAGGCACGCCTTGCAGGCCGTATATGCCGCCGACCTTATGGGTTTTGCTCATCTTTGCGGCCAGAAGACCGAGCTGGCAACCAAATTGCGCGTTGTTATAGTCGATGGACATAACATTCGGCTCGGCGCCTTCGTTACCGCTCACGGCGATAAACTGTGTCTTTGGAAAGTCTGGTGCGACTTGCTGCATAGCCGAGACGAAGCGTCCTGAATGACCGAGAACGATGTTATAGCCCTGGCTTGCATAATCGCGAACGGCTTCGGCTTCGTCGGCATCGGCGACGTTTTCGCTGTAAGCTGTCTTGAACCCATGTGGTTCAAGACTTTTTACGATGGCATAGCCAAGCGCATTCCAGCTCTGGTCATTGGCGCTGCCGGGAAGCAGGATAGCCGCCTTGTCTTCGGCATTGGCAGACGTGGCGCTGAAGGCACCCGCAAAGCCTGCAGAAAGCATGATAATAGCGGTCGCTGCCGACAGACGCCGGCAACGTGAAATGATTCTGGTCATGGCGATAAACCCTCTGTGGTTCTTGCTTTTTGTTTCGTTGCAACCGGCATCGGCATAGACACCCCCGCCCGCCGGATGGAGGGAGTGCTTGGGAGAATTCAAACTTGAACGATGGCCGCGATCGGCGCTTCGCCCGGCTTGCACTGATGCTCGGTTCCCCCGGAAACGAAGATCTTTGCGTCTCCGGTGACGGATGTGATGACCGCACCCAATGCAGCACGCGCATGGCGCTCGTAATTGATATCGGCATCGGACAGCATGGTTGTGCGTGATCCACGCAGCATCCCACCAACCGGCGCCTCGGCTTTGGCAAAGATGGCCTTCACACGCTCCAAGGCAACAGGTGAACTGACATCATCGCCCGCCGCATTGGAAATGGCAGCGCGCACCGCGTCGCCGTCGACAACATCTTTCAAAACTGCATGTCCGATTCTCAAATCACCGCCAGCTTTCGCGGAATTTCCGAACAGGAGGATCTCGCAATTGCGCAACTCGCCGCCCGCTGAGGTATTTGCTACGGAAGAGTAGAGGTCCATCCGCTTGGCAATTGCATCATCGGTGAGTTCGGCTTCGTTCACCTCGCCGAGCGCGACGGCAACGCCAAGAGCAGTTGCACCTCTGGCGTAGGGCTTTGAACCGTTTGGATCATTGGTGACGAGCTTCACGCCACGACTTGCGGCATCGGCGACCAAGGCTGGCGTGAGTAGCGGGCCTTTGACCTGAACGTAATGAACGTCGTTCGCATCATCGATCCCGGCTTCGTCGAGTGCTTTGCGGACCGCATTAGCAACCTCTCGGACCTCCACCATCGTGCCCACCTCTTCCGGCAAAAAGTCTCGTGTGAGGGCAATGCCGAGGGCAAGACGCTTTCCAGCGGCGGGTGCCGCTTCAGATCGCGTAAACACTGTCGTGTGCGGACTCAGCACGCCTTCGGTCCCGCCCGACCATACAAAGGCGATGCGCCTGGTGACCTCGTCTGGAGAAAGATTGAGATAGGGAGCAAGAAGCAGTGACAGAGATTGCGTCGCGAACCCACGGGTGAAGTCGTTCGCGCCTCCATTGCCTTCCGTCTTGCCGATCATGGCGACGATCTCACGCGGATTGATGCTACCCGCCTCGATCTGCCGCTTGAGATCTGAGACGTCACCGGGATTTCCCATCTTGACCTTGTGAACACCAACTTGCATCCGCTATTCCTCGCTGACTGCCTATATCTTATGCGAGGCTAATTTCTGTGCAAGTTGATTGGAATAAATTTCACGATGTGGAATGATGGGCTCATTGAACCGCACAGCAAGGTCATAGGTCAGCGGGAATTTCCATGGAAAAGCAAAATGTTAAAGAAAGCGGCAGCGTCCAGTCCATTTATCGCGCCCTTTCCATTCTCGAGTGCCTGGGCGAGTCTGATGACGGCCTGACATTGAAGGACATCGCAGCTCAAGTCTCTCTTCCCCCTTCTAGCGCGCACCGCATCCTGACGACATTGCAGCGCCAGAGGTTTGTACGTTTTGATCCGGCAAGCATGTGCTGGAGCGTCGGCGTGCAAGCATTCCTCGTGGGAAATGCATTCGCGCGGTCTCGCGACATGGTCACAATCGCCATTCCCTTTATGCGCCGCCTGATGCTCGCGAGCGGAGAAACAGTCAACTTTTTCACGCTCGACGGATCGGAAGTTGTTTGTATGGCACAAGTCCAGAGCCAGCAAATGGTGCGGGCGATATCGAGACCTGGCGGGGGAGCGGAAATGCATCGGTCTGCCGCCGGAAAGATGATCCTCGCGCACATGAGTGCGGAGGAGGTGGCCGCCATTATCGAACGCAAAGGCATGACCCGCTACACCACCCATACCATCACGACTCTTGATGCACTCACTCAAGAGCTAGCGCTTATTCGCCAGCGCGGTTTTTCAGTCGATAACGAAGAGTTTGCCCTCGGTTTGCGATGTATCGCCGCGCCGATTTACGACGAGACGGGAAGTGTTCATGCGGCTGTCTCCATAGCCGGACCAAGCAGCCGGATTACGGAAGCCCGCACCCAGGCCATGGGCGAATTGGTCGAAATCTGTGCCAAAGGCATCACGGTTGAATTCGGCGGCTCACCCAAAGTCAAGAAAATTACATCGCGTGAAATCAACCATCTTCCCCGCTGACGAGATCTTCTAGAGAAGCTGAGCTCCTCCTTTCCAGGCAAGTGGCTGAAACTTCGATTTGTAAGAACCCGCGCCAGGCGTGTAATGCTCACCTAAATAGCCTGTCTTCAAAGGCAGGGGGAGCCGCTTCGATACCATCAACGAGACACGGCCGCCCAATTTCTAGCCATCGAGAGACCACTGCTTAGCCAATCAGCAAGTTTTTGACGCTTTTTTTAGTGTTTGCCTATCCAAATGGATAGGAAATTTGACTTTCGCCCTACCATCCTACCCGTCCAAAACAGCTTCAGGCCTATTCGCCTGAACCCTTTCGCCCAATTTGAAGCCGGTGCACCGTAAGGACATCGGATCAACCGGGATAGCGCCTGCGAGATCCGCAGCATTGACCAGCGACTCTGAAGGCTAGGTTGCCGGGCATCGGCAAAAAAGAGCCAAGGCTAGAGAAGGTATCGAAAATGCGTGACAATACCGTTCATGTTCGTGTCCTTTCGCCCCTTGTCACGCGTGGCTTTCGCAAGCTGGCGGATCTGAAAGCACTTGAGTATCCCGGTATAAGACTGTCCCATGCCCAGATCGCAACTGGCCCAGCCTCGATAGAGAGCGAGTTCGAAGTGGCTGTGTCCGTTCCAGGCACTTTGCTTGAGATCCTACGTGCCGAGAACGATGGCGTCGATGCTGTCATCCTCGATTGCATGGGTGATCCCGGCCTGCGCGCCAGTCGGGAACTCTCCAACATCCTGGTGATCGGACCATGTCAAACCGGCATGCATGTTGCCTCCATGCTCGGACACAAGTTCTCCGTGATCACCGTTATGCGGCGTTTGATACCATCGTTTGAAAATACAGCCGCCTTGTGCGGGCTTTCGACCAAGTTAGCGTCCGTGCGCAGTGTCGACATACCGGTCCTCGATCTTGAGAAAGATCTGACCACCACAGTAGATCGTTTAGTGGAGGAAGGTAGGAAAGCTGTCGAGCACGATGGTGCGCATGCGCTGATCTTTGGCTGCACCGGTTTAATGGGCTGCGCTTCAGGTCTGCGAGAGGGATTGCTGAAAAAGGGGATCGATGTTCCCGTCATCGATCCGGTTCCGACAGCCGTATGCGTCGCGGCAGGTCTTGTCAGGGCGAGCCTGACACAAAGCAGAACAACCTTTCCGGCACCGCCCGAAAAAGAATTGCTAGGCTTTGACGACTTGCGCGGAGCTATGTCGTCGTAGGTCGCCGAGTGAGACCAGAAGGACGGGAAGGAAAGATGACATCAACGGCAATAAGCTCGGCCACAGGGAAAAAAGACGAAGCGTCGGCTCTGCGTCAGCATAAAAGCGGTGTTGTGCTTCACGCAGGCCCCTGGCTGTTAATCTTGCCCGCGCTGCTGTTCTTCATCATATTCTTTGTCGTGCCGACAGCCTCGCTCTTCGGCCTTGCGTTCAACAAATCGGTTGCCGGCGTCATTAACCTTTCAAGCGCGTTTACGTTAGACAATTTTGTGCGTATTTTTACGCGCTCTATTTATTATGAATCGATCCTGCGCTCTGCGGGCATTTCGGCGGTCGTTGCCCTCATTTGCCTCTTCTTCGGATATCCCCTCGCCTATGTCATCGCCAAGACGGTAAATCCGGGACGGAATACCTTGCTCATGATCCTGGTTCTATCGTCTATGCAGCTCGATATGGTCATTCGGCTTTACGGCTTGATGGTTTTGCTCGGAGACAATGGCCTCATTAACGGCACTCTACTGCGTCTCGGTATCGTCTCGGCGCCGTTGCCGCTCATGTACAATACATTTGGCGTCATTGTAGGGCTGGTACAGATTACATTGCCCTTCATGGTGCTTTCGCTGATCGGCATCATTAAGTCCATACACCCTTCTCTAGAGGAAGCGGCGCGTTCGCTCGGCGCATCGCGCAGCAAAGCATTCTTCTCCATTGTGTTGCCGCTATCCATGCCGGGGATTCTGGCTGGGACGCTGCTCGTCTTTGCGCTCGCTATCTCGTCCTACGTCGTTCCTGCACTGATGGGTGGGTGGAAGGTCATGGTCATGCCCATCCATATCTATCAGCAGGTCGCTGAAACAGGACGCTGGCAATTCGGCGCAGCGATCGCAGTCGTGCTCTTCGTCACAAGCTTGATGGCTATCGCGGTTTATCACCGCGCTGCCATGCGCACCACGGGAGGACGCAGCTGATGCGCGAAGAGACATCTATTCCGCTGGTCTTCAAGCTTCTCTCGGCGCTGACGCTTGTCATTCTTCTAACACCCGTCGTCATCGTGATTCTGTCCGGTCTTAATTCCGGCGAATACCTGACCTTTCCGCCGCAGGGGCTTTCTCTGCGCTGGGTCTATGCCTTTCTCGCCTCACCGACGTTCCTTGCGGCCTATGGGGTGTCCTTTACGATTGCCGGCATTTCAACTATCATTTCCACCATCCTTGGGACCATGGCGGCGCTCTTCCTGACGCGCTCGACGAGCATGTTTGTCGCCCCCCTGCGTGCATTGTTCATGATGCCGATTGTGCTACCAGGCGTTGTTCTCGGTCTTGCACTCTATGTTTTCTATGTAACAACCGGCATTGGGCTCGCCCGAAGCATGATCGGGCTCGTCATCGGCCATGTCATTGTCACCTGCCCTTTTGTCATTGCAACCGTGACGGCGGCCCTGGTCGGTTTTGATCGAAGCCTGGAAGAAGCTGCCCGCTCGCTCGGCGCATCGCCCTTCACTGCCTTTCGCCTGGTCACCTTGAAAATCATCTCTCCGGCAATCTCGGCAGGCACCATCTTCGCTTTTATTATTTCCTTCGGTCAATTCGAGGTGACGCTGTTCCTGTCGACGCCCAATTTACAAACGTTGCCCATGGCGATGTATGTGGCGTTACGCTACGCCTTCGAGCCGACTGCAGCCGCCGCAGGCATATTTGCAATCATTCTCGTGGTCGTTTCGATGGTGACGACCTCCCGTCTCGTCAATCTGAAGCACATTTTCGGTGGCTAAAGCTGTCGGCAATAAACCGTATCCATAAGTTCGAACAACAAGGGGAACATGGACATGTCCAATGCAATCTTTACGCCTACACGCCGCAAGCTCCTTAAGTTGGGCGCCGCCGCGACAGCCTTGCCTCTCTTCAATATCAACCATGCCTTCTCGCAAGACGTGAAATACGATGGCTCTGTCTTCGATGCGGGCGGTGCGGTGCTGCGCGTTGGTGAATGGGGAGGTCCATGGGGCGAACTCGTCCAGAAATATCTCCTGTCCAACTTCGCGAAGGATTTTAACTGCAAGATCGAATATGACTCCACTTGGCCGTGGTTCCCAAAATTTGTCGCCAATGGCCCTAAGAAGCCGCCACTCGACATTACCAATTGGAACCTGCCGGAAATGTTCAAGACGGCCGGTGCTGGCGACTTCTTTCATACAATCGATGAGATCCTGCCCAATGTTCCGAATGGCAAGAATTTATGGCCATTCGCCACATCGAACGGCGTTGGTGTTACCTGGGCCTTCAACCAGTATGTTCACGCCTACCGTACCGATCTCGTTAATCCGCCTCCCTCGAGCTTCAAAGACATTTGGAAGCCGGATTTCGCCGGCAAACGGGGTACATACATTACCTCCAACACGCTCCAGATGGACTTTTTCCTCGTTGCCTGCTCATTGTTCGGCAAGGATCAATACGATCTGAAAGCCGGCTACGAGGCGATGAAGGCGCTGATGCCCGCGAAGATTTCCGACTTCACTGGCAATATGCAAACACTCATGGACCGCGGCGAGGTGGTGATCGCCGTGCAGAGCGACGCAGAACCGATGCAGGCGCACGACAAGGGCGCTCCTTTTGCCGTTATGTATTGGAAAGAACTTCAGCCTATCCTCACCCAAACCTATACCGTCAGCCGCTATTCGGAGCCCACCCAGAAGAAGCTTGCCTTTGCGCTGCTCAATCGGGCACTGGAGCCGTCATTCATGACCAACATGGGCAAGGAATTCTATTTGCGTCCGACCGTTTCCAATGCCGTATTACCGGACAATCTTGTGAAAGCCGGCATCGTCAACAGTGCCGACGCCATCAAGAATTTCTGGCTCCCGGACTGGAAAGCCTATCTCGAGAACGAAGACGAAATCGTAGAGACAGTGAACGAGATTTTCGCAGGCTGACCTAGATGCGAGTGGACAGCCTTCCAGGCTGTCCACTCGATGCAGACATGAAGGGCAATCGGATCAGATGTCGGATATTCAACTCAGAAACCTCGTCAAGTCCTATGGCGAAAACGTTGCGGTCGCTGGTATCGATCTGCATATCCAGCAGGGTGAATTCTTTTCACTGCTGGGGCCTTCAGGCTGCGGTAAATCCACAACATTGCGTATGATTGCTGGCTTTATTCGTCCGACCTCGGGCCAGATCTTGATTGGCTCGGACGACGTGACGCGCCTGCCGCCGGAAAAGCGCGATATTGGTATCGTTTTCCAGAACTACGCAATTTTTCCGCATATGAGTGTGGCGGAAAACATCGCATTCGGTTTGAAGCTTCGAAAAAAAAAGCCTGCCGAAATTGATACAGCGGTTGCCTTCGCGCTCAAGCAGGTCGGCTTGATGGGTTACGAAAACCGCTACCAGCGGCAATTGTCCGGCGGGGAGCAACAGCGCGTGGCGCTTGCGCGTGTGCTTGTGACCCATCCGCGTATCCTGCTTCTTGATGAGCCGCTTTCGGCGCTTGACAAGGCGCTGCGCGAGGAAATGAAATACTGGATCAAAGACCTGCAAAAGACGCTTGGCATCACCACCGTTTACGTCACACACGATCAGGACGAAGCGCTGACGATGTCGGACCGTATCGGCGTGATGCAAAAGGCACGCATTGAGCAGGTTGGAACGCCGCAGGAAATTTACGAGCGCCCGAAAACCCTCTTCGTTACGACATTCATTGGCCAGTCCAACGTCCTCAATGTAACCGTGAAAGGGCGCGAGGGAGATCGTCTTGCGATTGAATTTGGTGGAGGCACAGTGCTGACGCGTCTTCCCGCCAGTGATTTTGCGGCAGGATCCGCCGCGAAACTAGTGGTCCGTCCGGAAAATGTGATCATCGGTGAGGCCGGAACCGGTCTACCCGCCACCGTGGTCTCAGAAACCTATCAAGGCGCCCTGGTGCGGTATCGTCTTACCGTCAGCGGTCAGGACGTGGTTGCGGAAAGACAGAACCAGTCGCATGTCGCAAGGCTCTCGGTGGGACAGACCTGTGCCGTAAGCTGGGATCCTGAAAGATCGGAGGTGCTGGTGGCCTAACCGCCCGAGGCGCCCACAACGTAATCGAGCGAAACAGAAGCGCCCGCGAACCTGGCGTCGCAGGCGACGGCTTTGCTTTGTCAATCACAGGAGAAGAGAGATGCGTATTGGCATAGATGTGGGCGGGACGAACACGGACGCTGCCCTGATGGACGGCGCGGCGGTTCTTGGCGCCTGCAAAAGCCCAACAACCGCCGATGTTGGCTCCGGCATTGTAGCCGTCTTGAAAAAGCTCCTGGCGATGACCGGTGTATCGGTTTCCCAAATCCAGGCGGTTATGATCGGTACAACTCATTTCACCAATGCGGTTGTGGAACGCAAGCGCTTGCTAGAAGTGGCCGCCATTCGCCTTGGTCTCCCCGCAACCAAAGGTCTGCCGCCGCTGACAGATTGGCCGAAAGATCTCGCCGATACGTTGGGCCGACACACTTTCATGCTGCGCGGCGGCCACGAATTCGATGGTCGAACGATCGCTCCGCTGGATGAAAAAGGGCTTATGGAGGTCGCGCGTACCGTGCGCAACCTCGGCCTCAAAACGGCGGCAGTGACGTCGGTGTTCTCGCCAGTTACGCCGGAAATGGAACTGCGCGCTGCCGAGATCCTCAGAAACGAGGTTGCCGATATCTCGCTGTCCCTTAGCCACGAAATTGGCCGCGTCGGTTTTTTGGAGCGCGAAAACGCGTCGATCATGAATGCCTCACTGGCAGACCTGTCGAGAAAGGTCGTCTCTTCCTTCCGTGATGCTTTAAAAGAGCTCGATATCAAGGCGCCATTTTTCATCAGCCAGAACGATGGGACGCTGATGTCGCCAGATTATGTTGAGCGTTATCCAGTACTTACCTTTGCCTCCGGGCCTACAAATTCCATGCGCGGCGCAGCTATGCTCGCAGGCGCCAAGGAAGCGATGGTGGTGGATATCGGCGGCACCACGTCAGATGTCGGGATGCTGGTGCATGGCTTCCCGCGCGAATCCGCTGTTGCCGTCGATATCGGTGGTGTGCGCACGAACTTCCGCATGCCGGATGTGCTGGCCATAGGCCTGGGGGGCGGTTCGCTGGTCCGCGATGACGGAGAGCGAATCGGTCCGGACTCTGTGGGTTATGAGATCACCAGCAAGGCACTTGTGTTTGGAGGCGACACGCTGACGACCACGGATATTGTCGTTGCAGCAGGTCTCGAAGATATCGGTGACCGGGCCCGCGTAGCGCATATTCCGGCAAAGACAATTGAAGCGGCTCTCAACACGATGCACCGTATGGTAGATGAGGCGGTGGACCGCATGAAGACCAGCGCCGAGCCTTTGCCCGTGATTCTCGTCGGTGGTGGTTCCATTCTGGTTTCGCGCGACCTACCTTCTGCTTCAAAGGTGCTGCGACCGGAAAACGCCTCTGTTGCCAATGCGATTGGGGCTGCGATTGCGCAGGTCGGCGGCGAAGTAGACCGGATCTTCTCGCTGGAAGGCACCTCCCGAGATGCCGTTCTGGCAGGAGCCAAGGCGGAAGCATCCGAACGGGCAGTCAAGGCGGGTGCAACCGCCGCCTCCGTCAAAATCATGGATATCGAAGAAGTACCCCTCGCCTATTTGCCGGGCAGTGCCACCCGCATCCGCGTCAAGGCGGTCGGCGATCTGGTGATCGGTTAAGGGGGCCATGATGAAGCTGACGCGCGAACATTTGGCCGATCTTGCCGTCGGAGCCGCTTTTCTCGGCACCGGTGGCGGCGGTGATCCCTATGTCGGACGCCTAATGGTTCAGCAGTGCCTCGATGAGGGTTGTGAGGTGGAGGTGATCGATCCGAAGGATCTTCCCGATGACTGCCTTGTCATACCGACAGCGATGATGGGAGCTCCAACCGTTCTGGTAGAAAAGATCCCCTCTGGCGACGAGGCGGTGGCCTCACTAAGGCGGGTGGAAAAACGGCTCGGCAGGAAGGCGGCTTACACCATGCCGATCGAGATCGGTGGTATTAACTCGACAATCCCGTTGGTGGTGGGCGCGCGCCTTGGGCTACCGATCGTCGATGCAGACGGCATGGGCCGCGCCTTTCCTTTTCTTGAAATGGAGACTTTCGGCGTTTACGGCGTCGCCGGCTCACCAATGGCGGTGAGCAACGAATGGGGCGATTGTGCATTGATCGAGGCGGTCGACAATCGGCAGATGGAATGGCTGTCGCGCGCGGTGGCGATCCGCATGGGGGGCTGCGCCTATATCGCCGAATATGCCATGAGCGGCGCGGAGGTGAAGCGCACCGCAATTCCCAACACGCTCACACTCGCCATTCGTATCGGCGAAGCGCTGCGAAAGGCTCATGACCAACATCTTAACCCCATTGAAGCGCTGCTCAGTTTCCTACCATCCACGCTCTATCGGTTCGGCCGCATTATCTTCAAGGGCAAGATCGTTGATGTAATGCGCGAGACTAAGGCAGGCTTCACCATGGGTCGCGCCCTGATTGATGGTACAGCACCATTTCATTCACAAATGGAGATCGAAATTCAGAATGAAAACTTGATTGCCCGGCAAGACGGTAAAGTAAGGGCCATCGTCCCGGATCTGATCTCGATCATGAATACCGAAACCGCCGAACCGATCACCAGCGAAAACCTGCGATACGGCCAGCGTGTCACGGTCGTTGCGGTCTCTGTACCAGAAATCATGCGTACGCCCGAAGCTCTCGACGTTTTCGGACCCGCTTGCTTCGGCCTGAAAGAACCTTTTACCTCCATTGAGGAGATCGAATGAAATGGCTATCATCACTGATCAGGATATCGACGATTTAGCTGTTGGAGCGGCCGTGCTCGGCACCGGCGGTGGAGGCGATCCCTATATCGGCAAGCTTCTGGCCAAAGCGGCAATAAAACAATATGGCCCCGTTGATCTCATGACCCTTGAAGACGTGCCTGATGGCGCAGCCGTGGTTGCCTGTGGCGCTATGGGCGCGCCAACCATTCTCATCGAGAAAATTCCCTCCGGCGATGAAGGAAATCTCGCGCTCGAGACCTATGAAGATCATACGGGCATCAACGCCGATGCGATTATTCCCTTTGAGGCGGGCGGCATCAATTCCATGGTGCCGATCATCCTTGCCGCCAAGAAACGCGTTCCGGTCATCGATGCCGATGGCATGGGTCGCGCCTTTCCACAGCTCGAGATGGAAACATTCAACGTGTACGGAGTGCCCGCAAGCCCCGTTGCAGTGGCGGATGAGCGCGGCAACCGCGTGCTGATCGAAACAAAGGATGCGGCAAAGGCAGAATGGCTGGCACGCGGTGTGACGATCCGCATGGGCGGACAGGCCTATATCGTCAATTACGGCATGGACGGAAAGACGACGAAGGAAGTAGCCGTACCCGCCACCATGTCGTTGGCCATTGGAATAGGCCGGACGCTGCGCGAAGCGGCCGCGCAACACCTTAATCCTGTCGAGGCGCTTATCTCTTATTTTGCCGGCACGCATTATGGTCATGCAGAAATTATAACGTCGGGCAAAGTGTCCGATGTCGCGCGCAAGGAGCAGAATGGCTGGTCGGTGGGAATTGCAACGATCGAACCGTTCGATCCTTCGAAGCCCAAGGTCAAGATACGTATACAGAACGAAAATCTTGTGGCTGAGGATGAAGACGAACAGGTGCTTGCGATCGTACCCGATCTCATCACCATTCTGGATATCGATACGGCCGAAGCCATCACCACCGAGAGGCTGCGCTACGGACAACGCGTAAATGTGTTGGCTGTCCGGGTGCCGCCTATCATGCGCACGCCGGAGGCGCTCGCCGTGTTCGGTCCTAGTGCGTTTGGCCTTTCACAGTCCTATCGGCCGCTCGGCTCTTGACGGATGAGTGGCAACTGTCACTCATACAGCTCACCTCGCTTGCATTCAACGCTGGCAGGAGGGGACGTTCAGGGATGACGGAGAGCCGATGCCGAGCAAGGTAATACGTGACAAGTCTTTCCATGCCGTCAGAACCTTTGCGGCGTCAGGATTGCGGTTCAGCCCGCCGCGTATGCTTTTCGCCGCAATCGAGCGACCCTACTTGCTGTCAAAATTGACATCTGGACTTGCACAACAGATCGTCGTCCTGCGCGCCCCACCCGGTTTTGGCAAGACGGCATTGATGAAAGCAGCCTATGATAGGCTAGTCGCTGGAACCTTAACTCTGCCCGGGCAGCACGAGACAACGCTATCTCATTGCTCCTGGCTCGATGCATCAAACATTGCTTCTCCCGAACATTTCGTAAGCCAATTGCTTCAGTCACTTGGCCTCGGCACCATCGTCGATAAGCCCGATGGATTGATGAACGTTATGGAGACCATAGCGCGCCGCGACGGTCAGACTATTCTCTTTGTCGATAATGTGGATGGGGTTGCAGCCGATGACCGACAACGGCTGATGGAGCAGCTCATCGTATCGGCACCTGACAAGTTGCGGATCGCATTTTCGTCTTGCTCGCCGACACAACTGCCTTTGGCGCGACTGAAAGCCCGTGGTGTTCTGGCGGAACTAACTGCAAGAGACCTTGAGTTTGGGCGCTCTGACCTTCGGCGACTTTTGTCGAATAGTTCGATGACCGCATTTGCCGATCCCATCATGGAAGTCACACGAGGATGGCCCGCAATTGCCCAGCTTGCTGCCTGCATCCTTGCGAGCAACCCCACTGATGAGGAACGACGGGCACTGCTAAGCGGGACCCATCCAGACCTCACCGGCTATGTTCGTGAGACCGTTGTCAACCGCCTGTCGCCGGCACTTCTGTCGATGTTGCGCACCTTATCGCCCTTTGAGGAGTTTCGTCTCGATCTTGCATCAGACCTCGGCTTTAGCGACATGTCCGACAACGACTTGTTGATGATCGAAAGTATGCATCCAATTATAGAAAACGGGAAAAATGCTTGGCTTTCCCTTCATCCGGTCTTGCGTACCTGTCTCGAAAGGGATGCAGTGTTCGTATCAGATGAAGAGAAAAAGGCCCTTCACCGCCAGGCTGCTCTCTGGTTCGCCAATCGGACGCAACTCGAACGTGCCGTGTCGCACGCAGCCCAAAGCGGCGATTTCCATATGGCGGAGGAAATCATCGGCAAAGCAGGGGGTGTCGACATCTTCCTCAGAGCAGGCCATCAGGTTCTGGAGCATCTCATCGATAATTTCCCGCCAGATGTCCTGCATGCCTCTCCAGGATTGATGGTCTGCTACGCTGTCGTGCTGTCGAAACGCGGAAATCCAATCGCCGGGCGCGAGCGGCTCGATACGCTGAAAGAAAACGGCAAGTGGTCCACCGAGGCGCTTGCCGCCGTTGATCGTGGTGTTCTCGATCATATCGACAGCCTGATCGATGTCTACGAAGACCGCCGGATGACGAAGGAGCAGGCAGAGCGGCTCGAATATACCACCGCTGCTTTACCGCCTCACGCAACCTGGGAGTTAGGTTGGCTCTTCAATCATCTTTGCATTATCTACACACGTACTGGCGATTTGGAAAAAGCACGTCACTCTGCCCTGAAGGCTCTAGGATACTACCGGGAAGAGAAAACGCCCTATGCGCAGATCTTCATGCTTATCCATCTCGGTTTGATCAGCACCTTGAAGGGAGAATTCTCCGCTGCCCTTCAATTCTGCCAGGAAGCGGAAGGATTGGTGGAGCGGGTACATTGGACCGACAGAAATCTGCTTGCGATTGTGCGGTTGGCGACGGCCGATGCGCTCTATCTGCAGGGTGACGTAACCTATGTGGAGCAAACCCTGGCTGAATCTATGGAGCCGCTGATCCGCGGAGAAAGTTGGGTTGATCTCTTCACGCGACTTTTTTCTTTGTTAGCGCGCAGCCGCTTTCATGTCGGTGGTTTCGACGCTGCGGCAGCCGCACTGGATAAGGCAGACGAGGTCGCGGTTGAACGCAACCTGCCGAGGCTCAAGACTGCAGCGGCCATTATGCGGGTCGACCTCCTTGTCAGGAACGGCATGATAGAGTCGGCAACCCAGGCTGTGGAGTGGGTGAACATGCTCAAGGAGGCAGGCGGTCCAGACAATTGGACGTGGCGCGAAGCTTGTGATTTTGATCTCGCAAGCGCGCGTTTTGCGCTCGCGCAAGGAAATGCACCACAGGCATTGCAAGTCCTCCAGACCCTCATTGATGCCGCGCGGACTTCAGGGCGTGCCTTTCATCGCATGTCGGCCGAGATCGTGGCCGTTCAAGCGGCATGGAAGGCAAGCCGGCAACATGAGGCCTTTGTCCATCTGCAATCAGCGATTGCCCTTGCAAGGACGCACGAGGCAACACAACTTTTTGCAGATGAAGGTCACGGTTTTGCCAGCACCTTACGCGCCATCGTCCGTCGTTTCGGGCTGAAGGTGTTCAGCCCCGATGCTGTAGAATTCCTGAGCCGTATTGTTGGGCATAGCTTTGGGCGTCAACCGCGCATGACTGCGCACGCACATCTTGTTGAGGACACCTCCACGCCGGCCACTGGCCTGCTGAGCGGTCGGGAAATCACGGTCCTTAAGTTTTTGTCCGAAGGACGCAGCAACAAGGAAATCGCGCGAGGCCTCGGCCTTTCGGAGGCAACCGTGAAATTTCATCTGAAAAACATTTACTCCAAGCTCGGCGTTAGCCGCCGCGGCATGGCGGTATCAGTCAGCAAACATCTTAAGCTGACCGAATCTGAATGAGGGTTTCTGGAAGCTTCAAATTGAAAATAACGTAAGCGTTAATTTGCGGGTCTTTAGCCAGGACATGCGAGATGCTCCGTCGTTTGCAGCTTCGTATGCTACCGCGAAGTCCTCCGCGTTTACTCTTGTCGGTGGCAAAGCCCGTCGGCTAAATAGGCAATGCTTTCCAACGGCCTTATCAAGGCCTCGTATAAAAACTACAGCCCGCCAAATTGAAATATTTTCAATTTTTATTGTTTTCGGAATACTATTCCTTCCCTAAAATATAACAGGAATATTCTACTGATTACGATCGATATTTAGTATTTCATCCCTTTGACGGGCTTCGCCAACGCTCATACCGTTGAAACGCTTCAATGGGGAAGTCGAGCATGCGCAATGGGCGTCCAACAATCAGTGATGTTGCTCTCGCTGCCGGCGTTTCGGTCGGTACGGTCTCAAATTTTCTGAACGGCAACGTCCCTGTGCGCCCCGAGACGGCTGAGAGGATTCAGCAAGCAATTCAGAAACTTGCCTATCGCCCGAGCCTGTTCGCCAGAGCGCTGCCTCTTCGCGTTGCCGAACGAATGGACTTAACGCGTTCGCTCCCTCGACTTCTCGTCGTCGGACACATCTGCGTGGATTACCTGTGCCGAGTTTCGGTACTTCCACATCGCGATGACCGCACTCCAGCTGAACACATCGAAAAGGCTGTTGGCGGGCCTGCTGCGAACCTGGCAGTCGCGGCAGCGGGCGTCGGAGGAGATTATGCGTTACAGGTTGATCTCGCCACCGCCGTTGGGGACGATGCCGACAGCGAGTGGGCACTTGGCCAGTTGTTGTCTCGAGGTGTGAATGTTCTGCCTATTCGGAGAACGATCAATAACCGTCTGCCACGAGCTTTGGTTATCATCGAGGCCAATGGTAGCCGGACGATAATCCATGAGACCTTCGAGCTTAATGAGGTCGATCTGACGGCACACATGGAAATTTCGCGGCCCGAGGTCACCTCAGGTTTACATATCGAGGGGTTCCATTACGAACGAATGCTCCCCTCGATCGAACGCTTCAAGAACGCTGGCTGGCGGGTCAGTCTACATACCGCAGGTTTGCCGGCCGGGTCCAGGAATGCAGACTCCTTTCTCAAGTTGATTGGACAGGTCGATTTGACGTTCATCAACGATGAGACTCTCCGCGAAATCTTCAATATCCGCACACCACTTGCGTCGATGATCGAGGAAGCACGACAAATCTTTTCACGCATCAAAAAACGTGGCGACATCGTCGTGACGCTCGGTGAATTTGGTGCCGTGATCTTCCGAAAAGGTACGGGCACACAAATCGAAGTGCCGGCACTGCCAGTTCGTCGCATTGATGCGACGGGCGCCGGTGATGCCTTCGCAGGCGTCTTTCTAAGCCTGTGGCTACACGGCGCGACGGTGGAAGAAGCTGCGCGGCATGCGGCAATTGCCGCCAGTCTAACCACGACTGCCGAGGGGGCTCAGGGCCATGTGGCCAATGCCTCCCAACTAAAAGATTTGTTGTCTGCCGTCGAAGTGCGCCGGGCGGTCTGAATTCGAACCACCCCCGAACCATCGGGACAGAGGGAGAAGTTCCATGATAAAGAAAGTTCTGCTGGTTGGCGAAAGTTGGGTCAGCTCTGCAACCCATTATAAGGGTTTCGACCAATTTGGCAGCGTCACCTTCCATCTGGGCGCCGAACCGCTTGTTGCCGCATTGAAGGGAACTGAGTTCGAGATCGACTATCTGCCCGCGCATGAGGCCGTCGAGAAGTTCCCTTTTGCAGGAGAAGGACTGTCGTCTTATCACGCCATTATTCTCTCCGATATCGGCGCCAACTCACTGCTGTTGCCGCCGGATGTCTGGCTGCACGGCAAGCCGGTTGCAAATAGACTGAAGATTATAAGGGAATGGACGGCGAAAGGCGGCGGCCTCATCATGGCTGGCGGCTATTTCTCGTTTCAGGGCATAGACGGTAAAGCGCGCTGGCGGCGCACCCCAGTCGAGGAGGCCCTTCCTGTTGTCTGCCTTCCTTACGATGACCGTCTGGAAGTGCCGGAAGGCTTTAGGGCGGTATTAACAGCCAAATCGCACCCCATCCTGTCTGGCATCGACCGGGAATGGCCTTTGCTGCTGGGCGCCAACGAAGTCCTTGTCAAGGATGACCCAAGCGTCGAAGTGTTGGCAACCCTGCCGCAAGAAGAAGGCGCACATCCGCTCCTGGTCACGGGGTCGCACGGCGCCGGCCGTACAGTCGCCTGGACCTCCGACATCGGGCCCCACTGGTTACCAAACAGTTTCGTATCCTGGCCAGGTTATGCACAGCTGTGGCTCAACATCCTGCGCTGGGCTGTTAAGTCGATCTGAAGTACAAAAAGGGGCTTCGCGATGACAGATCCTCTGCTCAGAGCCACAGGAATAGGCAAGCGTTTTGGCGGACTGACCGCGTTGGCGGACGTCAACATCGATATTTATGCGGGTGAGGTTCTAGCACTGCTCGGCGACAACGGCGCCGGCAAATCCACCTTCGTAAAAGTCCTTGCCGGTGCATACGCGCCGACCAGGGGTGAACTACTGATCGAAGGAAAGCCAGTCAACTTCTCTTCGCCGAAGGATGCGGCAACCGCCGGCATAGCTACAATATTTCAAGAGCTTGCCCTCTCAGAAAATCTTTCGATTGCCGAAAACGTTTTTCTGGGAAGAGAACTCAAACGCTCTGTATTGGGCATTCCGTTTTTGCGTCGCCGTGAGATGCGCGAACGCGTCGATAGCCTTATCGACGAACTCGATGCGCATATTTCCGACCCGAATGCGCCTGTCGGTAGTCTATCCGGTGGACAACGCCAGGCAGTCGCCATCTGCCGGGCGCTGAATCTAAACGCCAAGCTGGTGATCATGGATGAGCCGACTGCCGCCCTCGCCGTTGCCGAAACGCGTAAGGTTTTGTCTTTGACACGTAGGCTCGCCCAGCGTGGCTGCGCAGTCGTGATCATCAGCCACAATATTTCCGATGTCTTCGAGGTCGCTGACCGCATGGTCGTCTTCCGCCGCGGACGCAAGGTTGCGGAGCGTAGGCGCGATGCAACGGATCACGAAGAGATCGTCTCTCTCATAACAGGCGCCCATCCCGACGTGCGGGCTCTTGAAAAAACAAGCTAGGAAAATGCACGTCACTTCCAGAGGATCAGAAACATGTTCAATCAGATCACGAAGACACTGACGATATCGGCGCTCACGCTGCTCACCGTCACCGCCGCTTTTGCAGCGGATAAGCCGAAAGTGGCGTTTGTCCCACAGCTGATCGGCATTCCTTATTTCAACGCCATGCAAGATGGCGGCAATCGCGCCGCAAAAGACTTGGACGTTGACTTCGTCTATACAGGCCCCGTCGATACCAACCCCGTCGATCAGCTCCAGATCGTCCAAAGCCTTATCGACAAAGGCGTCAATGCCATATCCGTCAGCGTGTTGGATGCCTCCAGCATCGCGCCAGTCGTGAAAGCTGCAGAGGCAAAGAAGATTAAGCTCTTCACCAGTGACAGCGATGCACCCGATAGCGGCCGTGCCGTCTACGTTGCCCAGGCGACAGATCAAGGTCTCGGCAGCACCATCATCGACGAACTTGTGAAGCGGGTGGGGCCTGATGCCAAGATAGGCATTGTTTCAGGTGAGGCGACGGCATCGAATTTGAATGCCTGGATCGGCTTCATGCAGGAGGAAGCCAAGGCTAAATATCCGAAGCTGACGCTTCTTTCGCCACAATATGCTGGCGGAACTGCCGAGCGCGCAGCCCAGATCGCCACCGACATGATGACTGCAAACCCCGATCTCAAGGCGATTATCGGCGTAGCCTCGTCGACGTGCCCCGGCGTTGCACAGGCAATTGAGACTGCTGGAAAGATTGGATCTGTCATCGGGACTGGCTATTGCAGTCCGAATACCGCACGCAACTATTTGAAAAGCGGCGCTTTCGGTTTCACCGTACTTTGGGATCCGGAAAAGCTCGGCTATCTGACAGTCTGGGCTGGCAAGCAGCTTATCGACGGAAAAGCTTTTGAGGCCCAAAACAAGGTTCCAAGTTTCGATCAGCCGGTTTCTTATGATGCCAAGAAGGGCATTCTTTTGCTCGGTCCACCGGCCGTCTTCACCGCAGAGAATGTTGACAAGTTCAACTTCTGAGCAAAGCGATGCGACTTTTGATCGGTAGTCAATCCGCCATGAGTGCCCGGGAGTGGTGCTTGCTCGCCGCGATCCTGGTTGCCATCGCAACCTTCTCGGTCGCATCGCCCTTCTTTGCGTCCTTCGCGAATACCAACACAATTATGCGCAACAGCGTCGAATTGTTGTTGGCGGGGCTCGGGATGACGTTAATCCTCGCCATCGGCGGAATCGATGTTTCCGTCGGTGCTGTCATGGGCCTTGCGGCAATTGTGATCGGCCGTGGGATTGGCGCTGGAGTACCTACGGTCATTGTCGCCCTGTCGGGACCTGTTATCGGCGCCCTCCTGGGCCTATTCACGGCGTCAGTCGTCGTACTTGGCCGCATACCGGCGATCGTTGCTACGCTGGGCCTGCTTGGCGTCTACCGCACCGGAATATTTGTTTTGCTGGGCGGCCAGTGGCTCTCGGGTCTGTCGAAATCCTTGACAGATTTCTTATCCGTCACGCTCGCCGGCTTGCCGCTGAACATGATCGTCATCGTAGTTGCCTACCTTGCAACATGGCTCGCGCTGCGCCGAACACCGTTCGGATTGCATTTGCTGGCAATTGGGAACTCAGAAGACAGGGCAAGGCTTTCCGGCATTGCTGTGGTGAAAGTTCGCTGCGCAGTCTTCGTCATTGCCGGAGCGCTGACAGGGCTCGCGGCGACCTTCTATGTCGGTACCTACCGCAATGTCGAGATGTCGATTGGCAGCAACTTGGCGCTAGACGCTGTTGCAGCTGTCGTACTTGGGGGCACCAGCATCCTCGGCGGAAGGTGCAGCCTAGTGGGGACTGTGCTCGGCGTACTGCTGCTCCGGATTTTGCAAAATGGTCTGTTGTTGATCGGCGTACCTTCCTTGTGGCAGCCGGTGGTGACGGGCGTGCTTCTCATCGGAACGCTAGCCTTCGAAGTCATGACGCAACATCTCAGATTCTCTGATCTGAAGTGGGCGAAGTGATGAAGAAGCGACGCACTTTGCAAGGGACCCACCTCATCCTCACCATCCTGTTGGTGCTCTGGGTCGTCCTCATCCTCGGCGTTGCTCTCCTAGAGCCAACGATGCTTAACCCATCCACAGTTACCACTATTCTGCAATTTTCGACCATTCTCGCGCTTGCCGCTCTCGGTCAGGCTCTCGTGGTCCTTGCAGGCGGGGCAGGCATCGACCTGTCGGTCGGCGGCATCGTGTCGTTGACCGCTGTCGGTGGCCTGATGCTCGTGCGCGCCGGTCTTCCACCGATTTTGCTGCCGATCATCTGTATCCTGTTCGGAACAATCCTTGGCTTGATCAATGGTTGGCTGGTCACACGCCTTGCCATCCTGCCACTGATCGCAACGCTCGGTACCTTCTTCATCTATTCGGGCTTGGCACTCGCGGTGACCGGCGGTGCTGCCCAATCGGGCGTACCGGAATGGCTGCTGTCGTGGGGGCGTGGCGCCGTCGCCGGCCTGCCACTCCCGTTCTTCACCGTCGCTCTGCCATCTTTCATCGCCACGGCAATCATTCTGAATGGCACGGCTTGGGGCCGCTGGATCTATGCCATGGGCTTCGATGAAAAATCCGCCCGGTTGGTTGGGATCGGTGTCGATCGCACGCGCATGATGATCTACGCGACAAGTGGGTTGCTTTGCGGTGCTGCTGGCTTGGTTTCCATCGCGTGGCTCGGTAGCGGCCGTCCGAATATTGGCCAGAACCTGGAACTCGCATCGCTGACCGCAGCCATGCTTGGTGGCATCCTTATCACGGGGGGACGCGGCGGTGTTGGCGGCGTCCTCGCAGCAGTTATCCTGCTCGTCACTCTGCAGACAAGCCTTTTGCAGCTTGGCGTCAATACCGTCTGGCAGCTCGGCATCGTAGGCTGCCTTCTGATCTTCGTGCTGCTTGCCGAACGCCTTTCCCAACGCTGGAGATAAAATATGACCTCACTGCAAAAGTCTATCGCCGAGCTCGTGGAAGCGCGCTCGGAACAGATCGTCGCAACTTTAAGCGATCTGATCCGCTTCCCATCTGTCGTCAAATCGAACCCTAAGGAAGCCGGTCCTGGGGAACGAGACTGCCAGCTCTACCTGCAAGAGCGGTTGAAGAAGCTCGGTTTTACCACCGATCTATGGGACCCGGATGGACCAGCACTCTATGCCAAGTATGAAGGCCGCCCAGGAGCCAACAAGGGCCGAACCTTTGAGGGCAGGCCCAACCTCGGCGGCACGCTTGCTGGTAATGGCGGAGGTCGCTCTATTATGTTGACGGGTCATATCGATATTGTCCCACCAGGCGCGATCGAACATTGGGCCACCGACCCGTTCGAACCCGTTCTCAAGGACGGCTTTCTTCATGGTCGCGGCACAGTCGATATGAAAGGCGGTGTTGCCTGCATGCTGATGGCTGTCGAAATATTGAAGGAATTGCGCGTACCCCTTGCAGGCGACATCGTGTTCACCAGTGTCGTTGATGAAGAGATCGGTGGCATGGGCTCGCTCGCCATGGTCGACCGGGGCTTTAAAGCCGATGCCGGCATCATGACCGAACCGACTGCCAACAAGATCGCGCCTCTGTGCCATGGTATCCTATGGGGCAAAATCATCATCGATGGAATTGGCGGGCATGCTGAACTCACGCCGAATGCCTGGTATTCAAGCGGGCCGGTCGATGCCATTCAGCTATGCCGCCAGATGCTCGACGGGATCGACATCCTCAACCGTCGCTGGATGTTCGATCCAAAGAAAAATCATCCGCTTATGGACCTGCCAAACCAGGTCATTGTCACTCAAATGACGGCGGGTGAACATCCCTCGTCCATGGCCGGCCGCGCGGAGATTATCATCGACGCACAATATCTTCCAAGCGAGAAAGACGAGTCTGGCCTAGGCGGGAACGTCAAGCGCGAAATAGAAAGACACGTCCAATATGTGTGCGAGGCAGATCCCTACCTACGCACACACCCGGCACGGGTCGAATGGATCCTTGATGCAGACTGTGCTGAAATACCGGCCGATAGCCCCTTTGTCGGCGTTTTTCAGAACGCTGTGAAGGTGGCCGATCTCAATCCCGTGCTTTCCGGCTTTGGCGCACATAGCGACATAGGCCTGCCCACCGGTCTTGGGAACACGCCGACCGTAAACTTCGGTCCAGGCGATCCGGCATTGTCGCACCAACCAAACGAGCGCGTTTCTGTCCGCGATCTCGTCGACTGCACCAAAGCAATTGCACTGGCGATCGAGGAATGGTGCCGATGATTAAAACGAAAAAATGAAGGACGCCTTCGGTGGGCGGCAGTGAAGACGGCCGTCCACCCGCCATACGTTCAGGTTACGTGTCTTCGGGATCGCACCGTCAGGTACGTACGCTACCCTTTGTCTTATCTGATCCCGAAACGGGTTCTTTCCCCGACTTGCTCCTTTCGGCGTCGCACCTCATTCATATGCCCAGCACAATCTGCGCGACGACGGCTTGCACCAATGAACCGTGACTGAACGGTCTCTTCAGCCTCCATTCCATCAAGACCATCTACAACAAAGACGTTCAACCGCGGTCTAGTCCGCCTGAGGAGACACAGTCATGATCCGCACCACTCTCATTGCAACTGCATTCGCCGCTCTCATTGGCATCACAGCTTCGGCACCCGTTATGGCGAACGATGTGAGCATCGAACAATATGGTTGGTCGAACTCGGCTGGCGGCGCGCAGGACGGATACAGTAACCGGATCCGAACCTACCAGAACGGTGGCCGCAACCGTTACGTTGGTCACCAATATGGAAATCGTAACCTTTCCGCCGTTGGCCAGGAAGGACGCGACAACTACGGCTCCACCTATCAGGTCGGCAACCGCAACTCGGCCGGCATTGGCCAATTTGGCTCTAACCATACGACGATCCTGACGCAGGACGGTAACGGCAATATTGCAGCCGGCGTACAGGTTGGCCGTGGCTGCAGCGCCAATGTCAGCCAAGGTGGCAACGATAACGTCGCAGCCTTTGTGCAGGCTTGCCCATAAAAAGCAGCGGCACGTGGCATGCGTTTTTAGCGATCAATATTCTACCATAAGGAAGAATTGTCATGCCCCCTCTTATCCCGTATTCACGTCGCCTCGCGGTATTCCTGCCTTTGGCTGCGGTTTGCCTTGGTAGTGTCGCGGCTGTGTCCGCAACGACAGCGCCAGAAACATCGCAGTTCTGTGAGATCACCGCAGTGCCCCAGTCCGGCATGGTGAAACTGCAAGCATTCGCGAAGGGTGACGCGAATGCGGGTGGCAGCTACTCGTTCAACGTTGAGAAAACCGGTGGCGGCGGCAGCTCGACCATAAGCCAGGGCGGCGACTTCACCCTCGGCAAGGGAGGTCCAGAACTGCTGAGCTCGGTTATGCTGGACGCGAAAGATGCTCGTTACAAAGCTGTCTTGGACATCGACCTTGGCACTAAGAGTGTCAGTTGCACAAAGCTGGTCGGTGACGATTGATCCCTTACGACCATGACATCACCAAAAGAGGGCGTCGTTTCGGCGCCCTTTTCTTTTCGTGTTTCAAAGACTCGACTGAACGACATGTGAATGAGCAATTCCAGCCTCGTTCAGTTGCGAAATGCGAGATTGGCTCATCGGTAACGCTAAGGCGCACGGAGATCGGAATGTCTCTTAATATGTTGAAATTGCTTTCTGTCAGCCTGCTTATCGGCGCCATCGCACCGGTCGGAGTTTCAACACCGGCCATGGCTGGAGGAAGCATATCCTTTGATCTGGCCACAGCCGATTCCGGTGAAGGAAACCTCTTTTCCACGGGCTTGCGCGCATACTCGCTGTATCGCGGCCTGAAAGACGCCGATATCAAGCAACTGGGTCGCGGTAACATGGCCGGTATCGCCCAGGCAGGGCGAGGCAACCTCGGCTTCATCCGCCAGAGAGGAACCGGTCATTCTGCAACCTTGCAGCAGAATGGGAATGGAAACGCCTATGGTATTTTCCAGTACGGTCGCAATACGCGAACCGATGTCGTGCAAGACGGAAACAACGGCAGCGGCTTGAGCTTTAGTTACGGATGGTAGCGAGAAACGGAAGGCGATGGAGTCAATCGTCGCCTGATCGTTACGCGACGTTCCAAGGTGCGGTTGAGACGACTGACCAAAGCCCACGTTGCTAGCTTTCACGTCTTGCCCGGAACAGGTCATAAAGCGGTGGTTGAACAGAGGCGGTTCGCTGACAATCTGCAACCAGCGGCATGGCGAGTTGGTGGACAAATAGCGTTGCGCTCACGATCCCGACTTAGGTTTGCCCCAAGTGAAGGAACTGACGGATCCGAACGGAGAGAGAAGACGGGTGTTGACCTACATCCGTTCGCCAGGAGGCGCGGATCTCCTCTTCCCTCTTCGTCCTGCTCGTCAGCAGAAGTCCGAGTTCTTCAGCGATTCCTGGCCGTTCTTTGAGAACCAAGGCGAGCCGCTCTTTCGGTATTTCATAGATGACAACGGGCGTTAGCGCCCGCACGTCGGCAAATTCGAGCGCTCCCATGAGAACACCCCTTTCTCCAAAAAAATCCCCTGGGGCAAGCCTGCCGAGCTCGATACGATTGTCTCCATCGTCTTCCTCAACGGCGACAACACCGCTGCGGATAATCATCAGGGATGTGAGTGCCGTATCTCTTTTCGCGATGAGTTCGCCCTGCCGGAATGTGAGGCGAACCATCTGCGACGCCATCTTCTCTTTTTCTTCGTCGGTCAGACCGGCGAAGAGCGTGATTGTATTCATCAACCGCATTGGCGTATTGCGCGCCTTAACATCATGCTCGCGATCAGACCGCTCAACGACGATCTGCGCCGATCCGGGTTGTGAGGCAAGCTGTATTCCCGCGGCCTCGATGTGGCGATAAACCAGATTGAACAACTCGTTGCGCGCGCTTCCCACCTTCGAGACATCCGAGACCTTGAAGCTCAGCTCAATTTCCACCGCTTCCCTATCTATCCCCAAAATCCCGGCCGATGGCGCGGGCGTCTTGAGAATGATATTACTGCTGAGGAGCACGCGCTCCATTGCATCGAGCAGTGCCGCCGGCGAACGTGTCGGCGTAAGCCGTACCTTCAGGCTTGCACCATGAACACCCTCCGGGCCGCTCATATTGGTGATCCGGCTCTTAGCAAGGAGACTGTTGGGGACGACAACGAGATCGTTGGTTCCGCTCAAAAGTTGGGTGGATCGCCAGTTGGTCTCCACCACCCTGCCCTGGACTGTCTCGTCGAGCATAATCCAATCGCCCACGGAAAGCGGACGTCCGAGATTAAGCGCGATACCTGAAAAGACGTCGTTCAGCGTACTCTGCAAGGCAAGGCCGAGGACGATTGCGAGCACGCCCGACGTGGCGATGACAGTTCCAACCGGCAGGCGGAACACATATGCAATGATGCAAAGCACCGATGTGACATAGATCAGCGCTACGACCAGGTCCTGCAACAACCGGCCCTCACGCGGCTTACGCTCGAAAATAAGGAACATCCGTACGCAGCTCGCCAGAACCATTGCGCCGCCGACCCACCAGATGGTTTTCAAAACGCCATGGCTGACGAGTTCGGGGACCGATGCCGGCTCGCTGTCCAACAAGTACGGCGGAATGCCGTGATAAAGAAGCAGTACCGTGAGTGCTGTGAAGAACACGACATTCATCACAAGTCTGCTCGACCCGCTATCCGGGGCAAAAAGTTTGGCGGCAGCCCTCAGGCCAACGAGCGCGAGGAACTGCGTCAGTGGGTTCAGCACGATATCGGTCAGGCTCAAAGTCATCGCGGCACCATAAGGGAGCCGCGAGCGCTCGCAAGAGGAATTATCTTAGGCGAACAAAGGGCGATGGGGCGATCGATAAATGAAGGCGGCAAGAGTCATTCAGCAGGTCATCGCGTGTTCCGCATCCTGTTGGAAGCTGCGACGACTGTCCTATCGGCCCCCCATCTGTCCTTAGAATTCGCTCCATTCTGCACTTACTGCGGCATTGCCATGCGATACAAACGTCTTGGCAGCGCGCTGAGGAGCAGGCTTACTAGCGACCTGCCTAGGAGCCGCATGGCTTACCGCCTTCGCATCATCGAAGCGGAATTTCTCGAGCAATTCGAAGAGCGCCTTGGCTTCTTTTGCCAATCCGTGACTTGCCGCAGTCTGTTCTTCCACCATGGCGGCATTCTGCTGCGTGCCTTGGTCGACCAAGTTGATTGCGCGGTTGATATCGTTGAGAGCCGTAGACTGCTCACGAGCGGATTCTATAATCGCGCCGATATCTTTATTGATATCTTGAACATTGCCGGCAATCTGCTGCAGAGCTTCGCCCGCTTTGCTGACTAGTGTGACGCCGCTTGCAACCTGCGTCGCCGAGGCATTGATCAGTGTCTTGATTTCCTTTGCTGCCGAAGCGGAACGCTGCGCAAGCTCGCGCACCTCTTGGGCAACGACGGCAAAGCCCTTGCCTGCCTCGCCAGCCCGCGCCGCCTCCACGCCCGCATTCAGCGCAAGCAGGTTCGTCTGGAAGGCAATCTCGTCGATCACACCGATGATGTTGGAGATCTGGCTTGATGACTGATTGATCTTGTCCATCGCAACGATGGCCTCGTTGACGACTTCCCCGGAATGTTCAGCATGCGATTTCGCACGAGCAACCAAGGTGCCCGAATCCTCTGCTCGCCTGCTGGAATCCTTCACGGTCGTCGTAATTTCCTCGAGCGCTGCAGCAGTCTCTTCAACGGAGGCTGCCTGCTGCTCTGTTCGCCTCGAAAGATCGTCGGCAGCTGTTCGGATTTCGTGCGCTCCGGCCGAAATTGCCTCCGCGTTGTTTCGCACCGTTCTCATGGCATCGCAAATTTTTGCGGATGCCGCATTGAAGTCGCGTCTCAGCCTGTCGAGCGAGGCGATAAACGGCATTTCGATCGTCTGGGAAAGGTCCCCCTCCGCAAGGCTCGTCAGAGAACTTGCGAGGCGCTCGACATTCTCGACGCGGTCTGTGACATCGGTCGCGAACTTGACGACCTTGATAACGCGTCCCTTGAAATCGAAGACAGGATTGTACGATGCCTGAATGAAGACGGCCCGTCCGCCTTTTCCGACCCTCTTGAATTCGCCGGCGACAAATTCCCCAGCGTTGAGCTTACGCCACATTTCGGCATAATCCGGGCTTGAGGCGAAAGCCTGATCGACAAACATGCTGTGGTGCCGGCCGACAATTTCCGATGACGAATATCCCAGCGCCTTTAGAAAATTCTCATTGGCTGACAGGATGGTGCCGTCCGTTTTGAATTCGATGACGGCCTGAGCTCTCGTGATTGCGTCGATTTTCGCGCTAGTATCGATGCCGTGCAACTTGGTCTGCGTGATGTCGTTGGCAAATTTGACGATCTTGAGCACCTTGCCGGAGCTGTTCTTAATCGGATTGTAATTGCCGCGGATAAAAATCTCCGACCCGTTCTTGGCGAGCCGTGTAAACTCGCTGCAGACAAATTCTCCGCCGCGCAGCTTGTTCCAGAAAGCCTTGTATTCCGCAGACTTGGCATAGTCCTGATCCAGGAAGATCTGGTGATGCTTTCCGAGAAGCTCTGCCTCCGTATAGCCCATAAGGTCACAGAAGTTCTTATTTGCCTTGAGGATGTTGCCGTCCACGTCAAACTCGATGATGGCAAAGGAAAGATCCAGTGCATCGAGGACTTTTACGGAATTGAAGTTCAGGAAGCTTGCCATCGGTGGGTTCCAAAAACGTGCGGTTTCGATAACCCTAGCGAAGCCAAGTTAATAATTGCGAAAACCTGGGGAAAGCACACGTCAGATAATCACTGGCGGCACGCCCTCCTTCGTTGTTTTCCCAGATGACTGCCGACCGAATTTGGAAACAGGGTATAGGGACTCAGCGGCCTGAGGCGAACAGGTTGCCCGAAAAAACATCCGACTTATTGCGACCTTCAAGCGCTTTATACTTTCCAGTACCAGTAGAGCAAATTTTCCTATCGGCTTTATATTACGTGCACTTCTTTCATCTTTGCGTCGAAAAACAGAAATCCTTTCGGCGTCCAGCCTTGCTCCAGGATCTAAAGTGTACGGTACCTGACGAACCTCAACTTGAATCGTTTCGAGCCGACCATGCGATCCAAACATGATCCTTCGCCCAAGACAAACCCGATCGGCAAAGTGGAATGGCAAACGGTCTTGCTGGCGTTGGTTATTTATGCCAGCTTTCTTGCTGTCACGTGGTTTTGGCGCTCTTTGCCGCTTCCCATCCTCGTCTTGTTCGGCGGCTGGCTGATCGCATGGCATGGATCGCTGCAGCATGAAGCAATTCACGGACACCCAACTCGTAAGCAAGCCGTCAACGACGCGATCGCCTGGCCTCCACTGTCACTTTGGCTTCCTTACGCGATTTACCGTCAGTCTCATCTTGTCCATCATCGCGACGAACATCTGACAGATCCAATCGAAGATCCGGAATCTTCCTATCTCACCCAAACGGCGTGGGAGCGCCTGGGACGCACTGGAAGAATAGTCGCCGAGTTGAACATGACACTGCTGGGGCGGTTGACGATTGGCCCTTTCGTCATGATAGCGAGTTTTCTGGCTGGAGAAGCCATTCACCTGGCGAGTGGCGATAAAGAGAGAAGATTGGTTTGGTTTCGCCATCTACTCGGCGTAACCGTCATCCTCTGGTGGACGATTTTCATCTGCAAAATGCCGATATGGCTCTATTTTCTCGGCTTTGTCTATGTTGGTGCGGCATTGACGCGGCTGCGATCCTACGCCGAACATCGATATGCGGATGAACAAGATGAGCGCACCGCTATTGTCGAAAATAGCCCGGTTTTCGGTCTTCTTTTTCTCTACAACAACCTTCATGTCGTTCATCATCAGCGACCGGCCATTCCGTGGTACCGGATACGCTCCTATTATGCTGCCAACCGGGCTAATTTGCTGAAGTTGAACGGCGGTTTGGTCTATGACGGCTATTTGGAGATTGCCCGCAAATTTCTCTTAAAGCCACATGATGATCCTCGCCACCCCGCGCATGCACCTATCGCACAAGCGGCGACATCAAAGCAGAGCATACATGACGTGGACGCAAACAGCTTTGCCTTCGAAACGTTGAAACAGGAAAAATTCGTCGAGGTCTAGAGCGTTCATTACCCTCTGGAAGGAAGCGTGGAAACGCAGCCTTGGTTTTCCTGCAACTCAACAACACCATGATCAAAAATCATGAAAGCCGCTTTGATGCGCCCGCTCGGCGAGTGCTTGAAGTGGCTCATAGTCGCTGTCAGACAGAATTTCAAAACCGATGAGACCCAGCGTATCGCGAACACCATCGAGAGCGGAAGCATCAATCGATGCAAACAGCGCTTGTCTAAGACGTTCAACCTGCAGATCATTCGCCTGCCCTTTTGTGATAAAGGGAAGACCGGGTCCAGATATAGTCTCGTCGAGAATAACGATCCTCTCCAGAGCTTGCGGATCAAATCGCTTGATGTTGGCAAAGGTGATGCAATCGATCGCAGCACAATCGGCGCTGCCATCGACAACAGCATCGATACTGGCGCGATGGCCACCGGTCGTTATCACGCGCTCAAAGAAGGGCTTGCCAGCGGCCAGCGGCGCCATGGATGCGCGAAAAAGATTGGCCCCCGAATTGCTGTCATGACTGTTGATCGCAGCAACAGTGCCTCTGAGGTCTTCAAGACGACGAAGACCTAACGCGCGGCGCGTGATGATGAAGCTTCGCATCGACGGACCCGAGCAACCCGGATAACGATAGATTGGTGTTGCCACCAGCCGAACACGACCACGCAGAGAGGTTACATAGGGGTAACCGCAGGTTTGGGAGAGCAAGAGATCTGGCCGCAGCCAAGCTTCATCATGTGCAATGTCCAAACTGAGATGATCTGGAACATCAGACTGCCCCTGAGCACGCAACGCCTTACTGAGAAAAGACCACAGTTTTGAAGTGGCATCGGCAAGCTCGCGAGGCGAAGTGTACATTCTGATACTTGCAATGCTCATGAGCCCGTCTTTCTCGCGTCGATGTGTGTCTTCCGACAAAAAACGGCAGACCACTTATCGGCACTTTACACGAGAGGTCGAAGACCGGCGAGGCGCTTCAGGCTTCGAGACTTTACGCGATTACAGCACTTTTGCCTCCGACCGCAGGCTTTGTGATGGCATCGCCGGTTTCTGCACGAAAGAGATGACAGCGGTGAGGCCGGACGAGAAGCTTTGGGACTGCACGATTCTTGATAGCAATGTGGTCCGGCAGATGGACGATCGTCGCTGTCTCGTTGCCCTCAGCCTTAAAGGAGGGGCTCTGGCGGGCTGCTACCCGAAGTGGTCGCTTGCGCGAGTTTCCTGTGATCAGCGCTTACCTTGCGATCATTGCCTGGCTTTTTGCTCTGTTGGAGACCGGTTCGAATTGTAGCGACGAATGCCCCAACCGATGGGCTTGCGGCGATTGCCGGGCAAAGATGGATCTGCACCCCAGATCGCCTGATAGGTGTCGATGCACATTCCACGTTTTTGCAGGACGACAAACGCAAACGTCAGCAAACTCCACCAGGTCAGAATGACGAGCGGCATCCATCTGGGGGCATCTGCGAGGAAAAGGCCGAGCATGGTCGCCACGAATGTGAGCGGCATGCTAAGCCAGCCAACACTCTTGTGGAATCTTTCAAACATAACGCGTCGGCGCGTCATGAAGTAGTGGTCGCCTTTGAAAACGGCTGCAGTCGGGCCTCCCTTCGTCCCGCGCAGCCGACCGCTCAGGATCTGCGCCAAACCTGCAACCAAAAGAGCCCAGCCCGCGGTCGCATGTGCAGTTGCAACCGGCCCCTCCGGAAGGGTAGGCCCAAAAAACAAGAGTAGAGCCAGCGCGACGATCGCAAGCGCAAAACCAGTCTGTTGCATAAAAAGATGGCAGTGCCACCATGCCTTGTTATCGAGATGCTGCGGCCAGTTCTGCCGTGGCGCAATCTTGAAAAAGCGCGCGATCAAGACGCCAAATGGCACAAGAATATTCCAGCCCGCAACCATCAAGCGTCCGTGCCAAGCCACCGCTCCTGCGATGACATGCTCCATCTGTCCAGAGAGCGGTGTCAGCAACCACTGCCATAAAGCGCTCCAAGCCAAGGCCTCTCCTCCTCAAGGTTTCATCGTCGCGCAATCGCCGAATAGGCTCAACCATAAGCAATGATATCGATAACATAAATTTATTGCAATTCCCGAAAAGATGATGATGATGCGCCTATCCATGGCAGAGGAGGCTCTGAGCGATGGGAACGTCAACAGCGATGACAGCGATTGAGCAGATTGATGTAATACCTCTGACGAGAAATCAGAAAAGCCTAATTTATCTGGTTGTTCTTGGGAATATTTCAGAATTTTTTGATATTTTTATTATCGGCTTTGCGGTGTCGAGCCTTTTGAAAGACCCGAACTGGCACTTAAAGGGGTATGAAGCGGGTTGGATTATCGCGATGTCGGGTCTCGGCACGGTCATCGGCGCGATCTTGTGGGGTCGCTTAGCCGACAAGATTGGACGTAAATCGTCCTTCTTCTGGTGTGTCCTGATCTTCACGCTCTTCACGCTTGCGGCCGTGTTCACGCCGGACGACGGATGGATCATGCTCGCGGCACTCAGGATCGTCATTGGGATCGGCGTCGGTGGGCTGAACATCACATCGATCCCCTATGTCCAGGAATTCGTTCCTGCAAAGCAGCGCGGTCTACTTTCGGGCTTGGCATCGGTGTTCATTCCACTCGGACTGTTTCTTGGATCGATGGCGCAGCTGGTAGTTGGAACACATTGGCGCGTTCTGATCGCGCTCGGCGCTCTGCCGATCCTTTTGCTGATATGGCTGCGACAGGTCCCGGAGTCGCCGCGTTTCTTGCAGTCGCAGGGACGATCTGAGGAAGCACGAGCAGCGTTTGCCTGGGCACTCCAGCTCCCCGTTGAACAGGTTGGACCCTTACCGCATATGAAGGTGACTGATACCACGTCATATCGGCTGATTTTTGCCCATTATTTGAAGCCACTTGTCATTATCACGCTTGGCTCATTCTGCTTCATCCTGGGTTCGTCGGTCATTCAAGGTTGGGGACAGTCGATCCTAGGCTCCGGCTTCAAATTCTCTGCCAGCATGGTCGGGTGGCTTTTCATGCTCGTTTCGTTCGGAGACTTTTTGGGTCGTTTGGCGTCCGCATGGTTGGCAGATATTATCGGACGCCGTTGGACGTTGCTGGGTTTCAGTGTTCTAGGAGCATGCGGGCTTATGCTGTCGGCCTGGGCTGCCGCGATGACTCATTCCGGGATGCTTGATATCGTATCTGGTGGCTGGATATTCTTCCTCGGCATCCTGATCGCAATGACATTTGGCGACGGCGCCTTTGGAATTCTCAACGCTTTCGGCGCTGAGCAATTTCCGAACAAGGCCCGCCCAACGGGTCTGGGTCTGGGCTATGGTCTTGGCGCCAGCGCGAAGGTCTTTGGACCAGCATTGCTGGGAACCTGGTTTGGCGCGACCGTGACCATTGATCTTATCCCGCTCGCATTCGGCGTTTTCGCAGCCCTGCTGGTCATTGGCGGAGCGATCTACATGTTTGCCAAGGAAACGCGGGGGATTTCGTTGGATGACATCCTGGAGACCAAGAAGGTGTAAGCTGGCGGTCATTGGCTCAAGGCAATGAATTGTGCGGCAAATGTACGGCGCGCACGGTCAGTCGGAAGCCGCATGGGAAAAAGTCAAAGACTGTGGTGCCCTAAGAGAGAGCGCTGCGACGCGACGATCCGACGGGTTTGAAATCACCTTGGCAGAGTAACTCATCCACGCTGCCGAGCGCCGCACTAGCACATCTGCCTTATTGCGGATCGATGAAATCCTCGCCTAGATCCAAGCGGGTCTTGGGTCCCGGTTGTCCAAAAGCAGCCGGCAAGACCTGACGAAGACACTAAAATGAGGAGTTTTAAGATGTCCGATGTTACGGGCGACGCTAACGCAAACCAAGCCGCCATTCGTGAGCTGGCACCCCATGAGCTTGACGAGGTAAGCGGCGGGCTTAGCGGCAGCATCCAGACGTACAATGGCAAGATCGTGGGTTTTCAGGTCCAGATCGGCAGTTTCTCGGTCGGTGAAATGGCCGTCGCTGGAGGATCCAGCTACAATTATTGGAGCACCCCATTTGGAAGCGGCAGCTACTGGGCGACAAACTAACCCCAAACATCAAAACGGTAGACACTGATCAGCGTCTGATTTGAAGAACAACCCAAGGAGACCTCCTTGGGTTGTTTCTATTTGGCGGAACATATGGCGGCTATCCGAAGCCGCCCTAAACAAGCGCCGCTAAGCCTATCCGTAGGTTCTTCAGAACTCTCACGCACTTCAACGGGCAAAGCTTCTCGGTCAAAGCAGAGAAAACATTGTCAAGCTGCCTCTTGCGAGGTCGCTGCCGGCATGAGCTGCGGAGAGTCAAGGCCACTAGGCTTTCGCTCCTGGGAGTGGGAAGCGTCTTCATGCCGATTAAGGTTATAGGGCCGCCCCATGGCGGCAAATTTGTCCTTGATCGCCATCTCGATCTCCTTCATTGTACTATTCGGTACATTATGTACTTTTCGGTACAACTCATTTGAAAGGACATCGACATGGCACGACCTCCCCTCCCACCGTTCACCCGCGAGAGCGCCATCGAAAAGGTTCGTTTGGCGGAAGACGGATGGAACTCTCGCGACGCTGCCAAGGTCGCCCTGGCATACACGCTCGACACGCGCTGGCGGAACCGGGTAGAGTTCTGCACCACGCGCGACGAGGCTCAGGCGTTCCTCACACGCAAGTGGAACAAGGAGCACGAGTACCGCTTGATCAAGGAGCTATGGGCGTTCACCGGAAACCGCATTGCGGTGCGCTATGCCTATGAATACCGTGATGATAGCGGCCGCTGGTTTCGTGCTTATGGCAACGAAAATTGGGAGTTTGCAGAGGACGGTCTGATGGCAGTGCGACATGCCAGCATCAACGAGATGCCGATTTCAGAAAGCGAGCGCCTGTTTCACTGGCCGCTTGGCCGTCGACCCGACGACCATCCAAGCTTGAGCGATCTGGGCCTTTAATATGGCGCGCATCGTTGCCGAAAGATCCGACGTCATAGCCCCATTGGCCGAAGTTTTTCGAGAACACGGCTTTGAAGGTGCCAGCCTTGCCATCATCGGCAAGGCCACGGGGCTTGGCAAAGGCAGCCTCTACCACTTCTTCCCCAACGGGAAGGAGGAAATGATGCAGGCTGTGCTCAGCGAGATCCATCAATGGTTCGAGGACGCCGTCTATGCACCTTTGCGAGCCGGACAAGATGCAAATAGTGCCATCAATGATACGCTGGACGCTGTAACCGTCTACTTCAAGTCGGGCGGACGCGTGTGCTTGGTGGGAGCTCTGGCCGTTAGCAATACGCGGGATCGGTTCTCGCTGGCGGTTCGGGAATATTTTGTACAATGGGTGGAGGCGTTGCAATCAGCGCTCGTTCGCCAAGGTCGAGCGACAAGCGAAGCGCTTAGCCTCTCCGAAGACGCCGTGCTTTCTATTCAAGGCGCAATTATCCTCTCCCGCGCCCTCAACGATCCAGCGGTATTTACGCGTGCGATCGATCAGCTTCGATATAGACTGGTCCCATCGGGAAACGTGGTATCTGGCGCGCTGAGACATGGGAAGTGAGATGCTTGAAACGCAAGCATGCACATGGCTATCTGCAAATACCCTCGTGACAACATAAGGCGTTTTAGGTGTGGCAAAGCAATTTGAAAGCATAGACGATCGGCTCAAGAACTTTATCGAGCGGCAGCACATCTTCTTCACGGCATCCGCCACGGACAGTTCTCGCGTCAATATCTCACCACGTGAAAGGGGCTGCTTGCGTGTGCTCGGCCCAAACTGCGTCATCTATCTCGACAGGACTGGCAGCGGAAACGAGACTGCTGCCCATCTGCGCGCCGATGGCCGATTGACAATGATGTTTTGCGCCGTTGAAGGTCCACCTATGATCTTGCGGCTTTATGGACACGGACGAGCGATACACCACAATAGTTCCGAGTATGAAGACATTGTGGCCCGTTATTATGGTGGATCAGAGCCATCGGGAGCGCGACAAATCATCTGGCTGGACATCGATCTCGTGCAGACCTCGTGCGGCTTCGGGGTTCCCCTTTTTGATTATAAGGCCGAGCGAAACAGTCTAGACACCTGGACCGAGGTAAAGGGACAAGACGGCCTTGAGAGCTATCGTCGAGAGAAGAACAAGTACAGCATGGACGGGCTACCGACGGGGATGTTCGATGACGCTTAGCCAAGCGCGTGGTCGAAGGCATTAACCCCCTCTCGCTGAAGCAGCAGGTGAGCCGCATCCCATTGTGCGGCATTCTTCGCAGAAAGTACTTTGAGTCATATCTATAGGCGACCTATTGAGAAAGGGCCGCTGCTGCTGCAGTTGCAAGCTGCATGTCGACCCCGCTCTTCAATTGCCCGATGGTGAGAGGAACGAGCAGGTCTGGTCGAATGCCGACACCTTCGAACGGGCGCCCGTCTGGGAAATATTCGCGCTTTGTCGATACCCGAAATGACATGCCGAACTCTGGAAAGGTCGTCATATAGGGCTGACCTGTCGATCCAAAAGTTGGCTCACCGATGACCAGGCCGCGATTGCCGTCCTTAAATGACAGTACAAAATCTTCACATGCCGAAGCACAGCCGCCATCCACGAGGATCGCCATCTTACCGGCCCACGCATCGGACGATGGGTTGGTTTGTTGAGGGCCATAACGCATCATCACAGTTGGCAATGCCTGCGGAGCTCCATCGAATGAGCCGGAAGCGTCTGCCATAGCGATTGTCATAGGTGTCGTGAACATCGAGCCGCGATAAGGTCCGGTCATAATAGCAGACAAAAGAGTATCCGGCGCGCTGCCGCCACCATTCCCACGCAAATCTAGAAGTATGACGCTCGCATCCTTTGCAGCATGAATTGCCGTGATCGCGGCTTGCTCATATTCCGGGCTTTCGAAACTCGGAATACGGATGACAACCACGCCGTCCGGTCGATGATTAGCCTCGACCGCCTTCGCGAGCAGAAAGCCCCGTTCGGCTGCGCTGGGCTCGGCCTCCAGATCAACAGATACTCGCTGACCACCTTCTATTCCGAGCACGAACTGCCTCGGGAATAGAAGAGAGTGCGCCCATATCACGCGATCGACTGCCGACAGGCTCGATTGGCCGATATATTCCCTCACAGCTTCGAGCCAATCGTCAACAGCCTTATCGTCAACCGTAACAATGACATCAGCTGGCTGTAGTTCGGGAAGCCTCGACGTCACCACGACCCATAGCCCGTCAATCCGGCGAACAGTGAAGGGCATAGATCTAGATCGCTTGTTTAAAAGCTCATCGGTGAAAGACGTGTGGCCGTTCTTAAGGCTCGCAAACAGCCGCATTGTCATAAGCGAAAAGCTTTTTCGATCGGGAGCGCTTATTGCTTGCCGAAGATAAGCCCGATACTGCAACTCGAAATCGTAACTGGTTGGCAATCCTTCAGCATGGGCAAAGTAACGTTTAATGACATGGTAGGCTGTTGAAGCGATATAAGCGCGTTCGCTAATATCAGGGTCCCGGAAAGTAGGAATGTGAACTTCGTCCGTCGCTCTCATGGTTTTTGGTACCAGAACAAAGTAGAGAAAACGCTGCGTATTCAAAAGTGGGAAGAAGGTTTGGAGCGCATTGCAAGCTATGATCGCAAGATCGAATTACGTCTTAAAATATTCGATACCGTCTAAATGACAGGATTAAATAATGGCATGATGAAAAGGATTTGACCACGCCTTGATGGCCGATCACATCTCGCCGATGACGATGACTGGAACCCCGCTTCTTTAAACTGAACTCGCCGGATCGCGCCGTAAGCCCGTAAGATATCGGAGCCGCCACCGCATTACAGTCGTCAGCTTTGTAGAACGACTTAAGTCCAAGCCATAATCAGATGAGCATCGAAGTAAGGCAGGAAGGCTCGATTCCCGTTGGAGTTCGGTTTCTATCGCAAGACTTTCCTAAGCTTGCCGATTCATCAGATCTCAAAGATCCTGTGAGAATTTAGTGCCCGGCAGGCGAGCATCGTCTGACCTTGGCATTGGAGATGGTGATGCTCGCATTTGTTGAGCGGCAGATACAACAGGCATGCGCCAGCGATCGATTTGAGACTAGGAGCAAGGTCCTGTCGTTTGCTTTGCGCGTGACGTTCTGCGTAACCGCTACCGCTGATATTTTAAATTTCGTCGCACATCATCTTCTCAATACATTCGGACTTTTACCATATGCGGTTGCGCCGGCAGTTACGGTTGGATTGATCATCTCGACGATCGTCGCATCTTCCCTCACCTTCTCGATCGTCTATCTCGTCGGGCTCGCCATCCATCATCTGTCGATATCGAGAGCCGAATTCGAACGTCTTAGTCGCACCGACATGCTGTCAGGTCTACTGAACAGACGGGCGTTCATGGAGGAGGTCGCCAAAGCACCAGGCGATGCATCACTGATCCTGTTCGACATTGATCGCTTCAAGCAAATAAATGACGAATTTGGCCACGACGCCGGAGATCATGCCATCATCGCGGTCGCCAAACACTTACTTTCTACTTTTACCGAGCCGCATGTGGTGGCCCGCATCGGAGGCGAGGAGTTTGCCATTCTTGCGGTGAAGATCAGTGCACCGGAGCGGCTTGCCCTTGCGCAAAGATGCCGCGAAATGGTGGCCGCTCGGCCAGTGGAGGTTAAGGATAGGCTGGTGCATATCACCGTCTCAGGCGGAATTGCCGAGAAAGACGCGTATAGCTCCTTCGAGGATCTCTTCAGCGCCTGCGATAAGGCTCTTTATCAGGCGAAATCGTCAGGTCGCAATCTCCTGTTCCACACCCGCGATATCCTGGCAAACAATGTGCCCGCCAGAGCAGCGGGATGAACCACAGTTGAAATCAACCCGAATGCATTGATAGTGGGCTGACCACAGAGAAGCGATTATGCACGTCATCTCTCAGCGCGAACGATCGGGGCTGACCGAAGATGTTAAGTTCAGGATCAGCGCAGGTCCGCTGTTAGCAGTTATCCAGCAACCCGGCGGTTCCCGCTGGGTTTTTGCGGTCTTTTCGAATGGTCGGGATTTGTTATAGGCCCCTCGTTCGACCCCTTGCTTCCCAAACGCGGCCGCGGTTCACCTCTGTACAAGACAACTTGGTCGCGACCGCTGCCTTTTGCAGTGTAAAGGGCCTGATCCGCTTGGTCCTGAAGCGACTGAAGATCGCCTGCCCCTCTCCAAAAGGCAACGCCGATGCTGGCGCTTGTCTTTACAGGCATGGCATGCGTAGAAAATGACAGCGCATTGATAGCTTGCCGGAGCTGTTCGGCCTTTGCGAGGGCAATTTTTTCGGTTTGATTGGTCAAGAGGAGCGCGAATTCTTCGCCACCAAGCCGGCCAAAAGCGGTTTCTTTCCCGGCGATGGCCGCAAGAGTTTGAGCAACGCCGATGAGCACCGTATCCCCCATTCGGTGACCGTGCATGTCGTTGATCCTCTTGAAATGATCGATATCGATCATGATGAAGGCGTCCCCTGTCTGAGGCGCGCGCTCGAGACAGGCAAGAAAATGCTGCCGATTCGGGATACCCGTAAGGGCATCGGTACCGGCAAGCTGCCTCAACTGCGATTCAGTGCGCTCCTGAACAAAGACAACGACGAACAATGCCAAGGAGAAGTGGCAAATTATCAGGAGGAAGAAGGCGTAGCGTGGTTCAATTTGCGCGTAAGCCGGAAAGGTCATTCCAAGAGCAACCAGGGCACAAAATGCCGCCGCAGCGACTAACGCAAAGAACAGACCAAGCCTCGAAGGCAGCCTGTCCTTCCAAAAGTCCGCTAAAATTTTTAGGCCGGAAAGGCCGAGGAAGGCGCTGACGGCAATATTAAAGATTGCTCCACGCGTCTCATTATCTTCATACCAGTCCATCTGGAAGACAAGGGCTGACAAGAGAAGTGCTGCGACGGGCAGGCCCCAGTCAGACAGTTTTTGGTTGCGGCGACTGAGACGAAGTAATCCCGCGGCCAAAAGAGAATAACCCGTGATACCGATCGAAAAACTTCCGAAAGCCCAAAGGACAAGAGCAAGCGTACCTTGCTCGCCCATGCCAGCCAAGGTCGATGCGGCGGACAATAGAAAACAGCTAACCGCAAGAAAATCCAGACCAACTTCTCGTGAACGCCATCTTACGTAACAGAAGCTAATCGCCGCCACAATAAAGGAGGACTTGTGAAGAAGAAGAACTGTGGCGAGATCCATCGTCGAACCAAATACAGACCGGTACTGATCATGTAGGTAAAGAATAATACCTACTTTTGCATGAATTCGACTCTGTAGGGATACAAAACACGAGATAAGTGAATGAGTATGCCGTCAAATCAACGACGGCTTACTCATTGACGAGGACCAAGCGACGTGGCTGTCAGGAACCGACAGCGTCGCTAACGCACTTCTTCGTGTAGGACGTTTTCGCGGCGCCAACGAGAGGCTTTCCGTCCTTGCTTTTTGCAGAAGCCTCGCAAGCTGCCGTGGCGTCCTTGGTGCACTTGTTAATCGATGAGGTGAGCGCAGCCCCAACGAGCGGCTTTCCGTTCTTGTCGACGGCTTTGGTTTTGCACGTATCAGCGGCTTGCGCCAAGCCAGCCGAACAGATCAGTGCCATTGCGAACAATACCACTCTCATCATTTCCTCCCAATGCGCTAGAGATATTCTTTTCTACCAGAGCCCGCCGCGCGATGTCTATGGTCTCGCCAGCGGAGAGGCCCCATAAAACTGTCCTGAAACTACCTTAAGATGATCCGCGTGAAGCCTTGCAGCTATGGATAATCGGTTGCCGCAAAATTTCAGGCGACGACCTCGATCGCTCCTTCCATATGTCCACCCCGGCAGGGTCCTCTTCATCTAGATTGAACGGCGGTCGATCCGATTCGCACCATCATCGAGGCGGGGCCACCGGCAGCGAGTGCGTTGCGGTTTAGGAAGCCGCCGGCAACGGAAAGTGTACGCTTTCGTACATCATTCCCGGATGTACATTTTCTCCGTTGTTGCTCAAAGAGAAAGGTAGTCTCAATGGAGCGAGCCCGAGCTTGTCGACGCAGATCAATGCAATTAGCCTTACGCTTCTGCACGACGTCCTCATGGAACACGCGGCCCACTTTTATCCAGATGAAGCGCGCCAGAAGCAGCTCGTTCAACGGGTGGTTCTTGCGCTTCCTGAACTGATGCTGGATTTCAAGCCTGGACAGATTGAGCGGTCGCTTTTTCTGGCGATGCATCGTCTTGTCCAAGATGATTTGAAAGACGCCTGATGTTTTTCGCGGACAATGAGTCTCCTTCATTCTAAAAAGGCGCCGGAACGTGTCTGGGGTGAACCTCACCACTTGCTGACAAATTGACGAGCCCTCCATCGACAAAAAGGCACTAGGAACCATCAACCACTCCCGGCGTTTGCCAAGGCATACACAACACAGGAGGAAACAATGGTTTCTGCAGATCAGGTTCGCGAACACATGGATGTCATTGCAGCTGACGGCGCTCATGTCGGCACGGTCGATCATCTGGAAGGTCAGTCACGTATCAAACTCACAAAGAACGATTCCCAGGACGGCAAGCATCACCTCATTCCGCTGGAATGGGTGGATCACATCGATGAACACGTTCATCTCACCAAGAATGCAGATGACGTCCGGAGCCAATGGACGGCACTGAATTAATTTCTTCTTGAGCCGCCCCGAACAGGCGGCTCTCTTTTTCCCGTGAGCATCCCTTGGCGAATAACCTCACGCCAAGCGTTCAGGTGGGTAGACCACCATGCGAGTTATGGCGAAAGTCTTTGAAGACAAAGGGCGTCAGTAAGCGCTCAGGGACGTTCGACGCTGAACATCATGGTCGAAGAAGACCATCTTTCCTATGATCCCATTCGGCTCATCACGCCTACCATCCCTCTATATTCAAGCAATAAAGCATGTTCGGCGCAGTTCATTTCCTCATTGCTGCGTAGACATGCTTTCGCCCCTAGACAAAATAGTGGATATCATCCACTATTTTTGCGGCGCAATATGTGCCTCCCAGTGCAGACATAGTTAACGATAAAACAAGGGGAACTGATGTCTCAAACCACCACGTCGGCCGACGTGGTGCTGTCCGTTCGTAATCTCACGGTGGATCTGCCGCGAGGAATGGAACGCACCCATGCAGTAAAGGATATATCTTTCGATCTCCATAAAGGCGAGATTCTCTGCATCATTGGTGAATCCGGATCAGGAAAGTCGGTCACCGCAAATACGATTATGGGTCTTCTCTCCCCGGCCATCAAAGTCAGCGCCGGTGAGATAAATTTTAAGGGCATCGACATCCTAAAGGCCCGCGATGAGGATATCCGGCCTTTGCGCGGCCGGGCGGTCTCGATCATATTTCAAGATCCGCTGTCAGCCCTCAATCCTTTGATGACCGTCGGCGATCAAATCGCAGAGGTTCTTACGGCCCATGGCGCAGGAACCGCTGAGAGCCGCAAGGCGAAAGTTCTGGAGCTGCTGGAGGAGGTAGGGTTGCCGGAGCCCCCACTGATGCGGCTCCAATATCCGTTCCGCTTGTCCGGCGGACAGCGCCAGCGGGTGATGATCGCGATGGCGCTCGCGCTCGATCCGGACGTGCTGATCGCTGACGAGCCGACGACGGCACTCGATGTGACAACCCAAGCACAAATTCTGGATCTCATTCGTCGTCTGCAGAAGCGCAAGGGTATGAGCGTGATGTTCATTACCCACGATTTCGGCGTGGTCGCAGAAATTGCTGATCGGGTCGTTGTGATGGAAAAAGGTTATTTGGTGGAACATGGCAGGGCAGATAGCGTCCTCGTCAATCCCACCCATCCCTATACACAGCGCCTCGTTGCAGCTGTACCACGCATGCGCGCCAATGCTGACGATGTCAGCAACGAACCGCCTGTGGTGCTGGAAGTCGAAAATCTTGAGAAAGAATATCGTGGCACAGGGTCTTTGTTTTCAAAGGCGCGCACCGTTAAGGCCGTCAACGGCGTGAGCTTCCGGCTGCGCAAGGGCCAGACGTTGGGTGTCGTCGGCGAAAGTGGCTCCGGCAAGTCGTCATTGGGCAAGCTGCTTCTCAAGCTTCTGGAACCGGACGGCGGTGTCATCCGCTTCGATGGCCGCGACATCGCCAATATGACTGAACAGAGCTTTCGGTCAGTTCGGCCCTATATTCAAATGATCTTCCAAGATCCCTTCGCCTCTCTGAATCCCCGCCACACGATCGGGAAGATCCTGACGGTTGGTCCCATTGCGCACGGCGTTTCGGCACAGGAAGCACGAACAAAGGCGCTGAGGCTTCTAACCCTCGTTGGTCTCGACGAGCAGTCTTTCGACCGCTTCCCGCATGAGTTTTCGGGCGGCCAGCGCCAGCGCATCGGCATTGCCCGTGCGTTGATGTTCGACCCGGTCGTCCTCGTGGCGGACGAAGCCGTTTCGGCACTCGACGTCTCGATCCAGGCGCAAATTCTCAAGCTTCTTGCCCGCGTGCAAAAGGAAATGAAGATTGCGATGATCTTCATCACCCACGATCTGCGCGTGGCGAGCCAGATTTGCGACGAGGTTCTGGTCATGCATAAGGGAGTCGTCGTGGAGGAGGGACCGCCAACCCGGATCTTCCGCCAGCCGCAGCACGACTACACGCGAAAGCTCGTTTCCGCGATACCTGGCGCAGACTGGGAACCAGTGTCGGCCGTCGGCTGAACTAAAGGGCTGGCTGAAGCTAGCGCATAACGACCTGCCAGGCAGGCACGGCTATTACCCCTCCCTATTGACTGGCATCCCTCGATGCCGGCCCACCGAATATTTTCCATAAATTATTGATAATAAACGCAAAATCTGGAATTTTTCTTTAAAAAATAGTTGCTATTGTCCACCAATTGCACTTTCATAGCGTCACAAAAATGCAATACGGCATGGAGGCAAGACCGAAGCGACCGGGCTCTCAGAGGCTGTCGACGATCGGTTTCAGCTTTTTTCATGCAAACGGAACCTCCATGCGCAAACTGCCTGCCAAACCCTCGATCGTCCCGAAAGATATCAACATCGATGTCCTTGAGGATACGCTGAGCTTCTACATTCGCACGATCAACATTGCCGTCTCCCGGGACCTGGATGAGCGGCTGGAAGGGCTCGATGTCGCCAAAGGGACGGGTAAGATAACCACTCTTCTTCTGGTCGATGATTATCCGGGCATTCGTCCATCGGTCATCGCCCATCTTATTCTGAAAGACCGTTCCGCCATGGGCCGGCTGATCGACCAGATGGAAGACCATGAGCTCATACGGCGCGAGGTATCGCCCGACGATAGCCGCGCACAGGAGCTTTACATTACGGAAGCAGGCGCAGCGCTAGCCGTAAAAATCCGTGAGATCGTTCCGGAGCAGTCGCGCGACTTTTTCTCCTTCATTCCAAAGGACGAGCAGAGGTTAGTCATGGATATTCTCAGACGGGCGTACCGACGGATCGTGGGGCTTCCATGATAAAATCCTTGCAGGGATCTGTCGCGCTCTTGTCGGGGGCAAACCGCGGCATAGGTCAGCACATAGCTCTCGAACTCGCAAATGCGGGATGGTGCGTGTCGCTCGGCATGCGCCAGCCGGTGATGCCTGACTGGGCGGCCGGTCTTGAGGAGCGCGTCCATCTGATGGCTTATGATGCTGCCGATGCCGCGGCGGAGCAGCGATGGGTGGACGCGGCGCTGGCACGCTTCGGCCGCATCGATGCGCTTGTCGCCAATGCCGGGATCATGATCCCGAAGTCGGTGATCGAGGCCGACGATAAAGATATCGACGCCATGATGGATGTGAACGTCAAGGCGCCACGCCGGTTGGCGAAGGCCGCCTGGCATGCGCTCTGCGCCACCGGTCGAGGAAGGGTCATCATCCTCGCCTCCCTCTCGGGCAAACGCGTGAAATCTGCCGGAGCTGGCAGCTATTCATTGTCGAAGTTCGCTGCCGTGGCCCTTGCTCATGCCATTCGCCAAGCCGGATTTGATCAGGGCATTCGTGCTACCGCGGTCTGTCCCGGTTTCGTGGCTACCGCTATGGCAGCAGCCCTTACAGACAGACCCGCCGATCACCTGACACAGCCAGAAGATCTCGCCCACATCGTCTCCATGCTGCTCAGCCTGCCGAATGAGGCTTCCGTCGCCGAGTTCGCCGTCAATTGTCAACTCGAGGAGTTCTTTTAACATGCCCGGTCCATTTGTCGTTCCCGTTCACGGCGATACGGAATTGCCGAAACAGGTAGACGTCGTTGTCATCGGTGGCGGGATCATCGGAACCTCGACGGCGCTGGAACTTGCCGATGGTGGCCTTAAGGTCGCCTTGTGCGAAAAGGGCGGTATCGGTCACGAGCAGTCCAGCCGCAACTGGGGCTGGGTGCGCATCTCTCGCCGTGACCCGCGTGAAGTACCGCTTATGGCGGAATCATTACGCATCTGGGCCGATCTCAACAGACGAACCGGCAGAGAGACGGGCTTTAAGCGCTCCGGCATCGTGTTCACCTGCGCCGACGAAAAGCAGTTCGACGAGCATGAACGCTGGAACCACAATCTGGAGGGATACCAGATTGAAAGCCGAATGCTTAGCGCAGCGGAGTTCAATGATAAGTATCCTGGCAATAACATGAAAATCGCCGGCGCGCTCTATACGGCCGGCGATTGCCGTGCCGAGCCCCAAAAGGCGGCGCCGGCCATTGCAGAGGCGGCGCGTGAGCGCGGCGCCCATATCCTGACCGAGTGCGCGGTGCGCGGCCTGCAACTTTCCGGCGGGCATGTTTCAGGTGTCGTCACCGAACGCGGTGAGATTGCCTGCCAGGCAGTGGTGCTGGCAGGTGGCGCCTGGTCCAGCCTGTTCATGGGCAATAATGGTCTCGACTTGCCGCAACTTAAAGTGCTGAATTCGGTGCTGCGCACCAAGCCTCTCGAAGGCGGCCCTGACGAGGCAATCTGGGCAAGCGGTTTTGCGCTGCGCAAGAGGCAAGACGGCGGCTACACGATCGCCGACGGAACGCAGAACATTGTCGATCTCGTCCCGGCTTCATTCCGCTACGCGAAGAAGTTCATGCCGGCCTTTTCCCATGAATGGCGTTCGCTGCGCTTTCGGCTTGCGGGCCGGTTCTTCGATGAAGCGCGCATCCCGAAACGCTGGGCGCTCGATGAAGCCTCGCCCTTTGAGTATAATCGCGTGCTGGATCCTATCCCGTCCAAGGCGATGACGGACGGTGCGCTGAAACGTTTGTCTCAGGCCTTTCCTGTGTTTGCAAAGGCCGAGATAGCTCAACGCTGGGGCGGCATGATCGATGTGACGCCGGATGCCGTGCCGGTGATCGATGCGATCGACGCGATCCCGGGCTTCCATGTCGCCACTGGCTTTTCCGGTCACGGCTTCGGGATTGGTCCCGGTGCCGGTCGTTTGATGGCCGATATCGTTACCGGCCGCAGCCCGATCGTGGAGCGCCGCGATTTCCGGTTCAGTCGTTTTTCGGATGGCTCGAAGATCGAGTTGATCAGCGGCTTTTAACGCGCCTTGCGACCGGCGGCGATGCCGCCTGTCGCGCTATCATACCGGCAGGACCCCTGCCGGCGGGAGGCTTACCGCCCGCAGAGGCGGATGCAACGACGTGACATTCAAGACGATCCATCAAAAAAGGGGAACTGACCATGTCCGATCAATCCAATCCGTTTATTGCCACCACACGCCGACAGGCACTTGGCCTTCTTGCGCTCGGCGCATCCGGTGCCGCATTAAGCGGTCTTCCTAGTCTGTCGAGCGCCTTCGCAAAGGAAGCTAAAACACCCAAGGGGCAGCTCACCATCGGCTTCTCACAGGAGCCGACGGTCTTCAATCCGCATATGCCGCACATCGAAGTGGATGAAGGCATCCATTTCAGCATCTTCGATCCGCTGTTTTACGTCGACGAAAAGGGCGCCTTCATCGCTGCGCTCGCCGCGGAGGTGCCGACTGTCGAAAATGGCGGTATTTCTGCCGACGGGCTGTCCTGGAAGGTGAAACTGCGCGACGACGTCAAGTGGCATGACGGAAAGCCTTTCACCGCCGAAGACGTCAAGTTCACCCTCGAGCTGCTTGTTGACCCTAACTTCCGTTCCTGGCGTAAGACCGGCCATGAATATATTCGTGATCTCACTGTGGTGTCGCCGACGGAAATCACCTGGAAGATGGAAAAGCCCTTCGCGCCCTATCCTTCCATCCTCGCCTCAACGTTCATCACACCCAAGCATGTCCTTGGGGCTGCAGCGGACAAGAACACCGCACCCTTCAATAACGCGCCCATCGGAACCGGTCCGTTTAAGTGGAAGGAGCGTGTCGCAGGCGACTACATCCTGCTTGAAGCCAATCCGGACTACTTTGCCGACGGTCCGCACCTCAGCCAGTTGATCTACAAATACGTACCCGACCTGAACGTCATGTACACGCAGTTCAAGACTGGTGATATCGATGTCGTTGGCCTGCAGTGGATCACGCCCGATCACTATGACGAGGCAAAGGCGCTGCCTGGCAAGGTCGTCACCGTCGTCCCCGGCTCGACGGTGGAATCCTTTACTTTCAATATGGAGCGGCCGCAGTTCAAGGATCCAAAGGTCCGGGAGGCCCTTTACCACGCCATTGATAAACAATCGATCATCGATGCACTCTACTATGGACTGCCGACGCCGACCGAAAGCTATGTCCCGCAGCAGTCGTTCTATTACAATCCGGATCTGCCGAAACACGAATACTCGATGGAGAAGGCCAAGAGCCTGCTCGATGAGGCAGGCTGGAAACCCGGGGCGGACGGCATTCGGGCCAAGGATGGCGTCAAGCTTTCCTTCACCTGCTCGACGACAGCGGGCAATCATATCCGTGAACAGGTTCAGCAATATATGCAGCAGTCCTTTAAGGACCTCGGCGTGGACATGACGATTTCCAACCTGCCGCCGGCCGTTATGTGGGGCGACTACTGGATGCTATCGAAGTTTGACACCGTCATCGTCGGTCTCGATTTTCTCACCGGACCCGATCCCGATACGTCGGATTTCTTCCGCTCGAACTCCAGCCCGGCCAAAGGCGGCTCCGGACAGAACACTTGGCAGTTTGCAAACAAGGAGGTGGACGATCTTCTCGCCAAGGGCGGCAGTCTATTCGTTCCGGAACAGCGCAAGGCAGCATACCTGAAAATTCAGGAGATCATGCGCAAGGAATTGCCATTCCTGCCGCTCTTCCAATACGCAACCGTGCGTGGTCACAAACAGGGTGTCGAGAACATCGTCTTCAACATCAACACGCGAATCGACACCTGGAACGTCGGAAGCTGGCACCTCAGCTGATCATCGAAGGAGCCGGACCTCCATGAGGTCCCGGCATCCATACCATGGCGATCGGATCATGAGGCAGTTTGCATCGAGCATACCTCCAGCCGGTCGTTTTCGACGATCCCGAAGGCTTGCCCAAGAGCTGTTCCTTCCGGACGGCATCTTGGGTCGAACCGGAGTTGACCTAGATGTTCGCCTATCTTCTCAATCGCCTTTGGCAGAGCCTTATCCTCCTGGTGCTTGTTTCGATCATCGGCTTTGCGATCCTCAATCTCGCACCGGGTGGCCCGCTCTCGCAGTTCGCCCTGACACCAGGTATGACGCGCGAGGCGCTGGATCGCATCGCGCACCAGATGGGCCTCGACCGCCCCCTGCCCATCCAGTATCTCGATTGGGTCTGGCGTCTGCTGCAGGGTGACTGGGGCAAATCCTACCGTGACCAGCGACCCGTGCTCGACATCATTTCAGGGCATCTTTTTGCAACGCTTCTACTGATGGTCACGTCGACGGTGGTCTCGATTCTGATTGGGACCTGGATCGGTATCAAGGGAGCGACGAAGCGCTACTCACTCTTCGACTACACTGCCACGGTGGGCGCCATGGTGGCATTGTCCATCCCCACGTTCTGGTTTGGTCTGGTCGCCATTTATGTCTTCGCATTAAAGCTAAAATGGCTCCCTGCCGGCAATATGTACACGATCGGCGATCAGTCCCTTTACGATTATGCCATCCATCTGGTGATGCCGAGCCTCGTTCTGGCGCTTGTCAACATCGCCGTCTGGAGCCGGTACATGCGCACCGCCACGCTCGACGTCATCAACCAGGATTTCGTACGCACGGCGCGCGCCAAGGGGCTGACCGCACGCCGGGTTCTGATGAAGCACGTCGTAGGCAATGCATTGCTGCCGATGATCGCGCTGGCTGGCGTTCAACTTCCGACTATCCTCGGCGGTGCTCTGGTGACCGAGACGGTCTTCACCTGGCCGGGCATGGGGCGGCTCTTCCTCGATAGCCTCGGCTACCACGATTATCCCGTCGTAATGGGACTGCTGATGTTTTCCGCAATTCTGGTGCTGCTTGGCAGCCTGATGGCCGACCTTCTTGTCGCTCTCGTCGATCCCCGGATCAGGCTCGGATGAGGCCGCACCCGCAACAGCTGTCGCTCCCGAAAGGATAGACCATGTCTGACGCAAAGCTTTCCCTTTCCACTGATGCTGCCACTCATTGGTGGCGCAGCCGCACGGCCCGGCGCTTTATGCGTCACAAGCTCGCAGTCCTCGGGCTTGCGATGATCTCGATCATGATCTTCGCCTGTGTTGTCGGTCCCTATCTTCTGCCCTATGACCAGCTCTTTATCGATCTTCGTGCTCGCTTTGCCCCACCGTTGACGGGCGCGCATATTTTCGGCACCGATCCGCTTGGACGCGATATTGCAGCACGGCTTTTCAATGCGGGCCGGATTTCCCTGCTCGTTGGGTTTTTCGCAATGGTTTTGTCGACACTGATCGGTACCGTGATCGGCGTGGTGGCGGGCTATTATGGCGGTCGTCTCGGCGCTGCCTTGATGCGCTTTGTCGATGCGTTTTTATCTTTCCCAAGTATCTTCCTGCTTCTGGCGCTCGCCGCTTTCGTGCAGCCAAGCCCATTCATGATCACAGTGATCATCGCGATCACCAGCTGGATGGAGATCGCCCGCTTGGTGGAGACGGAGGTGCGCTCGCTGCGCGAACGCGATTTTGTGCTCGCCGCACGGATGCTGGGGCTGCCGAATGCCTGGATCATGTTTCGCGAGATCCTGCCAAACGCGATCGGCCCGATTATCGTTGCGGCAACACTGACGGTCGCGCGTGCCATTCTACTCGAAGCCTATATCAGCTTCCTTGGATACGGCATTCAGCCACCGCTGCCGAGCTGGGGCAACATGCTGAATGGGGCTCAGCAATACCTCGATAAGGCACCGTGGCTCGCTATCGTGCCAGGCGTCGCGATAACTCTTGCGGTAACGAGCTTCAACTTCATCGGTGACGGGCTGCGCGATGCGCTCGATGCACGCAGCGATCTGAACTGAAGGGGGAACGCCATGACGGTTTTTTCGCCCTTCGATGCAACTCTCTGGTATGCAACCGCTGCCCCGGCCCCGAAGACGGAACGGCTCGAAGACAGCGTGAGGGCCGATGTCTGCATCGTCGGTGCCGGCTATACGGGGCTAACGACGGCGCTGGAGCTCGCAAAGGCGGGCGTTAGCGTGGTACTTTTGGAACGCGAGGAGGCAGGTTTTGGCGGCTCAGGTCGCAATGCCGGCCACTGTACGCCGACCTTTACCCATTACAGCCTGCCGGAATTGCGGCGGATGCTTGGCGATCCGTGGGCCGAGCGGTTGATCGAGCGACAGACACGCGCCAATGACCGTGTTGGCGCGATGATCAGAGACTACCAGATCGATTGTGAGTGGGTGCAGAACGGCTATGTAATGGGCGCTCCGCACCGCCGCGCGCTCGATACCATTCGTGCAAAGGTCGAGACTTACAACGCGGTTGGTGCCCGTACGCGTTTGATCGATCGCGACGAAGTGGCCGCGATCACCGGCAGCCCTCGCTTTCATGGCGGCTGGCTGCATGAGGAAGCTGGGCACCTCAACCCACTTGGCTATGCACGCGGCCTCGCCCGCGCCGTTATCCAGGAGGGCGCGAAGATTTTCACGGGATCGGCGGCAATATCTTGCGAGCGCGAAGCTCGGGGCGGATGGAAGGTCCGCACCGCGGCCGGTCAAGTGACCGCTGACAAGGTGATCTTCACGACCGGCGCCTATACTGTCGGTGGCTGGCCGAATCTCGACAAGACCTTCAAGATCCAACTCGTCTTCGTTGCGGCAACTCAGATTCTATCCGCAGAAACGCGCACCCACGTGCTTCCAAACAACACCACGATACATGACGGCCGCGGCGACATCTATGTCTACAAATACAATGCCGAAGGCCGGATCGTCGCCTCCATGTTCCCCATGGGGCGGCGTGGACGCGATATGGCCTATACGCGACGGGTGATGAGCGAAAGGCTGAAATGGCTGCACCCGCAAATCCGTGAAGACATCCGCTGGGAGTATTTCTGGTTCGGCGAGCTCGACATGCAATATCGCACGGTGCCGCGCTTCTACAATTTGGCGCCCGGCGCTGTCGCGCTGACGGGGCTTTCCGGGCGCGGTGTGCCGACGGGCTCCATGCTCGGCTCCATTTTGTCTGAATGGGCGCTGGGCAAGCCGGAGAAAGAGCTGGCATTGAAACTAGAGCCCTTGACGGCAGCTCCCTTCTACATGAGCTTTGGGCCGGCGCTCACCTTGCGCTATCATCGCCTGCGCGACAACATCGTCACCCGGCTTTCCGGTGCACCTCTTCCGCCACACGCCTGAGAGGTCATCGATAGGACGGACGCCCAACGCTGCCTTGGCTGCGGAGCGCATCGAAAGATTTGAAGAACCGGCTGCCCGATCCTCCAATATCAGGGCATCAGCTCCTCGATCTTAGTCTCAAGCTTGAAAACGAGACCTGTGGGATGGAAAGTCATAACGGCTGTGCCGTTGAAGGTTGTTCCGAGCGCTCTCTCGATCAAGCTCGTCCCAAAACCCCTCTTTGTCGGTTCCGAAACCTCAGGACCACCCATCTCCTCCCAAACAAGCGTGAAAACCCCGTCGTCGTCACGCCATTCGATACGCACGCGTCCAGCCTCGTTGGCAAGCGCCCCGTATTTGGATGCATTTGTCGCAAGCTCATGAAGCCCGAGTGCAAGAGCGCCGTTCAGCGCATAGGTGATCGTCATATCGGGACCGAAGTAACGGATTCGGCCCCCCTCGTTGAAGGGACTGACCGCTCTTTCAATCGTTTCCCTCAGACTTGCTACGCTCCAGTTCGAACCGAGCAAAAGTTCGTGCGAGCGCGCGAGGGCATGGATCCGCTTGCCGATCGTGTCTCGCAGGTCCTGTCGCGGCAAGTCGGAGCGCAGGGATTGATTGACGATAGACTGAACCGTTGCAAGCGTGTTCTTGATGCGATGGCTCATCTCACGGCTAACGAGAAGGCGGAATGCTTCGGCCTCCTTTCGCTCCGTTATATTGATGGAGATGCCGCTCATCTCCACTGGCCGATGATCGTCACCGTAACGGGTCTGTGCCCGAACTTCGATCCAGCGTATTGATCTATCTGGAAGTAGAATCCGGTATTCGACATGCAGGTCGCCATCTTCCGCAAGGGCTTTTTGCACGGCTTCCTGCCACATCGGAAAATCTGCCGGATGAACCAGGGCCTGCAAGTCTGCATAGGTGAAGTTCTCGGTCGGCGCGATGCCGAAATTTGCTTTGCAAATCGAAGAAGCGACGAGCCTTCCTTCGGCTAGATCCAGCGTCCACGTGCCCAAGCCGCCAGCCTTCAGCGTAAACTGCAATCTGTTTTCGGCTTCGGTCAGGTCACTGATACGGCGCTCAAGCTCGGCATTGTCGGATAGAGCGGAAGCCGAGGCAATTCTTCTGTCTCTTGTAATCTCGAGCTGAGACGCAAAGAAGTAAGTCAACTCGCCGTTATCGAAGACGGGAGAGACCAAGAGCCTGTTCCAGAACCCTGAACCGTCCTTGCGATAGTTCATCAGCTCTATTTCAATGGACTCTCTCATCGCGATCGCTTCGCGGATCTTCTTGACGTCTTCTCTGCTCGTGCCCGGGCCTTGAAGAAACCTGCAATTGCGGCCCAGCGTTTCCTCGCGAGAGTAGCCAGTCAATCGCGCGAAAGCATTGTTCACAAAGACAATAGGATTATCTTTTAATCGAGGATCAGTGATGACCATCGGCATGCGGGTTGCCCGCATGGCGGCTGCAAAAGGATCCGAACCCGACTTTTCTCTTCTGATCTCCTCAGCAATACGCAGTTGATCATCGCTTTTTTCCATTGTGAGGGATCAACGCTTTCTGTTCTGGAGTATCTGGCCCTCGCGCACATTAGGCCCCCGCACCTGCACTTACAACGGGCCGTCGGGTACATTCGATGACCTGGGAATCTTTTGTGCTGGCATGAAAAGCCTGTTTCTCACGGCTTCCGATGTGCAGAAAACGCGCGCTAAAATCCCGACCTATCGGGAACGATCAGTCTGATGGAGCTGATCGCTCGCCCATCGATATGTACAAGGATCACGTCCTTGGATAGCGCAGGTTCAGGCGGAGGCAAGAAGTGCGTCGATTTCACTGCGAGATGGCATGGCCGGCGCCGTGCCCGCTCGCGTGACGGCAATGCCGGCGGTGGCGGCCGCAAAGCGTACGGCATCGATCGGCGCGCGACCTTCGGAAAGGGCCGTTGCAAACCCGCCAAGAAAAGCATCACCAGCGCCGGTCGTGTCGATAACTTGACCGGCAGCAACCGCAGGCACGAATTCGCTCTGGCCAGCCGTATGGTAGAGCGAGCCACGCCCGCCAAGCGTGATGATGGCGGTCTTTGCGCCACGCTGCAGCAGGGTATCGGCGGCTTTGACCGCCTGTTCGTCGGTATCGACGGGATGCCCCACAAGGCCAGCGGCCTCGATTTCGTTCGGCACGATGTAATCGCACAAACTATAGATGTGTTCTGGAATGACCTGTGCCGGTGCCGGATTGAAGATCGTCGTTACACCAGCCTTCTTTGCGATCTCAAGGCCATGAATGGCTGCCTCTATCGGCTGCTCCAACTGGGTCATGAAAATGGCTGCCGCTTCGATTTCGGCACGGTTGGCATCGACGTCTGCAGTGTCGATCATTCCCGCAGCGCCCGGTGCCACGATGATGGCATTGTCGCCATTGTCTTCGTTGACGAAGATGAAGGCAGCGCCCGTCGAGACGCCCTCCATCCGCATCACGTTCGCCTTGACACCAGCATCCGCGTAGGCCGCGAGCGCCATATCGCCGAAGGGGTCATTCCCGACACGCGAGATGAAGGTCACCTTCCCGCCAGACTTGGCCGCAGCAATTGCCTGATTGGATCCCTTACCGCCTGGCCCGAGGGAAAACCCCGAGCCAATGAGGGTCTCGGCAATTTGCGGCATTCGCTTTGCTTTATAAGCTGTGTCGGCCGCGAAAATACCAAGGATGACGATCGTCTTTCTTTCGCTCATCGCGCAACGTCCTCGGCTGGAATGACGCCTTTTGTCAGGATGAAGCAGCCATAAAACCGCATCTCACCGGTCGAGATGACGCAGTAGGCCTTGCGGGCGATGTCATAAAAAGCCATCCGCTCGATTGGATACATCGGCGCAGGCTTTCCTTCAGCATGATCGACAATTGCCTGCACTTCCTGCTGTACCTCTGGAATTTCATCCGGCTTGCCGATGACCTCCATGCGGCCCACGGAGGGCTGGATCGGCGTGTCGAGCGGAAAGACCGACAGGATTGCCTCGATCGCTTTTGGCGCGGAGACGTTTTCCATGGTCAAAAGACGGCCGATCAGCGAGTGCCGAGCGACGGAGTCCGACGGGAAGTTCGTATCGGACACGACGAGATAATCCCCGTGGCCCATATTGGAGAGGGCCTGCAGAATATCTCCGTTGAGTTCAGGTCTGATACCTTTGAGCATTGTCTGTTTCCTCGTGTTGACGGCTTTGCAGCCTTGCTTGTTTTACCTTGCGCTTCTTCCCAGCATGGGTGGACCGGTTGAGCCGCGCACAACGAGCGTCGCACTCATTGCCTCTTCTCCAGTCCCATCGACATTCTCAAGCAACAATTCGACCGCTCTGCTGGCGAGTTGATCCGTGGGCTGGCGCACCGTCGTCAGGCGCGGCACCACGAGATTGGCAAGTTGAATGTCGTCGAAGCCGGCAATGGACAGTTCGCTCGGCACCTCTAACCCGATGTCGCGGGCGGCGCGCAAAGCGCCGATGGCTTGCTGATCACTGGCAGCAGCGATGGCCGTTGGTCGCTTGTCCGGTGGCTGTAGCAAAAGCCTGCGGCCGATCATTTCGCCGGATTCATAATCAAACCTGCCGGAAAAAATTTCGAGCTCGATGTTCTCATCCAATTCGGAGATGCGGCTGACAAAGCCTTCGCGCCGCTTCCGGCCCGCTTCGGTATCGGTTGGGCCAGCAATATAGGCGATCTTTCTATGACCCAGCTCATAAAGATGGTCGGCGACGAGCCCAGCCGCCTCTGCATGATTGATGGAGATCAGCGGAAAATCGGCATAACGGCGATCAAGAGAAACGATGGGAACATTCAATTTTACCTGCGATGGGCAACTCAGGTTCGCCGCGACCAAGATGATGCCGCGCACCGAGCGGTCAAGAAATGCGGAGATGTGGTTCTGCTCTACCTCGCGGTCGTTGTGCGAGCTTGCCAGCATCAGCGAATGGCGATGCTTGGCGGCGGCACGCTCGGCGCTGGCTGCCATCTGCGAGAAAAACGGATTGGTGATATCAGGCACGATCAGTCCGATGACATCCGTTTTCGAGGTCCGCAAGGCGCGAGCCATGACGTTGGGTCGGTAACCGAGCGCGCTGATCGCTTCGTTGACCTGGTTACGCAAGGCTGGCTTGACGGCAAGCTCTCCTGCCAAGACGCGCGATACCGTACCGACGGAAACGCCGGCCCGCATGGCGACATCCTTGACTGTGGGTATTCGATCCATAAGGGGGCGCCGCACTATTTCACGGCGCCGGCGGTCATGCCTGCGATGATATGTTTTTCAAGCAGTATGCCGACGAAGACAAGAGGCAGAATACCGGCCGTGGACAATGCTGCCATCGACCACCAGTTGATACCCTGGCTGCCTGTTTGGCTGGCAATCATGACCGGCAGGGTATTGGTATTCGTCGATGTCAGGAGGGCGGCGAAGAAATATTCGTTCCAGCATAAAATGAGTGCCAGAATGAAAGCCGCGACCATGCCGGGAAGCACCAGCGGTACGATGATGCGGCTGAAGGCCCCCCAGATCGACAAGCCATCGACGAGGGCCGCCTCCTCCAACTCCACCGGAACGGTGGCGAACTGATCGCGCATGATCCAAACGACGATCGGCAGAACCATCAACGTGTAAACCGCAATCAGCCCACTATACGTGTCGAGCAATGCAAGCTGCTTGTAGAGCACAAGAAAAGGCAGCGCGAGTACGACCGGCGGCATGATCAGCTGGGAAAGGAAGAAGAAGGATATATCCGAATTGCGCATGTGTCCGAATTTGTAGGAAAAGCGGCTCAGTCCATAGGCTGCCAGCGATCCGAGGAAGACGGCAAGCGCTGATGCGGTCACCGAAATGATGGCGCTGTTGAACAGACGATGCATGAATTCGTCCCGCACGGTCGAGGTCTGCACGAGCGCGTCGGGTGACAGACCGAGCGAGCGCCAGCCGAGCCAGCTCGGCGTAAATTCGAGCCAGGGGATCATGTTCCCTTTCATCACGTCAGGCGCGGTTTTGAAGGACGTTGAGATGGTCCAGAAAAGCGGAAAGAAGCTCACCACCGCCCAGGTTATCAGCAGACCGTAGACGACAAAGCGCATGGCCCACCAACGAGCGCGCTGGCGACGGGCGAATTTATCCAAGTCGATGATAGCCATCAGAGCCTCCCCGTCATGCGCTTGACGATCCGATCGGTGATATTCATCAGCCCTGTCATGCCGACAACGATGATTACGAGGTAAACGAGCGCCAGAAGCGTGCCGTAACCGACATTCGAGCGATCGCGATATTCACGATAAATGAAGCTGGTCACAGAATCGGTTGCCCCGCCCGGCCCGCCTGCCGTCACGGTAATGATGATGTCTGCGAGCTTGAGTTTGAAGATGATACGGATCATGACCGCCGTCACAGAGACAGGCAGCATGAGCGGGAAGATCACTTTCCAAAAGCGTTGCCACTTCGTCGCGCCATCGACCTCAGCCGCCTCCAGCACTTCGCGCGACAACGATTGAAGGCCGGCGAGCAGCATGATCATCATGAAGGGAATGAAGGTCCAGGCATCCATCAGCATGATAGTAATCTTGGCGGTCAGCGGATTACCAAAAAAGGATGGATTTTCCCAGCCGAGCCAACGGGCAACGCGCGCAATCGGTCCAAAGCGCGTTTCGAGCATCGACTTGCCGACCATCCAGCCGACAGCAACGGGCGAAAGCATAAGGGGCATCAGAAAGACCACACGCCAGAATTTGCGGGCGACAATCTCCTGGTTGAGGAGCAAGGCAAGACCGAATGCGATGGCATATTCGACCGCGATCGCCAGCGTGTAATAGACCATGTTGAGAAGTGCGTTCAAATAGAACGGATCGGCCAGCATCTGCCGTACATTGTCGAGCCCGTTGAACTGTCGGCCGGTTGGGGAGGCGAGGTTCCAGTTGGAAAAGCCGACCCAGAGCGCAAACAGGAGCGGAAAAACCACCATTGAGACGACAAAAAGCGCTGCCGGCAGAACGAAAAGTGCCTTCTTACCCGCTTCACCGTAGATGACGACGCGTGTTACGCAAAGAACTGCAGCCCAGATGAAGTAGGCGTAAAGCACCGGCCTCCATGTGCTAAAACCTAGTTCCGTCCAACCCATGTCATGCGAGGCCTGAAGTAAAAACGAGGCAACGAACCAAGCAGCGCTGAGCCACAAAGCGGTATGGCCCCAGAACCGCCGGCTAGCAGAAATGGAAACGGTCTCGACCGTGTGCAACAGGTCGCCTTGAAGTGTCGACATAAAAGTCCCCGCCAGACCATTGAGACAACCGGCGGAGCGAAACGCCCCGCCAGCACAGTCATTTCAGACGATCACAAGCCCAGGCTCGCGCGATAAAGCTTCAACTGCTTATCTCGGCCGATCTGATCGGTAATTTTCTCCCAGGCTGCAGCGATGGCATCTGCGGTTTCTTGAGCGGACTTGTATTTTCCAGCATAACCCTTTGCCAATTCGTCTTCCGCAACCGAATAGTACTGGAAGATACCGGGAATACGCGGCTCGACAGTCCGGTTCGGGTGGTTATAGGAGCCGAACTGAGACTTCAGGTAGTTCGAGATGTATTCTTCCTTGTATCCGGCTGAGACCCATTCCTCGATCTTCGATTGACTGGTGCGGTGAACCTGGAAGCCAGATGGATACATCGCAGTCCAGATGGCGATGTCCTTGCCGCCGAGATGGGCAGCCGCGCTCCAGGCGGCACGCTGCTTCATCTTGTCGCTGTCGACGCGGGCCATGACATAGATGCCCCAGCCAAGATAGGCGCAGTTTGGTGCGTAATTGACGCCATCCTTGGCCTTCACCCACTTACCAGCTTTGCGATCGTAGACATCTTCAGAGCCCGGGAGGATATCGAACGCGACTACATCACCGACTACCGATGTGTCCGAAGTATTGGCCTGCTGGCCGATGTCGCCCCACCAGGTCACCATGGAACCCGTGCCCGCGAGAAACTGCTGGAACCCCGTCGTGCCCGGATCGGCGTTGATCTGGTCGGTCGGCTCAAAGCTCATGAGGTCCATGGCTTCCTGGATAGCGCGAACCCAGCCAGGGCTGTTGACCAACGGCTTCATGTTTTCAGGGTCGAACAGCCAGGCAGGATCGCCGGGCATCTTCACATAAGCGGTGGCGCGGTCTTCCAGGAAGTAGAAGCCAAAGCCACCCCAGCCCTTGTAAGGATCAAGATATCCGTAAGCGGAAGAGCCAGACAGCGGATCCTTCTTGCCCTTGAGGAACTTGGAGATTTCCTGGACCTGCGCCCAGGTTTTCGGCGGAGCCCACTCACCCTTATGGCCTTCGTCTTTCCAGGCCTTTGCCAGCGTTTCGTCTTTGAAATAGTCAGCGCGGTAGTTGAAGTTGTGGCAGTCGCCATCAATCGTCACGCGATAGGTTTTACCGTCCCAAGTGCCAACCGGCGGCTTAAGATAGTCCACATAATCGTCGATCTCGATCTGCTTCTTCACCCAGTCAGGCATTTCCGACAAAAGCCCCTTGCCGGCTGTGTCGCCTTCAAAGGGTGCCCCCATTTCCAGAATGTCGAAATCGACCGTGCCTGTAGCAATCGACTGCTGAAGACGAGCATTGTAATCGGCCTGCGCCAAGTCGATCCAGTTGATCTTGGCACCTGTGTAGGCTTCCCAAGGTTTCAGAAAGCCGCGGAACAGGAAATTGTGAAGATTCTGGTTGTTGAGCCCCATAAAGGTCAGCTCGACTCCCGCGAATTCACCCTGCTTGACGTTGGATTTGGTCGGACCAAGGCAGAGTTCACCGACCTTTTGCCAGTCCGAATCCGTCGGCGCGCCCTTACCGACCCCTGGGATTTTCAGGATTTGACTGCGCACGTCATCGGCAGCAAAAGCCGAGGTCGGCACGCCGCCGAAGGCCGTCGAGACGCCCATTAGGGCAGCCGCACTCGCTGTGCCGCGCAGAATGTCGCGGCGGCTCGCCTGACGGCGCATCAAGCTGTCGTAAATTTCGACTTTCATGTGGTCTCCTCCCACGTTTTGAAAAAAACTTAAGTGTCGGATGCCGAGCAAAATCAGTCTTCGATTTTTGCACTGGCCTCCAACGAAACTATCTGTTAAGCAACAAAATGAAACGTTTCATCTGTTGCTTGAAACCGCTCCTCCCGATCTCGGCTGCGAGAATTGGACACCGGCGGGCAAATGTCAACAGATTATGAAACGTTTCATGGAGGAGCATTTTCACGGCATGACGAGACGCCGACCGAACGATCTTCGGCCGATAATGCGTGCAAAATTCTGTGAATGAGAGGGAGAAATGCTAAGGCGCTGATTGTCGATGCAAGCGTTGGCGCCAACGGCAGATGGGAGCGAGATGGCTGAGGTCAAGATCACCGGAGCGCAGAAGTCCTATGGCGCACTAAATGTCCTTCATGGCGTTGATATCGACATCAACGACGGGGAATTCGTCGTCCTGGTCGGCCCTTCCGGATGCGGAAAATCGACCCTGTTGCGGATGGTTGCGGGCCTGGAAGGTATCACAGCTGGAGCGATCTCCATCGGCGGGCGCGTGGTCAACAACCTGCCGCCCAAGGACCGCGACATTGCCATGGTTTTCCAGAGCTACGCGCTATATCCGCACAAGACCGTTGCAGAAAACATGGTTTTTGCACTGCGCCTGCAGAAGCAACCTGCCGATGTCATTAAGCAGCGCCTCAAGGTCGCGGCCGAGACGCTTGACCTCGTTCCTTACCTTGATCGATACCCACGACAATTGTCGGGTGGCCAGCGCCAGCGCGTGGCCATGGGTCGGGCCATCGTCCGCTCGCCGCAAGTCTTCCTCTTCGACGAGCCGCTTTCCAATCTGGATGCCAAGCTGCGCGTTCAGATGCGCAAGGAGATCAAGGAACTCCATCAGCGGCTGCGCACCACTACGATCTACGTCACGCATGATCAGGTAGAAGCCATGACCATGGCAGACAAGATCGTGGTCATGCAGGGCGGACGTGTCGAACAGATCGGGACGCCGCTCGACCTTTACGATTGGCCGAACAACACATTTGTTGCCACCTTCATCGGTTCACCCTCCATGAATCTGATGAAAGGGCATTACAAAGCGGATGGGCAGGTTTTCGTTTCCGAGACAGGTGACGAAATTGCTCTTGGCTTTTTGCCGACGGCGAGTGACGGTCAGGCTGTTCTTCTCGGTGTCAGACCGGAACATCTGCAGCTTTCCGCAGAAGGTCTGAAGGCATCTGTCAACGTCACGGAACCGACCGGCCACGAGACGATGGTCTTCCTGCGCTACGGCGAAGGCGAATTGGTGGCAGTTTTCTCCGAGCGACACGACTTCAGACCAGGAGATGCAGTGACGATTGCACCGCGCACCGGCAAGTTGCATCTCTTCGACGCTCAGTCCGGGCGCTCGCTCAGGCAGTAGGTTCTGCAGCTGCGGAAAGCCAAGGTTTGTGTCCGCTCTCCTCCAACCAGGCATCGCGTTGCGAACGGATCCAGTCGAGGAAGATTTTCACCTTCCTGTGCCGAAGATGATCACGCGGACAAACGATCCACTGTGTGGTCAAAGCGATCTGATGTGGTGTCTTGACCGGGCACACAAGACGGCCCTCGGACAGCTCCTTCCACATCATCAGCTCACTCTCCAGCGCGATGCCGATCCCGTCGCAAGCGGCATCGATTGCCATATGGCTTCGGTCGAAGAGAACCCGCTGCCAGCGGAAATCATGCGAAACGCCTGCTTCTTTCAGCCAGCGTGGCCACTGCGCCTGCGATTTGACGGAGTGGATCAGCCTATGATGCGTCACCTCGTCTGGCTGCAAGCTCCCAATGCTGGCCAGTTGGGGAGAACAGACAGGAATGAACGTCTCTTCCGCCAACCCCTCGACGAACAAACCCGGCCAGCGCCCATCTCCGTGGCGGATCTCCACATCGACAAGTTCCCGGTTGAAGTCGGTCGGCTCGTTGGTTCCGTCGACCCGCAGCTCGATTTCGGGGTGCGTGTTGAGGAACGACTTCAGTCGCGGCAGAAGCCATTTGTTGGAAAGCGTTGGTGTGGCGCGAATGTTCAACGTCGTTACCGTGCGATGGCCGCGCAGTGTGTTCGTGGCATCCGTGATGTGCTCGATCTCGTCGGCGATCATCTCAAAGTAACGCTCGCCGGCTTCCGTTAAAACGATGCCGCGACCCATCTTGTTCATGAGCGTGACGCCAAGCTGGAGCTCCAGGGACTGGATCTGCTGCGTCACCGCCGAGGGCGTCACGCTCAGTTCGTCGGCAGCTTTTGAAATGCTGCCCGAACGAGCCGCCGCGTGAAAGACCAGAATGCTTCGGATCGGCAACTGCAAGGCATCTTCCCCCGATTAAAGATCCTTTCCCACAGGACCAGTCCGTTTAGAACAACTAAACGAAACCACAGTAGTTCTAAATTGCATCTAAGCAATGGCTTTCTTACCCTTGCTCAACCTTCCAGGCACAACATCGCTTGAAGGGGTTCAAGGCCGACGGCTCTGGGAGGAGGCGCGGTGTTGAACGGGAGATATTGAAGCGAGGTAATTTCTACCGCCGCTTCTTACGGGAGGAAAACATCATGAAATTCAAGAACACCGCGATGCTGCTTGCGGCATCGGCCGTTTCGCTGCTCGCCGCGAATGCTGCGTTGTCCGCCGAAAAGTGCTCGGCCTATCCAAAGGCCAAGAGTGAAAAAATCGATTCCACCGACCTTGAAAAGACTTTCGGTGCAGTGCCTAAGCCAGCCAAGGAGCTGCGTTTCGCTTATGTGACGAAGACGTTGATCAACGAATTTTGGCAGGACGTTGCCGCCGGCGTGAAGGACGAGGCTGGCAAGTATAACATTAAGGTCGACGTCCAAGCGGCCAAGGATGAGTCCTCAATGATCGAGCAGCTCAACCTTGCGCAGACCATGCTCTCACAGAAACCGGATGCATTGCTGCTGTCGCCCCAATCCGACTCTAACCTTGCCCCGGTCATCAAGGCAGCGCGCGCTGCCAATATTCCCACCATCATCATTGACGATGCCCGCACCGACGGCGCGAGCAGCTATATTGGCACAGACCAAGTCGCCATCGGCGGAAAAGCAGCCGATTATCTTGGCGAACGCTTCAAGGATGGCGGCAAAGTTGCGCAGATCGAAGGCGCGGCAGGTTCGCCGAATGCCCGCGCCCGCATCAAGGGCTTCCAAGAAGGCTTGAAGAAGTATCCGAAGCTCCAGCTCGTCGCTTCTCAGCCAGGCAACTGGGATCGCCTCGTTGCGCTGAACGCCACCAGCAACATCTTGCGCCAGAACCCAGACCTCGTCGGTGTCTATGCCAACAATGACGGCATGGCGCTCGGCGTTGTCGAAGCGGTGCGCAAGAGCAGTTCGCTCGACAAGGTCGCGGTCGTCGGCACGGACGGCATCCGTGAGGCTAAGAAATCCGTCGGCGCAAAGGAAATGGCGGCGACAGTTGCCGAATTCCCCTTCGAGGAAGGCCAGCTCGGCGTCCAAGTCGCGCTGCGCCTGATCGGCTGCCAGGAAGTCCCTGTCTGGGTTGTCTCGCCGCAGGCCGTTATCACCAGCGAAAACGTTGCAAAATTCCCGGATCCGGTTGCCTCCAAGTAAGCATCAACGCCTTCGAGCGCGGCGAAAGTCGCGCCCGAAGCTCAATTACCGGAGGATGAGATGACGATGCAGCCCCAAGTGGCAGCAGACCACACACGTTCTGCCGGAAGCGACATACCGCTTTTGAAACTAACCGATATTGAGAAGCGCTATGGCTTCAACCACGTTCTCAAGGGCGTCAACCTAACGCTCGCGGGTGGCTCCGTCCATGGTCTCCTCGGCGAGAACGGTGCAGGCAAATCGACGCTGATGAAAGTGGTCTTTGGGCTTGTCCAGCCAGATTCCGGCACGATCGATCACGCACGTCACGGCATCGTGCGCATCTCCGCTCCCCGCCATGCCCTTTCGCTTGGCATCGGCCTTGTAAGCCAGGAGCTCAACCTCGTCCCACAGCTCGACGTTGCTCAGAACATGTTTCTAGGGGCAACCGGCGCTTTGGGTCTAGTGCCACGCAGCGAACTGCGCCAGCGTACTGCACGCATTATGTCGGACCTCGCACCGCATATCGACGTGACCGCGCCCGTCGATAAGCTTGGCATGGCCGACCGCCAGCTTGTTGAAATAGGTCGTACGCTTGCCAAGGGTGGAGAAATCATCGCGTTCGACGAACCGACTTCGAGCCTGACGCCCAACGAGCGCGATAATCTTTTTGCTGTCATCCGCGGTTTGAAAGCCGCCGGAAAGGCCATCATCTACATTTCGCATCGCATGGATGAGATCCGCGCCATCTGCGACACGATTACTATTCTGCGCGACGGCAGAGTCATTCTGTGCGATCAGGTCGCCCGACATGACGATCAGGCAATCAACGAAATGATCACCGGCCGCCAGCTCGGAGCGGTCATGCGCCAGGGCCGTTATGCAGCAAGCGCGCCGGGATCGGTGATGCTCGAACTCAAGAGTATCTCCACGCGGCGTATCACGGACATCTCCCTTTCCGTGCGCGCCGGCGAAATTCTCGGTCTTGCCGGTCTCGTCGGGTCGGGCCGCTCTGCCACACTCCGCGCTATCTTTGGCATCGATCCGCTGACGTCAGGCGAAATTCATGTCGGCGGGGCGAAAGCCAGCATCGCGAGCTCTAAAGATGCCATCGGCTGCGGAATTGCGTATATCCCCGAAGACAGGCGCGGACAGGCCATCATTCCAATGATGAGCGTCGAAGGCAATTTCGGACTTGCCAATCAGCCACGCTTTTCGCGTCTCGGTTTTACAACGTCGATCTCGCGCAAGGCGGCGATCCGGGCCTATGTCAAGGAAATGGGGATCAAGCCCGGCGATATCAGCGTACCGCTTGGCAACCTTTCGGGCGGCAACCAGCAGAAGGTCGTCATTGCTCGTTGGCTTCAGACAGAAGCCAAGGTGCTTTTATTCGACGAGCCGACACGTGGCATTGATGTCGGCGCCAAGGCGGAAATCTACGCATTGCTGCGAGATCTTGCTTCCAAAGGTGCAGCCATCATTGTCGTTTCATCCGAACTACCGGAAGTGCTGTTGCTGAGCGACCGCATCGCAACCATGAGCAAAGGCCGCGTCATCTCCGTCGAAACCAATGGCGAGGATATGACCGAAGAGCATCTGCTGGAAAAGATGGCAGGGGAGAAGTACCATGTCCAAAAGTGAATCCCTGGAGGCGCCCGTAGCGGCAAATGAAAAGAGGCGGGAAACTTTCAGGTTGATGAAGCACGGCGAGTTTGCCCGCAAGGCCAGCGTTTTATCCGGCTGCATTGCACTCTTCATCGTCTTCTCGGTGCTGACCAGTAGCTTCTACCAGCCAGCCAACCTCATCGATATCCTGTTGCAATCCTCGATCAATGCGGTGATTGCGGTCGGTATGACGCTCGTCATAATGACGAAGGGTATCGATCTTTCAGTAGGTTCGATTGTTGGGCTCTCCAGCATGGTAGCAGCCGACATGGCCAATCAAGGGGTCGCCGTGGGCATACTCGCCGGACTTGCCGTTGGTCTTGTTTGCGGCTTTGTCAACGGCGTCCTGATTGCTAAGCTCAAGCTGCCTGACTTTATCGTCACGCTTGGCACACTCAGTATTTTTCGAGGTGCCGCGCTCATCTACACAAACGGCCAGCCAATCTACGGTCTGCCGGACCCGTTCCGCGATCTCTTCGCCGGCCAGCTTTTCGGCGTGCCGACACCTGTCGTGTTCGCCATCGCTATCGCCGCCATTGCCTATGTCATGGTCGCGTTCACCGGGCTTGGCGAACGCATCATCGCCAGCGGCGGCAACGAGGAGGCGGCACGGCTGTCCGGCATCAATGTCGAAACGGTCAAGGTCATCGTTTATACGCTGTCGGGCCTTCTCTCCAGCATCGCAGGTTTTATCCTGATTGCTCGTATCGGGGCCGCCGAACCCATTGGCGGTCAAGGCTTCGAATTGCAGGCTATTGGGTCTGCAGTTATCGGCGGTGCAAGCCTCTTCGGTGGAGTCGGCAACCCCTTCGGATCGCTGATCGGCGCCGTGACGCTGGGCGCACTTCAAAACGGCCTCACACTCATGAACGTGCCCTCCTTCTGGCAGTATGTCGCCTCAGGCTTCGTAGTAATCCTTGCCGTGCTTGCCGACCAGCTGACGCGGCCCAGGCGATGACGGATGATCCTGAAGTCTGGTTCATCGATGCCCATCATCATTTTCAGAATATCGAGGCCTATGACTATCCGTGGCTCGATCCCTCTCGTCCGCCAGCGCTCGAAGGCGATCTATCGCCAATTCGCCGAAACTTTCTTCCGGATGAGTATCGACAGCTCGTCTCTGGCTGGCGCGTGCGCAAATCCGTTCATATCCAGAACGGCTGGCGTGCGGAGGATCCTATCGGCGAAACACGCTGGCTTTCCGGCCTGATCCAATCCTACGACCTAGACATGGCAATTATTGGCTATGCCGACCTGGCGAATTCCAATATTGACCACACGCTCGATGCGCATATTGCCTTTGAACATTTCCGCGGCATTCGCCAGATTCTGAACTGGCATGAGAACCCGGCGCTCCAGGTAGCGTCCCGACCCGATCTTATGGAGCAGCCCGAATGGCGCCGCGGGTTTGCGGCGCTTGCCGAACGCAACCTTTCCTTCGACCTGCAAATCTATTGGCCGCAGATGGAAATGGCACTCGAACTGGCTCAGGATTTTCCTGGAACGCAGATCGTCTTGAACCATTTCGGCATGCCCATCGATCGTTCCGCCTCGGCACTTCGCCACTGGACGAGTGCGATTGAGCGGCTGGCGCTGGCAGATAATGTGAGCGTCAAATTGTCTGGCTATGGTCTCGGTCATCCGCATTGGTCGAAGACCGATACGATCCCACTTCTCCAGGCTGTTACAAGAATATTCGGCCCGGAGCGTACTATGTTTGGATCCAACCTGCCGGTCGATCTGCTATTTTCAACAGCGCGCAAGATCTTTGAGACCTTCGACGCATCCTTACTCTTTCTGGCAAATGATGACCGTGACAGGATCCGCCACAGCAATGCCGAGCGAATTTATCGCTTTTGACGTGGACACATTTGCGGTCTCACCGGGTGACGCGGGGCTGCTCAAGCGGGAAAGGCATGTCAAACCATAACGCAAGCACAGTTCGCCACCTGTTGAAGACGGTCAACCTTGTCTTCTGTCTCGTCACAGCATGTTTTTTCGACGCAATTCGAGGATGATCCCGCTATGGTCAAGATCGCCATCGCCGTGATCGACCATGGCACGGAACAGCTTGTCGACCTCAAGACTGACAGGGAGTGTCAGGCCCCTGCCCTTTGCAAATTGCATGGCAGTTGAGGTGTCCTTGACCTGATATTTAGCCGGGCCACCAGGCATGAAGTCACCTTGCACCATACGCAGTCCGTGCTGGCGTAGGACGGTGGAGTCGGCAAAGCCGCCAAGCAGCGCCTCACGCACCTTGACTGGATCCGCGCCACCGCTTTCAGCCAGCGTCAGAGCTTCCGCCACCGCACAGATCGTCGTAGCAACGATGAGCTGATTGGCGAGCTTGGTCAAAGCTCCGCTGCCGGAGGGGCCGACATGAGTAACGAGGCCGAGCGGGAGAAAAACGTCTGCCAAAGCATCCACAACAATGGCCTCACCACCCGCCATGATGGCGAGGGTCCCCTCTTTCGCTCCCTTTTCGCCGCCGGAGACTGGGGCATCGACCGTGTTAATACGCTTTTCCAACGCAGCCTTTACGATCGCGATTGCTGTTTCAACGGGAATTGAACTCATCACGATAAGCGTTGCGCCTGGCTGCATTTGATCGATAACACCGCCTGGCGTCATCAGGACGTTTTCGCAAACCGGGCCTGAGCTTAGCATGCAGATGACAATGTCGGCCTCGGCAACGGCTTCACCGGCACTTGCAGCAACCGTAATTCCTGCTGCCTGCAGCACGGATGCTTTTTCGATCGTTCGGTTCCAGACGGTGACGGAAAATCCGGCATCGGCAAGCCGGGTCGCCATCGGCCCTCCCATGATGCCGGTACCAAGAACTGCAATGCGGCGAGGCGCTTTCGTCATTGCTACCCCTCCGCGTCAGGGATAGTGGCGATCGCTGAAGCGAACCGGTCTTTCCTCAACGATCAACGCGGGAAACGCCTTGCGAAAACGATCGACATGCTCGGTCTGAAGATGGACGTCAAATGCCGCCCGATCTTTATAAACCTCATAGAAGACCACGATGTCTGGCTCCCCTTGTGGGCAAATAATGTCAAATTGCCGGCACCCAGTTTCCTCCACCACCGAATGGGAGGCGTCGTCACGCGCTGCCGCTAGAAATTCAGGCATCCTTCCAGGCTTGACCTGAAATTCGGCGATCACCACGAAAGCGAGTTTGCTCGAATCCACGACTATCACTCTGCTGCAACCTTTGCCGGGAGGAAACTGCGCTCCATTTCCTGACGCAGGTTCAGCACATCGAGATCATTGACAATCTCGACATCGTCGAAGGAGACGATCTGGTCCTTTTTGATTGCGCGCTTCAGCTTCACGTTATGAGCAAGCCCGATGGGAAGCGCCTTGAGATTGAGGCTGCGCGACGCCGGAATCGCATTTGCCCACACCGCATAACCGCCTTCACCGTCGAGCATTTCGCCGGGTTGCATGTCCTTCTTGGCAGTAGCGACGGCATCGCCGCGAAATTCCTTCGAGCATCCAGTCGCTTCTTTTCGAAGTACAGCGGAAAGCACGCTGACAGATGTTTCCAAGCCGATGATATGGAACGGGCGCCACATGGACGCATACCAGCCTGACGGATCAGTCAGGAGACCATATTGCTTGAAGCAGGCGCGGGCATACTCGTTATGCGCCTTGAACGTCACGAAAACGCCATAGCGGATATTATTGAACACCTCACGGCCATCGGGCTCCTGGCTGGCAGCGATATCGACAAGACCGGTGCGGTCCATGCGTCCGCCGTCGGCAGACGGACGAAACACGCGGGCGAGATCGTGCAAACCGGCTGGCGGAAAGGCTAGTCCGTTATCCGGGCAATCAAGCCCTGTACCGTTGGCCACAGCTGCCATTTCGATTGCCGCCTTCGTGCCATCAGTGAAGGAGTTGTACATTTTAGCATTGAAGTCGCCCTTGGCGACTTCTTCTTCGGTCCAGCCGAAAAAGCCCCAAACGGTATCCGGAGTAGAGTATCGGTAACGCGGCTCGAAATTCATGCCCTTTCCGGCTGCGGTCACCTCAAAACCCGTTGCCCGGGCCCAATCGACGAGTTCGCAAATCAATGCAGGCTGGTCGCCATAGGCCATTGAATAGATAACGCCTGCTTTACGGGCCTTTTCCGCCAGGATCGGGCCCACCATGACATCGGCCTCGACATTGACCATCACCACATGCTTGCGACTATCGATGGCACCAAGCGCATGGCGCGTGCCAGCGATTGGATGGCCGGTTGCTTCAATGATGCATTCGATTTCGTCGCAATCGAAAAGATCCTGTGCGCTGGCAGTAACAAACGTCGTGCCGTTCTTGACGGCGTCGCCGCAGCTGGAAGCGTCATAGCGCTCCTTCGGCCAGCCGACGCGGTCAAGTGACTCGCGCGCCTTGCCGACGTTAAGATCGGCCACCGCAACCATGTGGAAGCCCGCAATGCGTTGTGCCTGGGCTAGCACCATGGAGCCGAACTTGCCGGCACCGATCAGCCCGACACGAACAGGACGTCCGTCGCCGGCGCGCTGTGAAAGAAGAGAATAAAGGTTCATATGTGCATCCTCGGCAAGGGAAAGTTCAATGAGTGCCGGGAAAAAGCTTCGCAGCGGAAATCGCGCCGGCACGCCGTTCCTGCGCGCCAAGCAAAAGTCAATCTGCCGGACAGGCCTCCTCCAGGCACATGGCAACCGCCATGCTCCTCCGGCCGCCTCCCGAGCGGCCTATGAGGGAAGTTTAGGAGCCGAGAGACATTAGCTCAATTTAGAATATTCGGGGATTTTGTTAGAAAATCTAATCTATCCTGCGTTTGAAAATGATCTGTCTACTGCGAGACTTACGATCTAAGTCCGCTCGTCCTCAGGCGTGCCGACCAATTTTGCGGCAGCTCTGTTGGCGAGATCCAAGGCAGCACGGAAATCCATAAACCGCGCAAGAGATGCGGCAAGAACACCGATGAATTCATCACCTGCGCCATGTGTGCTTGCGACATCGACGCGAATCGGATCGATAACGAGCGTTTGCCCTTCGGAATTGCCGTAGGCAACGCCGGAGCCTCCCGCAGTGACCACGACATGTGGAAAGAATTGGGCAAGACGTTTTGCGGCGGCGCGTGCGTCATCGAGTGTTTCTACCGCTTTGGTGCCCGCCAGCATTTCCGCCTCAATAGCATTGACCACTAAAACGTCGATCAGCCCTCTTAGCTCAAAAGAGAGCTCACGTGCTGGTGCGGCATTCAATAGCACCTTGCCACCAGCAGCTTGCACGACCCGAGCCGCCGCAACATTTGCGGCATCCGGTATTTCGTTCTGTAGCACGAGGATTGCCGTCTTTTGAAGAAGCGCCGTTGCCGCCTCGACATCTGCATCGCTCAAGGTCAAGTTGCTGCCGGATACAATGATCGCGCCATAGTCACCCTCTGCATCGAAGATAGCGACGCTCATTCCGGTAGAACGATTAGCATCACGGCGCACATGGATGTGACCAACGCCCTTGGCCGCCAGGTTGGCGATCAAGGTGTGACCGAAATCGTCGTCGGCCACCGCCCCGATCATCTCGGTGCGCGCCCCTGCCCGTACGGCAGACACGGCCTGATTGCCTCCCTTGCCCCCACACTTTGGATACCATGAGGTGCCTGTGACGGTTTCGCCCTTGCGCGGTCGCGCTGGAGCATTGACGGCGATGTCGTAGTGAAGACTGCCGAAGACGGTGACGAGCGGTTCTAAGGTCATCAAACTTTGTCTTTGCGCTTGGAAGTGACTGCAGACATGGTGAGGTCAAGGTTGCGTTCGGCAGAAGCATAATCGCGCTGCGCGACCACCACGAAAAGGGCATCCAGAATATTAAGCTGGGCAATACGCGCGGCCGCATTCTCGCCCATTAGTGGTGAGCCTTGGGCGGTTGAACATAAAACGACATCAGAAGCCGTCGCGAGGGCTGAGCCACCGTAATTGGTGATCGCGATCACCCGCGCGCCATTGCGCCGCGCGAGCTGCGCCGCCTCGATAACGGACGTACTATTACCCGAATGCGAGAAGGCAACAACAACATCCGTCGGAGCGAGGAGTGCGGCAGACATCATCATCATATGCGTGTCGTCGCAGACGCTTGCCCTGACGCCAATCCGCAGGAACTTGTGTGCAGCATCCCGCGCAATCTGCGCCGAGCCGCCAAGTCCATAGAAATCGCGCTGTCTCGCCCTGACCAAAAGATCGGCAGCACGATCGAAGGCGTCATAATCGAGAATGGCGAGCGTTTCCTCCAGCGCCTGCATGGAGGTACGGAAGACTTTCTCGACAATGTCACGCGAGGTGTCCTCGGGCGAAAGCTCCCGATGCATTTCAGCGGTCGGCAGGCGATTGTAGCGCGCAACGGCCTTTCTGAAGTCGCGATATCCGGCAAAGCCGAGCTTCTTGGTGATTTTAACGACCATCGCTTCGGAGACACCGGCTAGCTCGGCGACATCCTTTAGCGCAGTACCCTCCGAAAAACTTGTGAGCGCAAACACCGTTTCAACAACCTTGGTCTCAAGCGGCGTGAGTTGCGGCATCATCATGCGGATGCGCGGACCAACCGCTCTTGGGTCACTATCGAAGCTCATGGCAGCTGCCTCACGGCTCGTCATCACCCCAACATAAGTTCTTGAAGAATGCCTTGCGAGGCCACCGCATCCTGTCGGGCTATCGCATCCGCTAGGCGGTTGTCGGCCTCGAGGCGATCAACCACTTTCAGCATACGCGTCACGGTCGCTATGTTAACCTCGCATTCCCGTACTGGATCGAGCCCAGTGAAGTCCGGAAACGTATCGAAATAGATTGCGCCCTGATAGCCATCGCGCCGGATCTGAGCGAGGAGCTCGATTGTCTGCTGGGCATGGACCGCACCCACCATCAGTCCGTCGTCACGCTTGGCATAGCCGTCGTTGAGGTGAACGCCGAGCAAGCGCGAATGGCGCGCGATCAGCGCGGCCGCGAGGGCCGGCTGCTCATCGGCATAAAGCACATGTGCAAAATCCAGCGTGACTCCAAGATTGGTGGCTCCGACGTCGCGAATGGCCAGCAACGTCGTCGCGCAGTCGGCCAGCAGGCTGTAAGAGCGCGGCTCGTTGGGCTTATATTCAATCGAAATCAGGCAATCTGGATCATGGGCGCAAACTTCACGAATGCCTTCAATTTCGTGCTCCCACATCTGCTTATAGTCAACTTGAAAAGCGTAATCGAAGCCATCCTGACCTAGCCAAAGGGTCATCAGGTTCGCACCGGCCGCGCGGGCTGCATCGATCCCTTTCCTCGTCAGATCAATGGCGTCGCGGCGAACAGCTGGATCGGGATTTGTGAAAGCTCCAAGCTTGAAGGCAGGGTTTGTGTAATAACGCATCGCGAACCCGTTGACGCTCAGTCCGACATCGCCAAGCTGCCTTGCAATCATCGCAGGGTCGTCAGTCACGTGGTCAGGATAGTTCAGGTCCAGATCGGTAAGTCCCTCCACGGTCGCGGCGCGGTTCGCCATCATCATCATGGTCGGTTTACCTTTGTGGTCCGGCCAGGCGAGATGTGCGGCGGAGGCGAAGGAGTTTAAGCGCGTTGCGAAACGGTGTCCGGCCATGGCGAGATCCTAACTAACATCTCTCTCAACTTCACTGACTTATCACAATCTGTAAAGTTATAATTTTTTCTTCGTGCCCGAAAGTTCGAAGGGCACTCCCGCAGTCATCGGAAAACGCGCGCTCAAACACAAATGCCTGGACTGAGGCCGATAGCTGTAACGAATTAGCGAGAGAAGACACGTTAGAAACGACCTCGCAAACGCCTTACGCCCGAGCGGAAGATACTGCCGACGTGCACAGATAATGCAGCATACGGAAAGCAAGTCTCCTGGTCTAACACGGAGCAACCGCCGCTCCAGAAAGAGGAGCGCCTCTCGCCTCTATCGACATTGCGGCAAACATCAGGGATTGCAGTGAGCCAAAGGCGATATTCTAGACTGGCTCGGACTTACGTGAGTAAGTCCAGCGACATCGACACGACACAAGGCAACGATGGACGGACGCGGCGTCGAAGTGCTTCCATCAGCCGATGGATATTGAGCTAACGCTCAGGCGAAGTGAGGGATGACGCGGCATAACCGCTGTCAAAATGAAGGGCGTTAGAACCACCTAATCCTTTCCAGGCTTAAAGCAGCTGCTCCTAGTCAAGGGAGCGACTACATCTAACCTCATCGACCGGACCGGGACAAGTAAACTGCAAAGTTACGTCCTATACCTGCCAATGCCTCTCACCTCCCCCTCCGTTTGGCATATTGAAAATGTGCCAACGGAAACAGGATGACGTGAGAAGCCGCCACCAATGCAAGCCACTCACACATAAACCGTCACCAGTTCGCTGGTTGCGACGGAGGGATCGACTCTGCACGTAACCGGCGCAAAAAAGGCTCGGCTTAAACCGTTGTATTTTCATCAATTTAAATAAATTACGGAATCAAATTAACCTATTTGTTCCGTCATCCAGACGACACACATCTGGATCAAACAGCTGATGCTGACTCGATTTTCACCAGGGCTTCGATAAAGTGATCGCTGGCTTGATAGTAGCATGAGAGGAGGAAATATCCAGCCAATAATCGCAGCCGTACCCGAATATCTACCCAAGATGAGCAACTTAAGTGTTTCCCCTCTAGCTACGTTCCCCGCGGGGAACACGCTGGATTAAAGTTTCGCAGCCGTTGAGACCACGTCTCCAATGAGCCTGAAGTTGCGCCTCGCATCAATTGTGGCCACTGACGCCGCCGTAGGTATCCTTCCTTCACCACATTCGCTTCCGTGGACCTGGATGAACTTTCCTACTTCCACTTTAGTGGGCAGCTGTTTCCCAAACGACGTCCACCCGGCCATGGCGCTATTAAGCCGCATTCTGTCGAAAACACCCTGTCGCCGAAATCAAACTCGAGATTAAGCGGCAAATTCTTCTCCCAGAACCGTGTCAACAGATCGCTGCGAAGCGGGGATCTCAAGTAAGCACAAGATAAAATCAGGTGATCAAACTCTCCCCATTCACCGCAAACAAAGACGGTCGACGAACTACCTATCTTGCTCCACGACCACAGGTAAAATTCCGAATCCCGCGAGCTTGCTAACGCCATTGCTTTGCGACTGCGACCGTGCGGCTCCCTCTCTCGCCCATATGCAGCTGCAAGGCCTACGACTTTTCTGCATCAACTTGACGACCGCATAACTTCTGACTGACCCTGGTCCCGCTTCTTAAACGAGACAATATTGACAGCCTGTCCCTCATACTTGTGGTCGCAAAGAGCATTAAGAAGAGTATGTCGCTTTTGCCGCTCTATGACGTGATCCTCAAGTTTCATGCGGACACCGAGCGGCGCAAGCCACTTGATAAAGAATGGACATCGGGCATCTTCCGAAAATGAAGTTGTTGCAAGCCGCGCAACTTCGAAACGTCGCACTTAAGCCCCTAGTGTCTATGTTCCCGTCTGGAAGCTGCCATCAAAGTAACATGCTCGGAAAACCGGCGAGCGTTTCAAAAGATCCTATGAATTGAGTTTCTGCCGCAGCAAATGGGACGACACATGCGCCTTGGCTTCGCATGCCGATGAATTCAAGCTAACGTTCAGGCCAGCCTAGGAGTTTTCGTGGTATCTCGCTCGGCCTGAACCTTTGCTTCATCTCCACAGCCGCATGCAATCGAGAAGTTCACTCTCCCGTGGCGGTGATACGCAAATGGCGGAAAGCCGGAGTCACACCGAGGGCCAAACTCTTATTGAAGAAGCTACAGGACGCACGGCGCCTCTTTCGCTTGAAAATATCTTCGCGTCAAAACGCAGTACCGAACCGCTGATGCGGAGGCAAATCGCAACCCCGCCGATGGCATACAGGCCCCGCTCTCTACCAGTAATTCCAACCTGCAAGCTGCGTTCGGCTGTTATTGCCAATTCGGCCACCTCCGTGCTTATGAAACTCTGCCGGCGAGCAAACAAGTTTGGTCCCTTAATCAACTCTGGGGACTGGGTGGGCTGGATAAGCGGAAAGGAATATTCTCCTGTCGTTTTTGGCTTCAAAGGCCGATCAGCGCGTCAAAAAAATTAACCCAAGGGTGAGCACCAATACCCGCGAACTGATCTCAAAATATACGTTCCCCGCGGGGAACTTGGCCTAATTGCAGGCAAATGCGAATCGGGATAGGTTTAAAACTACGGAAATAGTGCGAATTATCGTTTTTTACCGAAACTTTGCTGGTAGCGTCCGGCGGTTCGAAGATCTCGATAGCCGTATTATGTGACCTGAGGATGATATCGTGAACCGGCACCTGAGCAGTTTGGACTTTATGCAGAGCTTTTCCACAAAGTTGGAAACCGCGTTGCAGAATCTTACCCTGGCGCAATATCCGCCAAGCGCCCGGCGGGAAATGCGTAAGTTCACTTCATCAGAAGTGGCCTCCCTTCTCGACGTGACAGAAGCTTATATCCGGCAGATCGGATTGAAGGATAAGGGCCCTGCTCCCGAAATGGCACCGAACGGCCGGCGCCTATACACCCTGGACCAAATTTTAGAACTGCGGATGCTTCTCTCGGAGAAGGGCCGGAAAAAGTGGATGAACCCGCGTCGTGTGGGTGATGAACAATGTCAGATTATCGCGGTTACGAATTTCAAGGGAGGCTCGAGCAAGACCTCCACCACGATCCATCTCGGCCACTACCTTGCGCTCAAAGGTTATCGCGTTTTGGCAGTTGATCTTGACCCCCAGGCCTCGTTAACCAGCCTACACGGATCACTACCTGATTTTGACCCTCGTCAGGACGACACGTTGTATGCAGCGATCCGATTTGACGAGCCTGTGCCCACGCAGAGCCTGATCCATAAAACGCATATCGCTGGATTCGACGTCATTTGCGCTGGGCTGGATTTGACTGAATTCGAAACGGCGGTCGCGCTAGAGATGCGCAAGAACGGCGGAACCAGCTTCCTGCTTCGCGTAGCCCAGGCACTCGAACAAGTCAGCGATGACTATGACATCATTTTGATGGACTCAGCTCCGTCGCTGAACTTCCTTACCCTCGCCTCACTTACAGCAGCGACTGGCGTGATTATTCCAGTGCCGGCACATATGCTCGACGTTGACTCCACCGGGAAATTCCTTGAGCTGGCTGCGTCCTACATGCAGATCCTCAGCGAGATGGGAACATCCGCACAGTGGGACTTCGCCAAATTTCTCGTGACCAAATTCGAAGCGAACGATCATCCGCAAGCCAATATGACTGCGCTCATGCGACAGGTGTTTGGTGAGGATCTTCTCCTTAACATGGTTGCAAAATCCACAGCCGTTGCGGACGCGCTGACGTGGAAACAAAGTCTCTATGAAGTTCAGAGATCACGCTTTTCCGCGCCGAAGACATATGACCGCGCAATTGAATCCATCAACGCGGCAAATGCTGAAATTGAAAAGCTGCTCTGGGCGGCCTGGGGGAGAGAATGAGCAGAAAAGATTCACGTGGCATGTTTGCCAATGTTCTCGGTCAAATAAACCAGGAGCCGGCAGCACCAACGGCTCAGAAGATCAACTCTCCACATCTCTTGAAGGTCGCAGCTGGCGTGCGCCAGATTCAGGAGAAGGGTGAGTTTCTCGAAAAGATCTTGAAGGAAGGGGAGCGTGTTCTGGACATTGATCCGGACCAAGTTGCACCCTCACCGATTCCTGACCGCTTCGACGGAGCTTACGACAGCGCCGCAATCGAAGACATGGCAGAATCTATTCGAGAGCGCGGACAGATAGTGCCTGGGCTTGTCCGCCACACGCAGAATTCCGAAAAACCATATCAGATCGTGTTCGGCCGCCGCAGACTTGCTGCTGTCAAGAAACTGGGCTTGCCCTTCCGGGCTGTTGTACGCGAGCTTAGCGACGAACAAGCGATCATTTTCCAAGGCGAAGAAAACACCAACCGGAATGACCTGTCTTTCATTGAGAAATGTGCCTTCGCGCTTTCCCAGGAACAGGCTGGTTATAAGCGCGATGTGATCTCAGCGTCTCTGTCGACCGGCAAGTCGCATATATCGGAGATGCTTAGTATCGCCTCAAGCCTTCCACGCGACATCTTGCTTTCAATCGGTCCAGCAACCGAGATCGGAAGGCGCCGCTGGATCGATTTTGCTCAGGCTTGGTCTAACAAACAGGATGCGCATATTTGCGTTGAAAAGGCGCTTGAGAAGCTTTCTGGCCAAGCAAGCTCCGAAGAGCGTTTTGCTGCTGCCTTGGCTGCTTTGAAAGCTGTCGAGAAAGTCTCATTGCCCGATACCAGCCGCGAGATCCGCGCCAATGGTTTCCTACTGGCAACGGTGAATTACTCGAAATCCGGCGCCAAGATGAACTTCTCAAAGTCCGTTCCGCGTGACTTCGTGGAGTTTCTTAATCACCGTATGGAAGCGCTTCACCGCGAATTCCTGCAGTCTGAAACTCAGAACAGAAAAGGATAGAAAGCGCAAAAGAAAAGGCCCCCGAACGGTAACCCATTGCGGAAGCCCTTCTCATGTGTCGCAACCTGAGAATCTCATTTCCGCGAATCGCTGTCAAGAGTCTTGGCGCCATTTCGGCGAGCTGAATTCTTTTGCCTAATCTAAGGTGAAAGAAAAATGTTCATATCTCATGTCACCACGCCTGTCGGGCGGGGGCCAATGTCGCTTGCCCAGATTTCAAGGCAAGTGTCGGCTCATGAACTGACAAAAGGCTCAAAGGTCGACAAGTGGGCGATCTATCGCGCACTTTGCGAAGCCAAGAAGGTTTTCGAGCTTTCAGACCGAACGCTTGCACTCTTGAATGCACTCCTGAGCTTTCATCCAAAGCCGGAGCTCATCGAGGGTGATCAGCTCATCGTATTCCCATCCAACCAGCAACTCTCGAGCAGAGCGCACGGCATGGCCGAGCAGACCATTCGCCGGCACATAGCCGCATTGGTCAATGCTGGGTTCATTCTGCGCTATGACAGCCCGAACGGCAAACGTTACGCACGCAAGGAGCGGAACGGGAAAGTGTTCCAGGCATTTGGCTTTTCACTTGTGCCTCTACTCGCACGCCAGCACGAAATTCTCGACGCTGCGGACAAAGTTCGAGCCGACAAACTTCGCCTCCAATCGCTAAAAGATAACCTTACTTTAGCAAAGCGTGATATTCTTAAGCTCCTTGACACTGCTGCAATTTCTGAACCACTTGAGAACCATGCACCACTGAAAAATGCATTCGAGGTCGTCATTGCTAACGCCTCGCGAACTGCTAATGCCAACGACATTGCCCAAACCCTGGCAGAACTCGTCGAAATTAAAAATTCTCTTGTTAAACTACTGATTAGAAACAATAAAACTGAAATAATGAGCGCCAATCCCTATCAAAATGAGCGGCACCAAGAGAGTCATGAATCAGAATCCTTAAAAGAAGAACGTGCAAAAAGTCTGAGGTTGCAGAACCGGCAGCACACTCTGCAAGAGAATGCGAACACCTCTCATCGATCCTCAAACTCAAAGCCCACATACACAAAACAGTTCTCACCAGGCCAAAAGCAAACGCAGCCAGAAGCAGCTCCTCTGGACGTCATCTTAAGGCATTGCCCAGAAATCGTCGCTTACGGCCCAAGTGGTAATATCGCGAGCTGGAACGACTTTCTCTCCGCATGCAGTGTGGTGAGATCTATGATTGGACTTCCTCTTTCCACGTTCGAACAGGCCTGCAACGTGATGGGCCGTGTCAACGCGGCCACCATAATCGCCTGCATTCTCCAGCGCTTCGACAAGATCGACGTTCCGCAGGCCTATTTCCAGCATCTATTGCGTAAAACCGGGGAGGGGAAGTTTAGCGTGACGGACTTACTCAATAGCACGCTTCACGACGGCAGCCGCGAACGTCAGCTCTAGGATAGGAAGCAGTTTAATGATGCTCATGAAGACAAACTGGGGTCAATCCGTCGCCAACCGGCGGGATACGAAATTCTCTGCGGGGCCTTTCAGCTTCCACACGAGCCGGTTCGCCTCACGGTTCCATTCAACTGTAGAATTGAGGGCTTGAGGCGCGATGCGCTTGAGGATGACGCTACCAAAGCCGCCATGCATATCAGCAACGGCTATATCATCTGCAAAGACCTCCTCCCAGGAGAGCGTGAAGATCCGAGGCTCCCCATCAACTCCATCCAAATCCCAGGTGATATAGATGCCCCCACGCTCTTGATGGAGAACGCCATGTTTCGATGAGTTCACGGCAAGTTCGTGGAAGGCCATACCCAGGTTTTCGACGGCATTGGGTGTCAGCTTAACCAGAGGACCAGAGACATAGATTAGGTTTTCACGATGGAATGTTTTTAGATGCGCCCTGATCAGCTCAGCAAGGCCTGCCCCCGACCAATCCCCTGACACAAGCAGATCGTGCGATGCGGACAGCGCCATAATCCTCTGTCGGATCTGACTTTCAAAATTTTCAGGATCCCTCATCGTCGCGCGGCTCTGCTTAATCATCGAGAGAATAATGGCATACTGATTTTTTACGCGGTGATTTACCTCCCGCAGCAAAAGCCTGATACGCCGCTCCCGATCCTTCGCCATTGAAATATCGCGCGCAATTTTTGATGCACCGATAATCTCGTTCCGGCTATTGCGGATCGGCGACATCGTAAGAGAGACAGGCACGTAGGACCCGTTCTTATGCTGGCGAACCGTCTCAAAGGGTATAATGCGTTCGCCTTGCTCAATGCGTTTCAAAATCTGCATTTCTTCATCATGAAGATGCGCAGGAACGACGGCGAGGATCGACTTTCCAATCATTTCCTCCGCTGTAAAACCATAGAGCCGTTCAGCAGCTTGATTCCACGTCAGAACGATACCGTTTAGGTCCTTACTGACGATTGCGTCGAAAGATGAATCAACAATAGCAGCTAGGAGTTGGCGATCAAACTGCGGGTCGGCTTGGACATTTAGGTTCAAATGATCAGTTTCTTCTGTCATAGCCGGCCTTGACCTTGAAACGCGGCAAGACAAATGACAGCCGCAACCACACTCAAACTGATATCAAGACGCTAGAGGGCATAGCTCTGATCGCAAATATGATCTGATCTTCCTCTTTCTTCTCCAGAACTAGCGGAAATATCTTTAAAACAAGGCCCTGCAATTGTTAGGGATGCAATTGTTTCGCAAATCGCTCAAGCTTCGATTGTCGCGGAGGACCCGCGAAGTCGGTGTGAAAATAATCTTCGCTTCGGTATTCGGGAGAAGACGAGATAAATGATCGGCGTCGTGTAAAGGGTCAATATCTGTGAAACGATCAAGCCCCCAACAATGGTGATGCCGAGCGGCCTGTGCAGGCCGGCACCTGGCCCGCTTGCTATTATGAGCGGAATTGCGCCCATGAAGGCAGCAAGGGTCGTCATTGTGATGGGACGAAACCTGCGTATGCACGCTTCCAAAATTGCGTCTTGAGGCGACTTTCCTTCGCGGCGCTCTGCCTCAAGAGCGAAATCCACCATCATAATCCCATTCTTCTTGACGATCCCGATCAAGAGAATAATGCCGATGAACGCAATTATCGTCAGTTCCGTACCGCTGACCCACAGGGCAAGAAGGGCTCCCAATCCAGCAGAAGGCAGTGTTGAGATGATTGTCAGCGGATGGGCAAGACTCTCATACAAAATCCCGAGGACGATATAAACGGCGAGCAAAGCTGTGAGGATAAGAAGCGGCTGATTGCCGGATGCCTGCATGGCGCTCGAGGCATCTCCCGCAAAATTGGCGTGCAGCGTATCAGGAAGATGCAAACCGTTCACAGCCGCGCGGACGGCCTGGTTGGCTTGGTCAAGGTTAACCCCTAGCGCAAGATTGTAAGAAATCGTCACTGAAGGAAACTGGCCTTGGTGGTTGACTGCCAGCGGTGCGATGCCACGCGCGATATGAGCAAACGCGCTCAGCGGCACTTGGCTACCGTCGGAAGCTGTCACATAGATCCGTAATATCTGCTCGGGGTCTTTCGCGAATTCGGGGTAGGCTTCCAACACCACGCGATACTGGTTTCGATCATCATAAATCGTCGTGATCTGCCGTTGAGCAAATGCATTGTTCAGCGCGGTATCAACCGCCGTCATGGGCACACCGAGACGCGCAGCCGCGGTCCGGTCCACTTCGATATTGGCCTGCAGGCCGCTCGGCTGCCGGTCGCTGTTTACATCCGTCAATAGCGGCTCGTCTCGCAAGCGCTGCAGGATACGAGGAGCCCATGCAATGAGTTCATCATAATCTGCATCCCAAAGCGTGAACTGATACTGAGAATCTGACGAGCGGGCACCGGCCCGGATATCGCCGGGTGAGAAGAACGACGTATCGAGCCCGGGAATTTTTGACGCCTCACGGCGCAAGCGGGCAATGACGTCGTTGATTGGAGGGCGCTCTTCGGCAGGTTTTAGCGAAATTTGCATCTGCCCCCGGTTTGTCGTGCCGAATAAACCGCCGCCTACGGAGGCACCGACGTTCAACACTGCAGGATCGCTTTGAACAACCGTCAGGAGTTGCCGTTGTAGGGCCACCATGGCCGGGTAGGAGATATCGCTTGCCGCTTGACTGCTGCCAACAACGAAGCCCGTGTCCTCCTGCGGAACAAAGCCTTTTGGCACTTTGGCGTAGAGATAAAATGTCAGCCCGACGCAGGCAAGCACCGTGAAGATTGCCAGGATCCGTCGGTGTAGGAGCATCTCGAGGCTGCGGCCGTAAAGAGCGGTCACGCGGTCTAAAAACGCATCCAATCCTCGATCTATCCGACCTGCAAGACCCGTGGGCGCCTGATGAGGCTTTAAGAGTTTTGCACAGATCATCGGCGTCAGCGTCAGCGACACGACGGTCGATACGGCAATGGTAAAGGCAAGGGTCAACGAGAACGCCAGGAAGAAGCGCCCGACGATGCCGCCCATAAAGAAAAGCGGGATGAAAGCCGCCATAAGTGAAATACTGATAGCAACGACAGTAAACCCAATCTGTCGCGCTCCACGTCTTGCCGCTTCGGTCGGCGTCATGCCGCGCTCAAGATTGGCGTAGATATTTTCGATCATGACGATCGCGTCGTCGACGACAAAGCCACTCGCAACCGCAAGCGCCATTAACGACAAGTTATCGATAGAAAGTCCTGTGAGCCACATGGCGGCAAACGCGCCGGCAAAGGAAAGCGGTACAGTGACACCAGCGGCAATTGTCGGAACTGGGCGGCGCAGAAAAACGAATACAACAGCCATAACCAGGACGACGGTGATCAGCAACGTGACCTGCATGCCATTGACGCTGCCGTGGATCGTCAACGTTCGGTCATTGAGGACCTCAATCTCTATGCCCGCGGGGATGAGCTTCTTTACTTCTGGGAGAACGGCTTTGACCTGATCGACGGTCGAGACAACATTCGCATCGGCTGCTTTCGTGATGTTGAGAAGAACGGCCGGTTTGCCATTGAACCAGGCATCGGACCGGCTGTTGCGGACGCCCTCATCGACGGATGCCACATCGGCAAGACGGACCGCCGTGCCGTTTGAGGCATGGATGATAGTGTCCCGATAATCGTCGAGGCCTTGCAGCTGTGCGTTGACGGAAATCGAATAGAAGGACCGAGGTCCGCCAATGCCACCCACCGGAGCGAGAGCATTGGCATTCACGACAGCATTATGAATGTCGTTAGTCGACAAACCTATGGCCGCCAGTCTGTCGGGATTAACGCGAACTCGCACAGCTGGCTGGTCAGCGCCGCTGACGGAGACGTCGCCGACGCCTTCAACCTGCGAAATCCGCTGGACCACAACACTATCTGCCGCATCGAAAACGTCGCTGGCCGGGACAGTGTCCGATGTCAACGCCAAAGTCAGAATGGGGGCTGCAGCTGGATTTGCCTTGCGAAGTGCTGGCGGGGAGGGCATGTCACTTGGCAGGTCAGCTATCGCGGCGTTAATTGCTGCCTGCACATCCTGCGCGGCACTGTCGATGTCACGCGACAAGTCGAATTGAAGGAAGATATTGGTCGAGCCCAGTCCGCTCATCGAGGTCATTTCAGTGACCCCTGCGATGGCTCCCAAATGTCTTTCAAGCGGAGCTGCAACGCTTGCCGCCATGCTCTCTGGATCGGCGCCAGGACGGCTCGCGCCAATGCGTATCGTCGGCAGATCGACAGCCGGCAGACTTGCAACGGGTAGGAAATGATAGGCGACAAAGCCTAATATCATTATGCCGATCGCCAGAAGCGTCGTGCCGATCGGCCGCTCGATGAAGGGATCGGACAGTTTCATTGTCCGTCCTCAGCAAGCAGGCGTCCGCTCTGGGCGTTCCTTCCACTCCATCTCGCGTGCAGCCCATCAAGCGCAAGATAAATCACCGGGGTGGTGTAAAGCGTGAGGAGCTGGCTCAGCAACAGCCCCCCAATGATAGAAATCCCAAGAGGAACACGCAGCTCAGCGCCGGTGCCCTGTGCGAGAGCCAGTGGCAAGGCACCAAAAAGCGCTGCAAGCGTTGTCATCATGATCGGACGAAACCGCAACGCAGCGGCTTCGACGATCGCCTGGCGTGGCGCACGGCCCTCCCGTCTTTCCAGATCCAGCGCAAAGTCGATCATCATAATCGCATTCTTCTTCACGATCCCCATCAGAAGAACGATGCCGATCAAGGCGATGATGGAAAGATCGTGACCGAACAGCATCAGGGCCACCAGCGCACCAACCCCAGCCGAGGGTAGCGTAGAGAGAATAGTGATGGGATGGATGGCGCTTTCGTATAGAAGACCAAGGACGATGTAGATTGTTACAACCGCCGCAAGGATGAGCCACGGTTCGCCAGCAATCGACTTTTCGAACTCTTCCGTATCGCCGCTGTAACTGCGTTGGATCGTCGACGGCATCCCAATTTCGCGTTCAGCCTTCTTGATGGCGTCGACCGCCTGACTGAGCGAGGCGTCAGCAGCAAGATCGAAACTTACCGTGACGGCTGGAAATTGCTCGTCGCGACTGATCACCAGCGGAGATGTGCTCAAATGCGTTGTCGCAAAAGCACTTAGCGGCACCATCGCGCCGTCGGCTCCGTTAAGGTAGATCTGCTTGAGGGACTCCGGATCGGATTGATAGCGCGGTGCAGCTTCGAGAATGACGCGGTACTGGTTCGCCTGACCATAGATCGTGCTGATCTGGCGCTGGCCGAACGCATCGTAGAGCGTGTCGCTGATATTCTGCATTGAAATGCCGAGTCTCGCGGCCAGTTGCCGGTCAACCTCAACGGAAAGCCGGCCCCCTCCCAGTTCCACCTCCGAATTGACGTCGATAAGAAGCGGATTTCCCTCAAGCTTGGCCGCCAGTTTATCGGCCCATTCGGCAACAGCGGACGCCGAGGTTCCGGTCAGCGTATATTGGTAAGCCGCACGGCTGGTGCGGGTGCTGATGGAGATGTCCCGAACGCTTTGGAAGGTCGCGCGCGTTCCTGGTACATCGGCAACTGCCTTGCGAAGGCGGGCGATAATTTCATCGGCAGAAAGGTTACGCTGATCGCGAGGCTTCAGGACGATCGTATAGGAGGCCGTGTTAAGCGTCAGATTGGAGGCCCCTGCACCAATTACCGAAGCGACGCCGGAGACAGCAGGATCCTTGCGAAGCCGATCGGTGATCTGGCCTTGCACCGCCTTCATCGCATCGAAGGAGCTGGTCGGTTCGGTTTCGATAACGGCGGTGATCAGCCCTGTATCCTGTGGCGGCAAAAACCCCTTGGGAACGAAAAGGTAAAGAGCGATCGTCACGAAGATGGTGATCGCGGTGAGGGCAAGCATCAGGGCCCTTTGATCGACAGCCCAATTGACGCTGCGCCGATAACCTTCATTCATGCTGTCCATGATGCGGTTCGTAACACCGAGCAGTCCGGTGTTACGAGCCTTGGGCGCGCGAAGGATGCGGGCGCACATCATCGGGGTCAGCGTGAGCGAGATGATGGCCGAGACCACGACAGCGATCGTTAAGGTCAAGGCGAATTCGTGGAACATGCGCCCAACGATCCCCGTCATGAAAAGGAGAGGGATGAAAACTGCGATCAAGGACGCTGTCAGCGAGATGATGGTGAAGCCGATTTCTCCCGCACCCTTCATAGCAGCCTGCATCGGCGTTTCGCCTTCCTCGATGTGGCGCGCGATGTTTTCGATCATGACAATGGCGTCATCGACAACGAAGCCCGTGCCGATTGTCAGCGCCATGAGAGACAGGTTGTCGAGGCTGAAACCGGCAAACCACATGATGCCGAAGGTTGCGATGAGCGAAAGAGGCAGCGCCACACCAGCGATAATGGTGGCCGTGAGCGTTCGCAGGAAGAGAAAAACAACGAGAACCACCAAACCGACGCTGAGCACTAGCGTGAACTGAACGTCGTGGATCGAGGCGCGGATCGTGTCCGTGCGATTGTCGACAATATCCAACGCAACGCCACTCGGCAGCGCCTGACGCAGCTGCGGCAACCGTTTTAGAACATCATCGACCGTATGAATGACATTTGCGCCCGGCTGTCGCATGACATCGACGATGACAGCCGGGTGACCCTGATAGGATGCGCCGACTTGACTGTTTTCCAGGCCTTCAACGACCTCGGCGACATCCTTCAGGAGAACGGGCGCGTTGTTGCGATAGGCTATAATCGTGTTGCGATAGACTTCGGGATCTTGGATCTGGTCGTTCGCCGAGAGCGTGAAGGATTGATAGGTGCCGTCCACAGCGCCCTTGGCGCCGGAGACATTGGCATTGGTGATTGCCGTTCGCAGATCCTCCAGAGACAGACTGTACGAGGCAAGGCGCGACAGGTCGGCCTGGACGCGAATGGCAGGTTTAACGCCGCCTTGGATGCGAACTTCTCCGACGCCTGACACTTCGCTGAGACGCTGCGCCATGATTGTATCGGCAAAGTCGCTGATTTCACGCAAGGGATAGGTCGCTGAGTGAAGCGCCAGGGTGACGATTGGCGTGTCCGCGGGATTCACTTTGGCATAGGTCGGAGGGTAGGGCAGGGTCCTTGGCAATCCCGATGCCGAATTGATTGCCGCCTGCACATCTTGCGCAGCACCGTCAATGTCGCGGTCGAGATTGAATTGCAGGGTAATCTGGCTGATGCCGTAAGCGCTTGAAGACGTCATCGAGGCCAAGGCCGGAATCTGCCCGAGCGGACGTTCAAGCGGCGCGGTCACCAAGGCGGCTATTGTGTCGGGGTCTGCACCTGGCAGCTGTGTCGTGACGCGGATGGTGGGAAAATCCACCTGCGGTAGCGGCGCTACTGGCAGCGATAGATAACCGAGCAAGCCACCCAGGAGCGTCGCAATTCCAAGTAGCGATGTGGCAATGGGGCGGGCAATAAACGGCGACGATATACTCATTGCGTCGCGCCGTCCGCTTTAGCCGGTGGGTTGGTCGATGGCGTAGTGGCAGGCTGATCGGCTGGTTTTTCCGCTGAGGCGCCATTTTGTCGATGGCCACCACGCTCCTGCCCCTGTCGATGCTGACCGCCTTCTCCGCCCCCTTGCCGGCGTTGGCGACGTGACTGGCTTTCATCGGCAAGTGGTACAGGCAATTTGCTCGGGTCAGCCTCTTCCTGGGATGAAACCTTGACGGCCGTTCCGTCCTGAAGCCGGGCAAAGCCCGTCGTCACGACTTTATCGTCAGCCTTAAGGCCTTCCGTAACAACGGAGATCTTATCGTCTTGCATCGCAAGCTTGATCGCCTGCATTTTCACTGTCTGATCGGGCTCAACGATGTAAGCGTAGGTGCCGCCAGGCCCGCGCTGAACAGCCGCGGAAGGAACGGTCAGGACGTTTTTCATCGTGCTTGCTAAAAGACGTGCGTTGACGAAGGCACCTGGCCAAAGGACCAGTTTTTGATTGTGAAACTCTGCTTTAAGTTTGACCGTGCCGGTCGTCGGGTCGACCTGATTATCAACGACGGTGAGCTTGCCCGTATCGATGACGGTCTTGCCGTCGCCGCTAAGGGCTTCGACCTGCACGTCTCCTGCAGTCACCGCCTCGTTGACCTGCGCCAAACTCTGCTGTGGTATTGCAAATATCACGTTGATCGGCTGGATCTGGGATAAGGTGACGATCCCATTCGTGTCGCTCGAGCTAACGATATTTCCGATGTCGACCGCCCGGATGCCGGTCCTTCCGTCAATGGGTGCAGTGATGGTGGTGTAGTCGAGCTGAGCCTGCGCAGCTTCGATCGCGCCTTGATCAGACTGAATTTGGGCGCTGTACTGGCTGACGAGCGATCGCTGATTGTCGACTTGCTGCTGCGTACCAGCCGCATTTTGTGCCAGGCGTTCGAGCCGGCTTAGTTCGAGTTGCGCATTGGCAAGAAGGGCCTCATCCTGCGCCTTCTTGGCAATCGCTTGATCGAGCTGTGCTTTGTAGAGCGCGTCGTCCAGCTTCGCAATGCGCGATCCCTTCTTGATGTCCTCGCCCTCGTCGAAATCGATAGCAGTGATTTTGCCGGTCACCTGGGCACGGACCACGACCGTGTTTAACGCTTTGACGCTGCCGATCCCGTTGACATAGACAGGCACATCGGACGTGGCGACGGGCGCTGCTATAACGGGAATGGCCTGATCCTTCGCATCACGGCGATCGTCCTGGCGTTCGTGGTTGGCCCATTTGCTTTGAAGCGGCGGCAGCCAGCTTTGCCTGGTGGCATAGGCTAGGCCAGCAATGACGATGATACCAACAAAGAAAACTGCCTTGCGTCTGCCCATTATCCAACCTTGTCTTGACGGATGACCGCCTCTTTCAACCTAAATTTTAGTGGTATGTCCGTAGCCAACAGGTTCAGTGCCCAGCAAAAGCTTAAAGAGAGATACGGTTCGATCATTGTTCAGATCATCTCGGGAATGATGATCCCGCAGCGGGGTGATAAAGCCGTGACAGTTCAGGAAGGCCATCTTCCTCTAATGGAGACAATGGTGATCGAAGCTCATGTCCTAAAAATGATCGGTAGCTAGCATAAGTGTCGATGGCCACATAGTTAAATTCAGTTCATGCACTAAGCCCCGCTACAGCTATAATCGCTTCCATTATATTCAAGTTAACGGGAACAGTCCGACGGATTTGAGGCTGCGGTTGCAACCAATTGGCGTTACGTCCGTTAGGAGTTGCATGGCGGACGCTGGGAGGAAGCAGCTGGTCGCCGGCAACCTCGCTATTTCTGATTTTCGAACCTTTTTGACCTCGTATCGTGCGTGAAATAGGTGGTCGGAGTTTTTCAATGCCAGATGCTTCTCTGCATGCGAACGATGCGTCGGCCTTTCCGATGCAGTCGCTTTTTGTGCCGTTTCCGTTCGTTTGCTTCACGATCGCTCTTGGGACGGATATAGTCTTTTCGCAGACCGCGAATGTGATGTGGCAGAACTTCTCAGCATGGCTGCTATTCATTGGATTGGTGTTCGGTGCACTAAGCTTTGTGGCAGGTCTTATCGATCTTTTAAGGCGGCGGACCTGGCCGCTAAGGCCATCATTCGCAGCAATCTTGTCCTATCTCGTCATGCTCGCTCTTGGCCTGCTGAATAGCCTGATCCACGCTGGTGATGGTTGGACGGCTGTTGTTCCCTACGGGCTTTTGACGTCGGCTGTCACATTTTTTGTCGCGCTGGTGACCATTAGTCTTTCGATCCGGAAATATGCACGTTTGGCCTGGAGACTTTGATGAACACTGCCCGTCTGTTTCTGATCTCTGCCATCACCCTAGCTTTTGCATTTAGCCTTTCTTCATGCAGTGACAATGACGACAACTTCGATGTCTCCCAGCAGATCGGACCAGATCCGGTTTTGCCGGAGCCATCCTTCAAGCTGCTCCCGGACTTGAAAGTGGCGGAAGTTACCGGTTGGAAGGACAATGAGGCACCAACGGTTCCAGATGGTTTGGTAATCAGCGCCTATGTGAAGGATGTCGGCAATCCTCGCAGCGTCCATACGCTTCCCAATGGCGATGTGCTGGTGATCCAGTCACGCGGTCCTACGGGCGAACCTAAGACACGGCCAAAAGATGTTATTCGCGGCTGGATCATGGCAATTGCCCATGGGGCAGGGGCTCCGCAAAAGGAAAGCAATCAGATCACGCTGCTTCGCGATACGAACCGAGACGGGAAGGTCGACGAGCGACATGACTTGCTGAAAAAGCTTGATTCTCCATTCGGCGTCGCTTGGGCGGATAACACGCTTTACGTCGCAACGACCTCAGCCGTTCTTGCTTATCCTTATGAGCTTGGACAGAACGAGATAACGGCGCAACCAAAAATTCTCACACCTTTGCCTGGCGGTCCCATCAATCATCATTGGACAAAAGACCTGGCGCTGAGCCCGGATGGTCGCTTTCTTTATGCCTCCGTTGGGTCGAATTCTAACATCGTCGAAAACGGTCTTGAGGCGGAGAAGAACCGCGCCGCAATCTGGGAAATCGATCGACGCACAGGCGCAAGACGCATCTTTGCTTCGGGCCTGCGCAATCCGAACGGGCTCACATTCAACCCCGAGACCCGCAACCTCTGGACCGTCGTCAACGAGCGGGATGAGCTTGGCCCCAATCTCGTCCCTGATTATATGACCTCCGTCAAAGATGGTGGGTTCTATGGTTGGCCGTGGAGCTACTACGGCAATCATATCGACGAGCGTGTCTATCCACAGCGTCCGGACATGGTTCAAAAGGCCGTTAAACCCGATTACGCGCTCTCCAGTCACGTGGCCGCCTTGGGCCTAACGTTTTCTCTTCATTCCGCTATGCCGGACGCCTATGCCAACGGCGCCTTCATTGGTGAACACGGGAGCTGGAATCGAAAATCGTTCAACGGGTATAAGGTTGTCTACGTGCCGTTCGACAAAGGTCAGCCTGCCGGAAAAGCGCAGGATATCGTGACAGGCTTCATTCAGAACGAGAAAGTAAAGGGAAGGCCTGTCGGTCTCGGCATCGACGGTACCGGAGCATTGCTGATCGCCGATGATGTAGGGGATACCGTATGGCGCGTATCTGCCGCCGACGGGCGTGTGACGCCTCGTCCAATCGGAACAGATGATCTCTCGGCGCCTGCACCGTAGCAGAAGGTGGTGGTGGTTGGTGGGCTTTAGTTGCTCATCTTTGATTGAAATGCCGCCTGCCGCCCCCCGTATCGCTCGGCTCAGAGAATTCCAGGAGACGCCGAACTTTTTCTTGAATATGAAGTTAGTTGGACATGCCCAGGTACTATTTCCATATCCGTGAAGGCGACGACCTTGCGCATGATGACGAAGGTCTCGACCTTCCAGATCTAGAAACAGCGCAGAAGGAAGCCTTGGAAGCGGCTCGTGATATGCTTGTCGAGCTGATAAGGAGCGGGCTTCCTGTTAACGGACAATGCTTTGAGATCTGCGACGAAAAAGGTAAAGTTCTACAGGTGGTTCCATTTCGAAAAGTTCTTAATCTCACCTAAGCTCGCGCATCACCTTTCCCATCATCTCCTCCGCCTACTATCCTGGAGCTGCACCAACAGGCAATCCTTCCTTGCCGCATTCCTCCACCTTGACGCAGGTTCCTGTGCATCCTATGCGTAAGTGACGGTTCCCGGAGGAAGTCTCCAATGGGATTAATAGGGAACACGGTGAGGAAGACCCAAAAGGGGCCAAAACCGTGGCTGCCCCCGCAACTGTAAGCGGATTGTCGATCATCCTCGGCCGAAAGGCGTGCCACTGCGACAGCGGGAAGGCAGATGCGAGATATAAATCCGCGAGCCAGGAGACCTGCCGTCGAACATAATCCCATTAGCCGGGCGGGGATGCCCGGAAGGAGCAACCATGTTTGACCGGTCTTGCAACCGAATCCCGACCTCTATTCGCGTCAATGTGCGGTACAGCCGAGAGTGAAAAACTCTGCATCGAGCACTCACTATTGCCGTCTCGCTTGCATAGAGGTCTTCCCGTGCGCCGATTTATTATCGCCCTCGCTTTTCTTGTCGGTCTTGTCGCCGGACCGCCGGCTTTCGCCGCTTCTTCCAGCCATTATCCTCTCACCATCAGCAATTGCGGGAGGCAGGTGAATTTCACCAAACCACCGGAAAAAATCGTATCGATCGGGCAGGGCATGACCGAGATTTTGCTCTCTCTCGGACTTTCTGACAAAATTGCAGGAACAGCGGTCTGGGTCGGCCCTGTGCTTCCGCAATATCAAGAGGTCAATAGTAAGATCAAACGCCTTGCCGATAACGATCCCAGTTTCGAATCGGTCGTTGGTCAGGAGCCTGATTTGGTTGCTGCCGAATTCGAATGGCATGTGGGCGCGCAAGGATCGGTGGGCCGCCGCGAACAGTTCGCCGACCTTGGTATCAATACCTACATCGCGCCCGCAGATTGCGTTGCGAAGACCAACACTGACGGCGGCGACGGGCTTCGAAAAGAGCTCTTCTCGATGGATCTGATTTACCAGGAAATCGCAGAACTCTCGCAAATCTTCGATGTTCGGGATCGTGGAGATGCGCTCATCGCAGATTTGAAAAAGCGAGAGGCACGAGCGGTCGCCTCCATTTCAGGCGCGTCGGGAAAGAACCTGCCCATCGTTTTCTGGTTTTCCAGCAAGGAGGTCAATGGCGATGCTTTCATTGCAGGGAAAAACAGTGCCCCCGCCTACATTCTCAAAACGATCGGTGCGAGAAACGTTGTGACGACTGAGGAAGAATGGCCACTGGTCGGGTGGGAAACGATTGCGCAGGCAAATCCCGCCGTCATCGTTCTGGCCGTCATGGACCGTCGCCGGTATGCCGCGGATGATCCGCAGGTCAAGATCGACTTTCTTGAGAGCGACCCGGTGACGAAGGAGCTCGATGCGGTAAAGAACAGGCGGTTCGTGTTGATGGACGCGCAGTCGATGAACCCGACGATCCGAACCATCGACGGGATCGAAACACTTGCCAGCGGCATCAAAAGCTTCGGCCTGACGCAGTGAAACCTGCCATTTTCAGCAAGCATGGCGCGCCTGTGTTTTTTGTACTCGCCATCACTGCATTGATCATGCTGGCTTTGATGATCAGTCTCGCCGTTGCAATCGGCGAGATACCGATACCACTATCCACGACGGCCAAAGCCGTTTCGAACCGGCTTTTCGGGACATCCTTTTACCTCAGTCGTATCCAGGAGGGCATCGTCTGGGACTATCGTCTTAGCCGTGCTATTGTTGCTGCCAGTGTCGGCGCGTCCTTAGCCGTGTGTGGCGTCGTGCTTCAGGCCATGTTGCGAAATCCGCTCGCAGAACCCTATGTTCTTGGCATCTCGGCGGGCGCTTCCGCAGGCGCTGTCGGCGTCACCATCCTCGGTCTCGGCTATGGCATTCTTTCGCTTTCTGGCGGCGCGTTTATTGGCGCGGTGCTTGCATTTTTGCTTGTCGCTGCGCTCGCTTCAAGCGCGGGCGGGTCGAGCGAAAGGATCATCTTATGCGGCGTTGCCGGATCTCAGCTCTTCAATGCGTTGACGTCTTACATCGTCACGACATCGGCAAGTGCGGAACAGGCGCGTGGCGTTTTGTTCTGGCTTCTCGGCTCCTTGAGCGGAACGCGATGGCCTGATGTGTATCTTTCAGGACCCATTGCATTAGCCGGGCTTGCCATTTGTCTATGTTATAGACGCGCGCTTGATGCCTTTGCTTTCGGCACGGACTCAGCTGCAGCGCTAGGTATTTCGGTTCGCAATGTGCAAGTCGTTCTTTTTGCGGTCACCGCTGTGATGACGGCAGCCGTTGTCAGTACCGTCGGCTCGATCGGCTTTGTCGGCCTTGTTGTTCCACATGCCGCGCGATTTCTTGTCGGGCCTGCCCATGGAAAACTTCTTCCCGCTGCTGCGCTTGGCGGAGCCATCTTCATGATCCTCGCCGATATCATCTCGAGGACCATCGTGCCGCAACAGGTCCTGCCGATCGGCGTGGTGACGGCACTGGTCGGCGCGCCAGCGTTCGCGCTCATCCTCTACCGCGTACGGAGAACAGCGTGACCATCGCAACCGACAACGTCACTTATACAGTCGGCGACGCGATAATTATCGATGGCGTCACAATTGCAGCGACTGAAGGCAAGATATTGGGTCTCGTAGGGCCGAACGGATCGGGTAAGTCGAGCCTTTTGCGATTGATCTGTCGCCTGCGACGCGCGAAGAGCGGCGTTATTCGTCTCGGTGGAGAAGATCTTTGCACGATGTCGAGGGGCGCTCTCGCCAGCCGGGTGGCTATCGTGGAACAGCAAACGTCAACCGATACGCCGCTGACAGCCCGTGAGGTGGTGAGCCTCGGCCGTACACCTCATCGCGGATTTTTATCCCCGTGGAGCAGTGAAGATGAGCAAGCCGTCGAAGAGGCGCTTGAGCGGGTCGATATGAGCGCGCGCGCGGAACGGTTCTGGCACACCCTTTCCGGCGGAGAACGCCAGCGCGTTCAACTTGCCAAAGCGCTTGCGCAGCGCCCAAGCGAGTTGCTGCTCGACGAACCCACAAACCATCTCGATATTCAGCATCAATTGGAAATTCTGTCGCTTGTTTCCAAACTCGGGATCACCTGCATCATTGCCATGCACGACCTCAATCTGGCGGCCATGTTCTGTAACAGCCTTGCCGTCTTACAAAACGGTAAAGTCGTTGCGTCGGGCAGTCCTGAACATGTATTGACCGCTGATCTGCTTGCTCAAATCTTCCGCGTCAAGGCGCATGTGGAGCGATCAGCGGTTCATGGGCGCTATCACATTCAATACCTGATCGATTGATCGCTCCAAGACACTATTAATTGGACGCGTTGTCGCACATTGGGATGGGCTTGGGCGGCGGCGCAGGATGATCCTGTTTATATCGCGCGATGACGGGTTCGAGCTTTTCCTTTGGCCAGAACACCGGCGTGCCGATCTCTTTGAGGCAGCTCTCGTTCCAGTAAGGCCTGCTTGTCGATGAGGCACGTCCCGCCGCAACAGACTGCGCGACCGCCTTGATGTCCTGAGACTCCGGATAAATGTAGACCGTAGTCGGATTGTCTTTAACCATTGCCAGAACCTGCGGCGCGTCGGACGGCGACCAGCTGGTGCAACCATCGCTTCTTCCGCCTGCATAGGTCACAAGATTGCCGAGAGGCACGAGACCGTCGCGATTGGCGTAGGGGCTATCTGTCTTCTTTTTCATGCAGATGCCGGCGACTTTTGCGGCAGCATGGCCGCCGATCGCCCGCTGCCGTGCATTGGCCGTTTCGCCCATGCCGTCGAACTGCACGAAGGATCGTGTCAGCACGGCTTCCTGCTTTGCACCCGCGTGATAGTAACCTTTGAAAGAGGTCTTGATCTCGCTTGTTAAATAAGGCCCGCCAGCCGTGAGGTTGGAATCGAGGGCGTTCCCGAAATTCTTCGCGCAGAGCCTCCCATTAGAGAAGTTTGCCGCGCCGGGCAGGTTGCGCCCGCTGCCGTGGCCTGCCGATATGACGCGGAACGATTGCTGTGCCTCGCAGATGGTGTAAAAGCGGCCACTTGAGGTCCCATCGGTTCCTGCATTTGGACGCGTGGCGTCCATGGCGAAATAGCAAGAGTTCTTCACCTTGCCTTCGGCAACTTTGGAAAAATAAAGGGCACGTGCTCTTTCGAGCACGGGAAGCGCAATTTGTCCGTCGCCTTCGCCAATATGAGGCTTTAGCCATGCAGGAATGGCAGAGGAGGCGGCCTGTGCTGAAGGAAGGGGCGCCGCTGCTGCAGCGACAAGGCTGAAGACGGTGAAAAATCCGGATCGCGAACAACGCAAGGGATGTCTCCTAAGTGCTAGCCAGAGCAAGGGCTATAAAAGTCTGTTGGTGCCGTCGCAGCGTGATCGAGCGTCTCACGCTGTTATATCATTCTTAAGAAAGCCTTAACATCGCACTTCCAACCGCGTTGCCACGAGCTGTGAATAGTCCGTGCCTTTAGGGTCGCTGAAAAACAAGGAGGTCAGCATGGCCTGATTTTCGGCAAGTATTTCTTTTGAATTGGGTCGGACCACCTTGCGAGAGCAGCGATTGAAGCCCTGCCCAGTCACCTTCAAGTCTTTGTCATCGACAAAGTCGAGAGCTGTGTAAAGGCTCGGGTCGTAGACTCCGAATATGATCAAACCCTTCAAAGGTGTCGGCTGCTTTGGCTTTTGCACGAAGGAAAGGGTCAAGGCGCCGTCGCTATAGTCGGCATGCAGCACGTCAGGCGGATCGAGTGTTACCGCTTTGCCATTGATCGTGATATTGGTGTAAAAATTGTATTGAGCCAGGGATTGTTTGACGGTTTTGGCAACTGCTTTCAGCTCTGGTGGGTCTAGCGTGTTATTTTGGTTTTTGTCGTAGTCCAGCAGAACGGATGAGGAGAAAACCTCGTCGAAGCGCCAGATATCGTGCACTTCCATCAGATTTCCGCTGGCATCTGAGATCGCCTCGAACTTCGCATCAACGAAAATATGCGGATGCGCAAGCGCCGCCGAGGGAGCTGCCAATGCGCAAAGCGTGCTGGCTATGGCAAGGACCCATGTTACTTCGGCTTGTTTGACGTTTTGCAGCTTCATATCAGAGCTGAGTGTTCAGCGATTGCGTCCGATTTAAGTTTTCGCGCAAAAAATCATCTTCTTGATCTTCAAATTGACGATAAGTTGAAGAAGAGGAAATTCTGGTGTCAAGCGTGATGACTTCGAAGTAGCGGCCTGCTTCGAACGCGCGATACGTCCCCACGAAAACCACGCCCGAAATTCGCCCTGAGCGAACGCGTTAAATAGCCTGCCGGACAAAGGAATCGTCCAGGCGATCTTGAATTTATTCCAGTGAGTGCAAGGTGAATGGAAGAACGCACGCTGGCAGGAAAAGTACGGATTAGAGGGGATGCGGATGATAGGAAACGACGCCCATTCTGCCGTTGTATTGATGAGACGTGTCTGAGAATGAATTGGTCATGGCAGTCCCTAAAACAGACGTATCTCACGAAACCGGTTTTGCTACGGTCCCTTCCTGTCGGCGTTGTAATTGCCGCCGGGGTCGTGGCAACCAGCTGGACCCACACGCTGCTCAGCGATCATCAGGATCTCGTGGTCCACACATTCCAGGTCATCGATACCACCAAGGACGTGCTTATCGGTCTGGATGATGCAGAAACCGGTCAACGCGGTTATCTTCTGAGCGGCGATCGACGGTATCTCGATCCTTACGATAAAGCGCTTTCCAGGTTGATCCACCTACGCAGCGATCTCAAGACGGGGATTTCCGATAATGCGGATCAAGAAGAGCGGGTTCGCCGGCTTGACACGTTGATCGACACAAAGCTCGGTGAACTGAAGCATTCGATCGACGTTCATGATAACCAAGGTCCCGATGCCGCAAGGGCTCTCGAGGTCGCGATGATGGAAAAAGCGACCATGGACGATATTCGCCGTGTCATCGGCGACCTCACGGAGAGCGAGAAATCGCTTCTCTCGAAGCGCCAATCCGAAGTCGACAAGGATGAAACCCGTATCCGGATCGTTGCGGTCCTGGTCGGCCTTGCTTCATTTGTGACGCGTATGCTTGTTGAGCTTTATCTGGCGCGCAAAAATAAGCGCGGTTCCGGAAACGCCGCCGCGCTGCGTTGAGTTGGGCCGTATTGCGGAGGTGGTGATAAACTTGGAATGGAAAAGGGGCGCGGCGAAAGCCGCGCCCCTCATCTGTTGACTCATTTATACGAGGTCGAAACGGTCCGCGTTCATCACCTTCGTCCAGGCAGCGACGAAGTCGTTTACGAATTTTTCCTTGGCATCTGACTGCGCATAGACTTCTGCCAAAGCGCGAAGCTGCGAATGTGAGCCAAAGATCAGGTCAACGCGCGTACCCGTCCAGCGAAGTTCGCCGCTCTTGCGATCGCGACCTTCGTAAACGCCGTCTTTGCCTTCGACAGGTGCCCACTGCGTGCGCATGTCGAGAAGGTTGACGAAGAAGTCGTTCGTCAGCGTTTCCGGGTTGTGCGTAAACACACCATGTGCAGGCTGTCCGGCCTTGAGGACACGCAGACCGCCGACGAGTACGGTCATCTCTGGCGCGGTCAAGTCGAGAAGCTGTGCCCGATCAACGAGCGCCTCTTCCGGCTTCATAAATTGACGTCCGCTGAGATAGTTGCGGAAGCCATCTGCACGCGGCTTCAGAGCTTCGAAAGACGTGACATCAGTCTGTTCCTGCGAGGCATCAGCCCGTCCCGGTGTGAACGGAACGGTGATGGCGTGGCCAGAGGCTTTGGCTGCCTGTTCGACACCGGCTGCGCCAGCAAGGACGATAAGGTCCGCAAGCGAAATCTTCTTTCCGCCTGACTGTGCGCCGTTGAAGTCTTTCTGGATTCCCTCAAGAACACTGAGAACCTTGGCAAGCTGCGCTGGCTGGTTGACCTCCCAGTCCTTCTGCGGCGCAAGGCGAATCCGTGCGCCATTGGCGCCGCCTCGCTTGTCGGAGCCACGGAAGGTTGCAGCGGACGCCCATGCCGTCGAGACCAGTTCCTGTACCGAAAGGCCAGATGCCAGAACCTTGGCTTTCAGATCAGCAATATCCTTCTCGTCAACCAGCGGATGATCGACCGCAGGAATGACGTCCTGCCAAATCAGGTCTTCCTTGGGCACTTCGGGGCCGATGTAACGAACCTTCGGGCCCATGTCGCGGTGGGTCAGCTTGAACCAGGCGCGAGCAAATGCATCTGCGAATTGATCGGGATTTTCGAGGAAACGGCGCGAGATCTTTTCGTATGCCGGATCAAAGCGAAGCGCCAAATCTGACGTCAGCATGGTAGGGAGATGCTTCTTGGAAGGATCGTGCGCATCCGGGATGGACGGTTCTGCATCCTTTGCCTTCCACTGGTATGCGCCAGCCGGGCTCTTCGTGAGTTCCCACTCGAACTTGAAGAGGTTTTCGAAGAAGAAATTGCTCCACTGGGTTGGGGTCTGGGACCACGTCACCTCGGGGCCACCCGTAATGGTGTCTGCGCCAAAGCCGGTGCCGAACTTGCTCTTCCAGCCAAGGCCCTGATCCTCAAGGGCACCGCCTTCCGGCTCGGCACCGATGAGGGACGGATCGCCTGCACCATGCGTCTTGCCGAACGTGTGGCCTCCGGCGATCAGCGCGACAGTTTCCTCATCGTTCATCGCCATGCGGCGGAAGGTTTCTCTGATGTCGCGCGCCGAGGCGAGGGGATCAGGATTACCGTTCGGGCCTTCTGGGTTGACGTAGATCAAGCCCATCTGCACCGCGCCCAGGGGCTCGGAAAGCTCACGCTCACCGCTGTAGCGTTCATCTCCCAGCCAAGTGCCCTCCGGGCCCCAGAACAGCTCCTCCGGCTCCCACGTGTCGACACGACCACCGGCAAAGCCGAACGTCTTGAAGCCCATGGACTCAAGTGCTACATTGCCGGTCAGGATGAAGAGGTCTGCCCAGGAGATCTGGTTGCCATACTTCTGTTTGATCGGCCAAAGAAGGCGTCGCGCCTTGTCGAGATTGGCGTTGTCCGGCCAGCTGTTGAGAGGAGCAAAGCGCTGCTGACCAGCGCCTGCGCCGCCACGGCCGTCCGTGATGCGGTATGTGCCGGCGCTATGCCAAGCCATGCGGATGAAGAGGCCGCCGTAATGGCCGAAATCGGCTGGCCACCAATCCTGCGAATCTGTCATCAACGCGTGGAGGTCGCGCTTGAGACCCTCGTAATCGAGCTTTCCGAATTCGTCGGCATAGTTGAAGTCGGGGCCCATCGGATCTGCGATCTTGTTCTTCTGATGAAGGATCTGCACATCCAGCTGTTCTGGCCACCATTCCTTGTTGCCACGGCCTTTTGCACCTGCGGGGCCATGCGCAACGGGACATTTCCCGCCTGTTTCTACTTTGTTGTCCATGGGATTTCTCCTTGATAGCTCACTGTTCGGCTTGAAAGGACAGGTTTTCTATCGATGCTCCGACATCTAACCAGGAATATGAATCTGCATTAAGGCTTTGGCCGGTCTGTAGTCGTCGACGCCTAGCGGACTTCCTCCTGACGCCTTCTTATCCGAGGTTGGTATCAAATTTAAGTTGGATTTACTGATCACTGCGATAAGTTCAACTTATGAGAAATGTGACGTTGAAACAGCTGCGATACTTCGAAGCGCTTGCGCGGGACGGACGCTTTCGCCGCGCGGCAGAAGCATGCGCCATCTCGCAGCCGGCGCTCTCCATGCAAATCAAGGAACTTGAAGAGGAATTGGGCAGCAGTCTCTTTGAGCGCGGCGCAAAAGAAGTCAGGCTGACAGCTTTCGGGCAACTCTTTGCCCTTCGTGTTCGCGACATTTTAAGGTCGGTCGATGAACTCTCAGACTTGGCGCGTGCCTCGCGAGAACAGTTTTTAGCGCGACTACGTCTCGGTGTGATCCCGACAATTGCACCCTACCTTTTGCCGGCCATTATCAGAGAACTCAACACGGCCTTTGAAGGGATTCAGATTGAGATAAGAGAAACCCAGACGGCCAAGCTTTCACAAGAGATTGCCCAAGGCGGGCTCGATCTTGCCATCGTGGCTCTGCCCGTTTCAGAGCCTTCGATCAGCGAGATGAGGCTGTTCGACGAAGAATTCGTCCTCGTTAGGCACCGTGACGATCGCAACAAACCGGTCCCGGAGCCCGATGCGTTGCGGGAAATGCGCTTGCTGTTGCTGGAGGAGGGACATTGCTTTCGCGACCAGGCCCTCTCGTTCTGCAATATCGGCCCGGCGCGGGCGCGGGAAGTGATGGAAGGCAGTTCGCTGTCGACACTTGTTCAAATGGTCAGTGCCGGTATCGGCATAACTTTGATCCCGGACATGGCTGTTGGCATCGAAACGCGCTCTGCTGACGTCTCGATTTGCCGCTTTTCCTCATCGCGCCCGAGCCGGACCATCGGCGTCATATGGCGCAAGTCCACACCGCTAGTCAGGCAGATCCTGCAAGTCTCTGAGGTGATCAAAGCCGCCGCCGAGAGTTTGAGGCAAAGCCAAGCCTGATTTCAATGCGGTAGGGCTTTGCGGTCCTACTCAGAAACCTTGGCCTGTATCGCCTGTGCATCATAAAGCTGGCGATATCGGCCATTGCGCCTTAGAAGCTGTGCGTGCGAACCATGCTCCGCAACGCTTGCATTCTCGACCACGACGATCTTGTCCGCATCTCTGATTGTGGCCAGCCGATGCGCGATGATGAGTGTGGTGCGGCCGACGGCCAGTTCTGCCAGCGATTTTTGGATGGCGCGCTCGGTCTCGGTGTCGAGCGCTGAGGTGGCTTCGTCCAAAATAAGAATGGGTGGATTTTTGAGAAACATGCGAGCGATAGCGACGCGTTGTTTTTGTCCTCCGGAAAGCTTGACGCCGCGCTCCCCGATCACGGTATCAAGTCCGTCCGGCAGGGCTGCGATCATATCCTCAAGATGCGCACGCCGGGCCGCTTCCAAAATGGCTTCGTCATCCGCTCCAAGCCTGCCATAGGCGATGTTTTCCCGGAGCGTTCCACCGAACAGAAATACGTCTTGCTGAACGACGCCGATCTGCCGTCGGAGAGAGGCGAGCGTCATCGCCTTGATATCGATGCCGTCGATCGTGATGGATCCGCTTGTCGCCTCATAAAAGCGCGGCAGCAAGGCACAGATCGTGGTCTTGCCGGCGCCTGACGGCCCGACAAACGCGACGGTTTCGCCAGCCCGAATCGTAAGATCGACATCGCGGAGTACCGGCTTGCCAAGATCGTAACCGAAGGAGACCTTTGTGTAGACGATATCGCCATCGAGCTTTGTCACAGTCTTGGCGTTCGGCTGATCAACAATGTCAGGTACAGTGTCCAAAAGATCGGTGAAACGCCTGAAGCCGGCAATGCCCTTCGGATAGGTCTCGATCACCGAATTGATTTTCTCGATCGGTCTGAAGAATACTCCAACCAAGAGAAGGAAGCCGACGAAGCCGCCGGCAGAAAGCGCGCCGGCGAGGACGTAGTAACTGCCAGCGACCATGACGATCATCTGCGTCAGCCGCATACTCATGTAGCTCAGCGACGTACTCATGGCCATGATGCGATAAGCTTCGAGCTTCGTTTTCCGATAGTTCTGGTTGTCGCGTTCGAAAAGTCCGCGCTCATGATCTTCATTGGCAAAGGCCTGCACGACGCGCATGCCGCCGACATTCTCCTCGATACGCGTGTTGAAATCACCGACACGGTTGAAGAGCGCCCGAAAATTCGCCGTCATTCGACTACCGTAGCGGCTCGTGACCCATGCCGTTAAAGGAACGACAATCGCGGTGATTACGCCGAGTTGCCAGTGGACGCTGATCATCAGGATCAATGCGCCCACGAATGTCATGATCGCAATGAAGAGATCTTCCGGTCCGTGATGGGCGACTTCTCCTATTTCCTCAAGGTCCTTGGTGAGGCGCGCGACAAGATGACCGGTCTTTTGATTGTCGTAATAGCGAAACGAGAGTTTTTGCAGGTGGTCGAAGGCTGCGCGACGCATGTCCGTTTCGATATTGATGCCAAGCATATGGCCCCAATAGGTCACAATCGCCATCAGCCCGGTGTTGACGACATACACCACCAGCAAGCCGGCTGAAGCCAAAAGGATCAAGACCCATTCCTGGCTTAAAAGCAGCCTGTCGACGAACAGTTTGATGGCCATTGGAAAGCCGAGCTCAAGCAGGCCCGACAGGATGGCGCAGCTGAAATCCAGCACAAATAGCCGGCGATAAGGGCGGTAATATTCAAAGAAGCGCATGAGCATGATGCGTTATTTCATAGGTTCCCCACAGCAAAATGTCGATGTTTGAAGCACACGACACTAACCGTCACCTTGCCGTTTTCACGCGTGGCGCGATCCGATCTTAAAGACGCTTTTCGATGATAAGCGGCTTTGCCGAAGCCTCATCCCTGTCGCGTTCCTCGATGAAGATTGTCCAAGCAGCGATGAAAAGAGCCGCAATTACAGGCCCAATGACAAAGCCGTTGATCCCAAGGAGCGAAATGCCGCCGATCGTCGATATCAGGACGACATAGTCCGGCATCTTGGTTTCCTTACCGACCAACGGCGGACGAAGCAGATTGTCGACGAGGCCGATCACAACCACACCTACCACCACTAAGATGATGGCGGAGGCATAAGAGCCTGAAATCGCGAGGTAAAGTGCAATTGGTCCCCATACAATCGCAGCCCCGACGGCTGGCAAAAGCGACATGAACATCATGAGGACCCCGAATAGCAAGGCTGGCTCGATTCCCAGGAACCAAAACGTGACGCCGCCGATGACGCCCTGCACCACGGCAATGATGATATTGCCCCGCACCGTGGCGCGGACAACCGAGGTGAACTTTTCCGTAAAGCGGCGCGTATGCGAGGCGCTGAGCGGAATGGCCTCCATAATCTTTCTGCCCAACATCCGGCCGTCGCGGAAGAGAAAGAACAGAAGGTAGATCATGACACCAAAGACGACGAAAAATTGCAGGGTGTTCTGACCGAAGTTCCAGGCCCGCCCTGCAAAAAAGCTACTGCCTTGCATCAGGCTGGAGGACAAGCGTCTTGCGATATTTTCAAGGCCCTGCGCGTCGAGAGCATCGATACGGTCACGAACGAAATCCGGCAGGCTGTCCTGAACTTTCTTCACCATGCCGGGCAGGTCGATCTGCCCGCTTGAGATCTGCTGGTAAAGCTTATTGCCTTCCTGAAACAGAGAACCAAGGATAAGCAGACCCGGGACAATCACCAGGAAGAGGCAAATGCAGACGGAGAAGATTGCCGCTAGGCTGCGCCGGCCACCGAGCCGATCTTCAATCCAGCAATGCAGAGGGAAGAAAAGGATTGCGAACACCATCGCCCAGAAGACCGCCGAGTAGAAGGGCAAGATGACGCCGATGAAGCCAAGCGTGACGAGAACCAAGAGAATATAGAAGCTTGTACGCTGTACGGACAAAATCGGCTCCTGTCGAAGTAATTGAATTGAAACTGGAAATGGCTCTCATTTGCGAAGTGTCGTGTCAACTGTGACAGGATACGCCCTTCATTGATACCCTTTCGACCAAACCTTTAACAAACACTCTTATGGCAGTGGGTCAGGCGTTGGCAGATTGATCCTTTCCCGCCGATGCGTCAGCCTGCGGCGAGCGAACCTTTAGCCGATCCTCTTCCAGGTTTGCTATGCGGAGCAATGTCATGTCGCCCGATAAGAAAAACTGCAAGCGCAAGCGCGGCTACGCCTCCGTGCACCCAGTAGGCCAGCTGGTAACCGCCGAGATGGGTAAGCCAGCCTGCAACCATGTTGCTGCTTGATGCACCGATACCTTGTACGGTCATGACTGCCGCCAAGCCCACATTGAAGCGACCGCTGCCGGACAATATGCGTTCCACCGCGATAGGTGTTGCAATGCCGATCAAGCCGGCGCCAACGCCATCCAAGATCTGCACTGGGTAAATCGAAAAGAATTCAGGAAAAAAGCCGGCGATAGCGCCTCTCACGGGGAGAGCGCAAAGCGCGACGATGAAAGCAAAGCCAAGCCCGAAGCGCGCAATAATCCATGGTGCGGCAACGGCAACGGCAATCATAGAGACTTGTGAGACGCCCGTCGTGATTGCGGTGGTACGGAAGGGCGTGCCAAGCTGGATCGAGAAATTCTGTGCGATCAAGCGGCTGATCGGGGCGTTTCCGAAATGGAAGATCATCAAGGTAATGGCCAACAAGATGAGCCCGCGACTACTGATCAGCACGGAGTAACCCGACGGTCCGGGCCCGCCATCGTCTTGTTCAAGGCCTCTCGCCACGTTGTGATCGATTTCCTGCGGCCGGATGAAAAAGACCGCGACCAGGGTTGCTGCAGCGGTCAGGATCATGAGCCCAATAACGCCGTTCTGCCCGAAATAAGTCGAGGCGACATACACCCCGGCAAGAGAAAAGACGTTCCCGGCATGGTTCCAGAATTCGTTCTTGGAAACCTGATGGGAAAATTGCTGCTGGCCGACCAGGCCTAATGTAAGGCCCATCAATGCGGGTCCGACAATAGCGCCGACCACGGCCGTTGCCGACTGGCCACCAAAAACAGAGGCATCGTTTGGGGTAATCAGCGTCCACAGGGATGCAACTGTTACCAAAACAACGGGAAGAGCGATCAGTAGCCGTTTGCGATGACTTTCATCCACCCACGCTCCGAACAAAGGTGTTGCAATCATCCCAAGGACACCGCCTAGCGTGGCGACGAACCCCAACGTCATTGGAGACCACCCATGGGTCGCCAAAAATCCATCCAGAAATGGACCAAGCCCATCTCGAGCATCGGCGAGAAAGAAATTCAAAACAGCAAGTGAGATGAGCGAGCGGCGAGTAACACGGCCAGATAAAGTCATAGGTAAAATCCAAAAGGGAATAAACACGCTTAAAACGGGACAGCCAGTGTAAGGTTCCGTACGATCCGCTACTTGCTTCTCTGAAAAGGGCTGTTACATCTCCCGGCGAATGATCAGTCAGGAAGAAAGCCAGGTATGACAGCAACGTCAATAACATGGGGCATCGCCGGCCTTACTGCTTTCGGCATCGTTGTCAGACCATTTCGCTTGCCGGAAGCGGTTTGGGCGGTGCTGGGCGCTCTTCTGCTTTTCCTCTTCGGGACGATTACCGGAATAGACGTCTGGACGGGTATCTCGAAGGGCTTTGACGTCTATCTCTTCCTGATTGGCATGATGCTTTTGTCCGAACTCGCTCGGCTTGAAGGGCTGTTCGATTGGATCGCCGCCATCGCAACAGCCTATGCGAAGGGGTCTCCAACACGCCTCTTCGTGCTGATCTATCTGGTCGGTATTGTTGTAACGGTTTTTCTGTCGAATGATGCAACCGCAGTCGTGTTGACGCCAGCGGTCTACGCCGCTTGTCGTGCTGCAAAGGTCAAGTCTCCTCTCCCTTATCTGCTGATTTGCGCGTTCATCGCCAATGCCGCAAGCTTCGTGCTGCCCATTTCCAATCCGGCCAATCTGGTCGTTTTCGCGGGCGGTGAAATGCCTGCCCTTTCCCGTTGGCTTGCCATCTTCGGCCTGCCTTCTATTGGTGCAATTGCTGCGACCTTCCTCGTTCTCTACCTCACGCAACGTCACGAGTTAGCCCAGGAAACAATCGCCGAGAATGTGGAAAGACCACAGCTTAAGAAGAGCGCGAAGATTGCTGGAAGCGGCCTTATCATCACGGCAGTTCTTCTCGTCATTGCGTCCGCAATGGGCGCCGATCTCGGTATTCCAACCTTCGTAGCCGGTGCCGCCATTTCCTTGATCGTACTGTTGGTCAACAGGCAGTCGCCAGTCGAGGTTCTTAAGGGCGTCTCGTGGAGCGTGCTGCCTCTCGTCGCTGGCCTCTTCGTCGTGGTGGAAGCCCTTGGAAAGACGGGACTGACGGAAATGCTCGCGTCGACCCTGTCGTCCTATGCGGCAGCCTCTCCGCAGAGCACTGCCGCAGGGGCGGGTTTCATTGTTGCTGTGGTCTGCAACCTGGTCAACAATCTTCCGGCGGGCTTGTTTGCAGGTAGCGCCGTTGCCGCCGCGCATGTATCCGATACCGTGGCAGGGGCAGTTCTTATCGGCGTTGATCTAGGCCCCAACCTTTCCGTCACGGGCTCGCTTGCAACGATTCTCTGGCTAACCGCGTTGCGGCGTGAAGGCCTCGACATGGGCGCGATGGCCTTCTTAAGGCTCGGCATGCTCGTCATGTTTCCAGCGCTGGCCGTCGCCCTTGCCGCCATCGTGTTGTTTGGCCCCCATTGAACATCGATGGGAGCTGTGTTTGGATCGCTTTGAAAGATGCGGCTCGCGCATGCAAAAAGATGAGGTCAGGCAGAGCTGCGCAACATAAGTTCGGCCTTCAGCAACACCTGCCGATCCTCGGCCCCGCGTGACGAGATCTCTGCTTCAATCTTTTCAAGCAGCATGTCCATCGCAAGTCTGCCGATCTCGTTGTAATTCTGGGCAACGGTGGTAATGGGCGGGCAGGCATAGCGTGAAAGCGGATGGTCGTCATGGCCGGCAATCCGAAGATCGCATTCAGGTCCGTGACCAACTCTTAACCCGTTTTGGAAAGCCGCAGCAATTGCGCCAAAGGCTATTCGGTCGTTGGCGCAAAGTACGGTCCGAGAGGGAAGTGCGCGGCCTTCTGATATCAATCTCGACATTTCTTCGAAGCCGAAAGCCTCGAATTCCCAACTGCGTGTCTCACGCACCAAGATGATTTTCGGTCCCAGCCCAAATTGGACCATGGCCTCTTCATAAGCTTTCTGGCGGGTGACGGCATTTGTATTAAGGCGCGGCATGCCAAGGTAGCAGGGCGGTTCACCGGAGCGGCAAAGATAATCGACGATGAGCCCAAAACTTTGGCGATTGTCTGTTCCAACGAAAGACGAAGTGTCGCTTTCGATCGGCGAGTCCACGTACACAATCGGAACTGAGTTGCCGAGTTTTCCAAGGACTTTATGGTGAGAATCAACCCCCAGCGGAGCGATGATTGCGCCGGCGACATTCATTGATTTCAGAGTTCTGATGGCGCGTTCTTCTAATTCGGCGCTTCCGTCTGATGAGAGGATAAAGGCGAGAAAGCCCGCATCTGTCGCGATGCGTTCGATCCGGCGCGTCAGGGCCATGTAGAATGGGTCAGTCGAATTTGGAATGACGACCCCAACGATATTACTGCGTCGCCGATTGAGATTGACGGCGAACATATTCGGGCTGAAGCCGGATTTTTTAATCGCGACCTCGATGGCGTCGCGCGTCTTTTTGCGCACCGAGGTTGGATCGTTGAAATATTTGGAAACCGTCGGTCGCGACAGACCGACGAATTCCGAAAAATCTTCCATCGTCCTGATGGTCTTGCCCAACGCTTATTCCCCCAGTTTCCTTTCGGTTCCTAAACGATTGGGAAGAGGAGGAAAAGGCAGCGGCTGCTGCAATCTTCCATCTCTCATTCCGACGTGTATTGCACCTTCATGGCAGCGCTTGACGGTTTGCTCGTGAAAAACCGAAGCACGTCTTGCAACGCCAGCCGGTGTGACACCAGCCGCGCCATCGCACCCTCATCGTGATGCAAAATGCCCAACGCCTCAGGAATATTCCCGTTTAGCGAATGCGATCCACAAATCCGGATTTGCCTACGAAAGACTTCGAAGGGCGCAATAGAAATATGTGCCTCCGGCGCGCACACGCCGAAAATCATGATCGTGCCGCCGTCTGCGGTGTAGTCGATCATCGCTTCGGCCACGGAGGCAATCCCCGTCGCATCTGCGACGAAATCGAAATGACGCCTGAAAGAAGCCAAGTCTCCTGATGCCGACCTTAAAGGTGTCAGTCCCAAATCGGCGGAAAATTCCAATCTTGCTTCGTTTATATCCGCAATCGAAACCTCTTTCACGCCCCGCGCCTTCAAGGAAAGGGCGATTAGAAGTCCAATTGGCCCTGCACCAAAGACAAGTGCGCGTTCTGGAGCAATGGCGCCTTCCTGCAATCCCGCGCTGTGCAGTCCGTTCAAGACACAGGCGAGCGGCTCGGCAAGGGCGGCGGTGGCAAAGTCGAGCGTGCCGATATCATGTAAATGTTCGGCTTTTACCACACAGTATTCGGCAAATCCGCCATTGGTCGTCACGCCATAGGCTTTCAGGTCGCGGCAAAGATTTGTCAGGCCTTTCTGACAGGAACGACAGGTGCCGCAGGGCAGGTTTGGATCTGTAACGACACGTGCTCCGAGAGCCAGCGACCGAACATCAGAGGCGACAGCCTCGACGCAGCCTGCAAACTCATGCCCGGGAACGATCGGGAAACGCCCTTCGCCATAGCGGGCATGCAGCACGTCGATATCTGTATGGCAAAGGCCGGAAGCCTTGATTCGGATGAGGGCATGCCCTGGGCGCAGTTCGGGCATGTCGATCTTTTCGACGGTCGCGGTGCCCTTTTCGGAAAAGACAATAGCCTGCATCAATTGCTTCCAATGTTTATATCAGCTCATCCAATTGCCACCATCGACGTTGTACGTCTGGGCAAGGATATAGTCGCTATCGGAGGAAGCCAAAAACACCGCCAAACCCTTGATATCGTCAGGGGTCGCGAAGCGCCCAATCGGCACCGACTTTGCTACGGCAGCCTTCTTCTCGCCCGGCTTCAAGCCTTCCCATTTTGCGAACTGCGCGTCGACAACGTCCCAGTGCTCGCCGTCAACGACACCCGGCGCGATCGCATTGACATTGATGCCGTGCTTGACCAGGGCAAGCGCTGCTGACTGGGTTGCAGAGATAACGGCAGCCTTGGAAGCACAATAGAGCGTCACCAAAGCCTCGCCGCGACGGCCAGCCTGGCTCGCCATATTAATGATTTTACCGCCACGGCCCCGGGAGATCATGACGTTGGATACCGCCTTCATCATAAAAAGCGGTCCCTTCAAATTGATATCGAAGACCTTGAGATAGCTTTCTTCGGTAATCTCATTGATCGGCGCCATGTCGAAGATCGCTGCGTTGTTCACCAGAATGTCGATGCCGCCATATTCGCCATCGACGGATTTCACGACAGCATCGATTTGGGAAAGATCTGTAACGTCGAGAGCGATCGCTTTGGCCTGAGGGCCGATCTGCGTGGCGGCTTCTTGGGCGCGCGTAATATTGATATCGGCGATCACGACCTTTGCACCTTCTTTGACGAAGGCTTCGGCAAAGCCGAGGCCAATCCCGCGCGCACCGCCTGTAATCAACGCAACTTTATCTTTCAGTCTCATGATTGTCTCCCTCGCGCCGCTCTCTCGTTAACGGCGATCGCAGTTATTAGAATGTGTCCCGGCGGTCTCGCCGGGAGATAGAAACGCGTCACGTTGAGAGCGAAAGCGCGTCAACAGAGGCATGCAGATCGGCTGGCTTATTTAGGATAGCCGGCTTTCTTCATGTCGCGCTCAACCTGCTTTTGCGAAGCGTTCAGCGCTGCGTCGACCGTCTCACGTCCTGAGAGCGCTGAGGCAATTTGCTGGCCAACCACTGTGCCGATAGCCTGGAACTCTGGTATTGCGACGAACTGGACGCCTGTATACGGCACAGGATCCTTCGTCGGCTTGGAAGGATCGGCTGACAAAATAGCCTTCAGAACGGTATCAGCAAAAGGTGCCGCCTTCTGATACTCAGGCAAAGCATAGGTCGATTTACGCGTACCGGGCGGCACTGCTACCCACCCTTCCTTTTCGCCGACAAGTTTCACATAGTCCTTCGAGGTAGCCCATTTCAGGAACGACTTGGCTGTCTCGACTTTTTTTGAGGTCTGGGGGATTGCCAGATTCCAAGACCATGACCAGCTCGATCCATTCGGGGTGACCGCGACCGGCGCACGGGTGAATGCGATTTTGTCAGCAACCTTGCTCTGCTTAGGGTCGTAAACGCGGCCCGCTGCGGAGGTAGCATCGATCCACATGGCGCAATGGCCAGTTGAGAACAGCGCCTGGTTCTCATTAAAGCCGTTTGCAGTTGCACCGGGGGGACCGTATTTCGTCATCAGGGAGACGTAGTCCGTCACGGCGTTCTTCCATGGCGTCGAATTGATCTGAGGCTTCCAATCCATATCGAACCAGCGACCGCCATAGGTATTGATCATCGTGCCGAGGAAAGCCATGTTCTCGCCCCAGCCCGGCTTTCCGCGAAGGCAGATTCCGTATTGCTCCTTCGACTTATCCGTGAGCTTAGCGGCAAATTCCTTGATTTGATCATAGGTCGGCTGGTCGGGCATCTTCAAACCAGCTGCGTCGAAAAGATCCTTGCGGTAGAGCGTGAATGAACTCTCGGTATAAAATGGTACCGCGTAAAGTTTACGATTGACCGTCAAGCCGGCTTTTATCGGCTCAAGAAGGTCGTTGTAGTCGTAGTCGTTTCCAAGATCGTCAACCGGCTGAAGCCATCCTGCCTTACCCCAGATCGGCGCTTCATAGCCGCCGATCGTCATGATGTCGTACTGGCCGCTCTTCGTGGCAATATCGGTCGTCAGCTTTTGGCGAAGAACATTTTCCTCCAGCACAACCCAGTTAAGCTTATTGCCGGTCTGCTTTTCCCACTCAGACGACAGTTTCTGCATGATGATCATATCACCGTTGTTGACGGTGGCGATTGTCAGCTCGTCAGCCTGCGCAATTCCAGCCATTAAGCCGAAACCTGCTGCTGAAGCGGATAGTATGGATATCATTGTTCTCATGGTGCCCGCTCCTCCTTCGGGATAAGCGCGTAAGCTTACGCGCGTAAAGATTTATCGAACGATGATGGTCGGTTTGTCAAGTTGCTTGCATTCACAAGGCCGCCGCCGATTAATGCGGACCCAATCTTGGCGGTGGTCCTGTTTGTGTACGCCTAATTTCATCTGCACCGACAACAGTTTGGCACGCGTAAACTTTTTAGGAGGTTTCACTGTCGGGTTGACGAAGAAGGAAGACATTCTCTAGGCGATGGAAAAGCGCATCACGGCTCTCGAAAACCGTGAAAATCATCACATGTGCCCTGGCAAAGGCGGCATCTAAAAACCGGGGTGCGCGGGTACTGTCTGTCAAATAGAAAACCCCGAAGCTGGCTGTCCAACTTCGGGGTGCGATGGGCATAGAGCGGCGAGAGTAGCTCTGTCGTGATCAGTTCAATTTCGACTTTGCGGCGACCGGCGTAATCGTTGGCGGTGCTATCGTCGGCGCGCCATCTGGATTGTATCCGCCGCCGATCGCGATGTTCAGATTAACGTAATCGGTCGCCATCTGTTGTATCGCCGCAGCTAGGCTGGCTTGTGCGGTCGATACGTTCCGCTGCGCGTCCAGAACGTCAAGTAGCGAGGACGCGCCATCCTTATAGGATGCTGTCGACAACTGCAGCGATTCCTGCGTCGTCTTTACCTGAGCGCGAAGTGAAGCAACCGTGCGGGCATCGCGGCGTACTGCTGAGATATAATTCTCCACCTCTTCAACCGCGGAAAGAACGGTTTGCTTCCAGGCCAAGTACTGAACTTTCGCGTCTGACTTCGCAATATCGACGTTGGCGCGCAGGCGGCCGCCATCCAGGATCGGCAGCGTGACCGATGGGCCAAAGGACCAAGGGGTCAGGTTGAAGTTGGGGCCGACGGGACGAACATATTGCGGCGAGATCGAGCCGCTCAGTGTCAGTGTCGGATAAAGCTGGGCCTCTGCCACGCCGATCTGAGCCGTCGCGGCAGCGAGGTTCCGCTCTGCTTGACGAATATCAGGTCTGTTGCGGATAAGATCGGCCGGAACACCAGCCTCCAGACGACCGCGGTATATCGGCTGCGGTCCCGACCGCTTCAACTCGTCCATCAAGGCAGAAGCGGGTTTACCAAGCAGCGTCGCAATATGATGTGCCTGCTGGCGGAAGCTCGTTTCAAGTCCTGGGATTTCCGCCTGTGTCTGCTGAACAAGACCTTCAGCCTGAACGACGTCAAGTCTCGACGCTGCGCCGGCATCCAACTGGAACTTGGTGAGATCGAAGGTTTCGCGCCGCGACTTCAAGTCTCCGTTCGAAAGAGCGATACGCTCCTGATAATAACGGGCGTTGATGTAGCTGTTTGCCAGATCCTGGATAAAAGCAAGCTTGGCGGCGTCGGCGGAGGCATAAGCAGCGTCAAGAGACGCGCGTGCACCTTCACGGGCTCGCCGGTACTGACCGAAAAGATCGAGGACCCACGAAACCGATGCCGAGCCGGCTGATGTATTGGTGGCACCGGCGTCGGCGCCGCCAGTTCTCGGATTGCCCTTTCCAAGCTGTCCGCTGACCGTATGGGATCCACCGATATCCAGAGACGGCAGCGCCCCTGCACCTGCGACAGTAACCTGCGCTTGCGCCGAGTTGATACGCTCTAAAGCCTGTTGGATCGAAAGGTTCTGCGTAATTCCTTCAGAAACCAGAGCGTCGAGCTTCTTGTCGCGGAAACCGCGCCACCATGCGGTCGTTGTCACGGAGGCATTTGCGGGCTTTGCCGTTCCTTCGCCGAATTTTGCAGGAAGCTGGATCTGTGGCGGTACGTGGTCGGGGCCAACAGAGCAGCTGGCCAACAATAGTAGTAGTGCCGGTGAGGCAAAACGTGGGGACACCATCTATATCTTCCTGTACTCGACCAAGCTTTGTTTTCAGTTTGCGCGAAGCCGTTAGGGTTTCGCTTATCTCTGCACTATAGAATCAACAAAAGCGGTTTATGACGAACCATTCGCGCGGCACTGTAGCAACGTGTTTAAGCTTCTCACAGTGCATTTTTATCACACTCACATTTCATTTTACGTGTGCGCGCTTGCTTCAAATTAGGATTAACGGCCTTTAACGCTTTCGACTCAAAGAGAGTGTTAGTGACGTAATCAATGAATCGTCACCTAGCAAGCCTTGTTGCGCAAACCCACGTCAACGAAAGCCACGATTTGTCGTGCGCGCGCTAAAAGTGTGTCCTTATCGTCACGGGCAATGAACAAGGGATGCAGAACGCATGAGAGCAGCGGACCGATAAGCTCGGCAGCGGACGAGGCACTGCTGCAATTATAGCGACCTTCGTCCATCCCTGCTTGGACAATGGACCTCAACGCTTCTGTCAGCTCCTGCTTGAAACATTGGGCTGCAAGCGACTTCGTTTGAGTTATTTCCATAACGAGTTCGAAGATGATGGGATTTTGCGCCAGCTCCTCGAGATGGTTCTCGACGAGACCAACAACGAAATGTTCGAGGCGACGCGAAGCCGGCATTTCTGCCGCCGGCAATAAAAACCGTGCTGTCTTGCCGTGAAGCCGACGCTCGACAACCGCATCGACGAGAGCGGCCTTGGTATGAAAGTGTTTGAAGACATTGGCAGGCGACATGCCAAGTTCTGCAGCGATATCCGCCACCGCAACGGAAGAAACCCCTTTTTTGCGAAAGAGTAGTTCGGCTGTCGCCAAGATATTCTCTTTCGTCTCTGCGGCGCTTCTTCGAATGCGTGCCATTTGGTCCTCAAGTCAGAAGGAGCCGCTAGCGTGTCGACAGATAGGCGGTGAGGTTGTCGTGAACGCGGTCGACGACGCTCTCGCCACGATCATCCTTCGAAAAAGCCCGACCCGTAATCGTCTCAAAAGCCTTTATATAGACCTCAGAGGTCTGCTGTATCAGTTCTTCAGGAATTTCTGGAATCTCGTCGTGGTACGGATCGCAGCGTTCCGCCACCCAGGACCGAACGAAATCTTTATCAAAGCTGGGTGGGCGCGAGCCCGCCGCAAACGCGGCTTCATATCCATCCGAAAGCCAATATCGGCTACTGTCAGGGGTATGGATCTCGTCGGCGAGGATGACATTACCATCCTCATCCGTGCCGAATTCATATTTCGTATCGACAAGGATCAAACCTTGTCGCGCAGCCAAGTCTTGTCCTCTGGCAAAAAGTGCGAGGGCATATTGTGAGACCGTGTCCCACTGCGATTGACCGAGCAATCCGCGATCAAGGATATCGGCTGGGGTCAGCGGTTCATCATGACCGCCGTCAAATTCCTTGCTTGTGGGTGTGATGATCGGATGTGGCAATACTTCATTGTCGCGCAGCCCATCGGGCAACCGTATCCCATACATGTCTCGCTCGCCCTTCTTATAGAGCGTCAGAATGGAGGTTCCGGTTGTACCGGCGAGATAACCGCGCACGACGATTTCGACGGGCAGGATATCAAGTCGTTTGCCGACAACGACGTTCGGATCGGGATAGTCGATAACGTGATTGGGGCAGATGTCGCTGGTCGCCTCAAACCAGTAGCGGGCGGTTTGCGTCAAAACCTGTCCTTTATAGGGAATGCAGGTCAAGATCTTATCGAAGGCACTGAGCCGGTCCGTGCTGATAATGACGCGCCGCCCATCCGGAAGATCGTAGTTTTCCCGGACTTTGCCGCGGTAGTAATTCGGCAGTTCCGGGAAATGAGCTTGGGAAAGAACGCGCATGATCTGAACCCCATTACAGCATGGTTGCCTGCATCACAGTTGATCCACCTTCAGAGAAGTAGCAGCCGCGATTGATGCGCATGCTTTAGTGTGCTCACCAATCAAGTCAAGCCGCGCGGACCGTCTTTTCGTTTGCTTAGGAGGCAGCGCCATTTTCGTCAGCCGGCTGCCAATCGCCTGATGCAGTCAATTGCAAGAGAGGGGTTTGCAACACGCCTTCAACGCAACCAGTAACGTCTTGCGGCCCTTCTTTCAAGCTATGGAGCCATCGGTCCGATTGAAGCATGGCGGCACCGATTGCGACAGGTTCGATCCTTCGTCTCGCCAACAGAGACAAGGCGGCTCTGATCGACCGCCCACTCGATATGACGTCATCGACCAAGACGACCCGCGGTCCTTCCAAAAGCGGAAGCATGCGTGGGTCGAGATAGAGCTTCTTTTGCTGATCAGGCGTTGTGATGGAGGAAACTGGAACAGACAGCTCCTCATCATACCAAAATTTGCGCGAAAATCCCAAAGGCACGTAGCGCTCGTGGCCGAGTTTGACGGCGACAGCTGCGGCTAGCGTTAACCCGAGTGTCGGCAACCCAACGATGATATCGGGGCGGTATGACGAGAGTTTGGAAGCCAAAGCATCTGCCAGCGCATCCAAAACGACGAAACTTGCTTGATTGATGATCAACGAAGCGAGCCCCTGTTTCTGATTAGGGAGCAAGCGGATGGGCAGGCGAAGACGGCGCCCATCAGGCATCTCGGTAACATAGCTTGGCGGAACTGTGACCGTCCGCGGCTGCGCAGGTTCGAATGCCTGCCAGAAATCATGCGGTTCCATGATCATCGAGAAAGATTCCGTGCCTGGCCACTGTTGCGAACTGCTTGTTGGAGGCTTTGCAGTTCAGCATTATCCAGAGGCCGGCTGGCGCCTTTGGGAAGATCCCCAAGCGCGAGATTGCCGATCGCAACCCGAACAAGTCTCAGACACTCGATTTGCAGTGTCTCCAACATACGCCGGATATGGCGGTTGCGACCTTCATCGAGTTGGATCTCAAGCCAAGCATTCTTTTCACCAGAGCGGAGCAGTCGGACCGAAAGAGCTTTCAGGCGCTCGCCCTCATGATCTACCCCGTCGACCATTTTCGTGAGCGTCTGATCATCGATGAGGTGATCGACCTGCACATGATAGGTCTTTGTCACATGCGTCACTGGATCGAGAAGTGCCTGAGCGAATTCCGTGTCGTTGGTAAAAAGCAAAAGGCCTTCACTCGCTTTGTCGAGACGACCGACGGGCGCGACGTAAGGCAAATCGTCTTTCGACAGGCAATCGTAGACGGTGGGCCGTCCCTCTGGATCATGGCGCGTGGTAACCATTCCCCGCGGCTTGTTCAGCATGAGATAGATCTTTTGGCTTGCCTGAATTGGAACATCGTCGACCGCGATTTTCGCATGAGAGAGATCGACCCAGGCCTCCGGGCTGATCGTCGCGCGTCCATCGACCGAGACGCGCCCTTGGCGAATTAGGTGATCAGCTTCCGTGCGAGAACAGTATCCAAGTTTTGAAAGAGCTCTTGCCAGCATCACTCGCTTGCCGGAGCCTTCCTCGGGTCGTTGTTCGCGTGCGGTCTTCTTCCGATGCGAAACGCGTTGTCTCACCACTGACGTCCCAATTTTCTGAAAGGACGGCTTAAACACCAATTTTTCGCGCGTTGCTAGCGATATCGACAGCTGCAGGCTGCAGATCAATTACTCAACCAGACATGCATCGCCTCGATCGTCCAAAACCTTAGTGCTGAGCAAATCGTGCCAGTTCACTACGGTCCACAACAACACCACGCGCTGCCTTCTTGGGGTCGGGATGCGTATACGACAGTAAACCTATATCAGGCAGGCTGAGTGCCTGTTCGACATTCATGATACCGATGGCGTAGGGGCCGCCTCTACCACCAGCAGTGACCTCGACAATATAATTTCGGGCCTTCTCCCTTGACGCGTCCATGATTTCCTCCCCTGTCACGTGCGTCTTCTTATATGCAGTCGTGATTAAATACTGCTTTTGTCGCGCGGTAAAGAAAGAAAAGCGGCGCGGGCCTTTGCCCGACGCCGCTTGTCGTCAGAAGAGCGTACTCTTAACGCCACCAGTATTGGGAGCGAGAGCGCTGAGGCTTTGCAACAATGTAACCAGCAATGAAACCGATTGCACCTGCGAGGAGCATCGCCGTGCTTGCCGCGGCTGGATGTTCGCGCGCAACCTGTGCTGCGGCAGCGCTTTCAGACCGGATATGGTCGACAGCATTCTTCGCGCGAGGTGCCGCCTCGTCGTAGATCTTCCCGGCTTTATCGCGCATTTCATAATAGGCTTCTGCGCTATGGCCGGCGACCAATTTCTGCAAACGCGCAATTTCCTTCTTCAGCGAGGAAATGTCGTCATTAACTGCACTCTTGTAATCATCACTATCCGTGTTGGGTGCCATAATGGTTCTCCTTTCTCAATTTATGCCTTGGAAACACCGAAGCCCTTTGTTCGGTTCCGTTCCAAGTTCACGACCAGTCGCTAACGCCGCCCCTGATATCGCTGTGCTTCCAAAAGCCGGCCACCTGGCGTTGTGTTTTCCTTGTAAAAAAAATGTCAAAAACTTTTGGGGTAGGTGTTGACTGATTAGCTTGGGTGGGTCTATAAGCCCGCTCACTGACGAGGGCGGCGGGCGCTGCAAGCGGTTGTTGCCTTTGTATCTTGTTTCCTTGATTGGCTGGATTGCTGATTGTGCGGGTTTTGGCTTTTGAGCT